>LIQL01000641.1 GCA_001418405.1 Streptomyces diastatochromogenes | reverse complement strand
CACCCGGCGGCCGATCCGGTCGCCGAGCCGGCCGGCCGGTACGGCCAGCAGGAGGTAGACCGCGGCGGCGCCCAACGGCAGCAGCGGGAACCAGCTCACCGCGAAGTCCAGCCGGCGCTGGAGCAGCAGGTACAGGAAGGAGTCCCCGATGGTCGCCGCACCCAGCAGCCCCGCCGCCGTGCAGAGGCGCCGGAAGGCGGGATCGCGCAGCGGGGCGAGCAACCGCGCCCGGGCGCGGGGCGCCGGGTGCGGCTCCTGTGGGTGGGGTGGCGCGGCGGCCCGCCCGGGGACGAAGGCGACGAGCAGCAGCACCCCGAGCAGTCCCACGCAGAAGCTGACGACGAACACCGCGTCGTAGGCGTCGGCGGTGGCCCACAGGAGCGCGAACGCGGCGAGCGGCCCCAGGAGGGCGCCGGTGGTGTCCATCGCCCGGTGGACGCCGAAGGCCCGGCCGAGCGCGTCCGGTGGCGCGCTGAGCGAGATCAGGGCATCCCGTGGGGCGGTGCGGACGCCCTTGCCGATGCGGTCCGCGGCGAGCGCGGCGCCGACGCCGAGGGTGCCGCCGCCGGCGAACAGCAGTCCCAGCCGGGACAGCGCGGACAGGGCGTAACCGGCCCCGGCGACCAGCTTGTGCCGGCCGCCGCGGTCGGCGGCGCGTCCTCCGGCCAGGCGGACGAGGGCGGTGACGCCGTTGTAGAGGCCGTCGAGGAAGCCGAACTGGAGGGGGGAGAGGCCCAGTTGGAGGACGAAGTAGAGGGGCAGCACGGCGGTGACCATCTCCGAGGAGACGTCGGTGACCAGGCTGACCGCGCCGAGGGCCAGTACCGGCCCGCCGACGCGGCCCCGCGTCACCCTCGCCGTCGCGGCCGCATCCGTGGTCGCGAGATACATGGATCAGACCCGAGGGACGTAGGGGGGATGGACTCGGGCGGCGGCGCCGTACGGGCCGGCCGTGCCGTGTGCGTCGGCCGGTCCGGGCGCTGCGGCCGCCCCGGCGGTCAGTGGCACTGGTAGGACGGGCTGCTGTCCTTCGTCTTGCCGTCCGTGCCGATCAGGTCCCAGGAGAAGCCGTGGTCGGTGAAGTGCAGCCGTACCACGCCGAAGGTGTCGGTGAGCCGCTTCTCGCTGTGGGGCTGCACCTCCTCGATCTTGTACGGGTTGGCGCCGCCCATGCCGCCGAGCAGTTCCACGATCCCGTTCGCGTCGGCCGTGCCGTCGGGGTCCTGGGGGGCGAACCGCTCGTAGTGGTGGTCGTGCCCGTTGAGGACGAGTTCGGCCCCGGCGTTCCGAAGGAGCTTCCACGCCGGGCGGCTGACCGGGTCGTTGCCGTGCTCGCCGGAGGAGAAGAGCGGGTGGTGCCAGTAGGCGGCCACGCACTTCTTGGACGTGGCGGCCAGGTCGGCCTTCAGCCAGGCCAGTTGCGCGGAGTCCAGGGTGTTGGAGTCCAGTGCGACGAAGTGCCAGTTCTCCTGGTCGAAGCTGTAGTACGGCTTGCCCTGGGGGTACGCCCGGGCGCCGAAGTACGCCTTGTAGCCGGCGAGGGCGCCGGCCGGGTCGTACGTCTCGTGGTTGCCGGCGACCGGGTGGGTCTTGTCCTTGAAGGCGCCCCAGGTCTTGTCGTAGTACTTGGTGAAGTCCTTCAGGCGGGCGTCGTCGTACTGGTTGTCGCCCATGGTCAGCACGAACGCCGGGTCGATCTTCTTGACCAGTGCCGCGGTCCTGGCGTGCTCGCAGTCACGGTCCTTCGCGGTGCACTGCTCGGCGATGTCGCCGGCCGCGCGACCGGGGGCGGACCACAGCGCCACGCCGCCGACGAGCGCGAGGGCGGCGCCCGCGGCGGCGGGAATTCCCCAACGGGGGCCGCCGGCCGCGGACTTCCGCCGGCCGGCCGGCGGGTACTGGTGGTTCTTCGGGTGCTGCGCCGGATGCCGCTCGGGCTGCTCGGCGCGGGGGATGGACGTCATATCCGTCTCCTGGATCGGCATGGGGGAGCCGTCCCAAGGGATCCTGAAGGGACCACCATGTACGCGTCAAGAATCTGCGGCATTAATTGTCAGGAAACTTTCCTAACGTTGTTGTGCGCGGTCCGGGCGACGGCCCTCACTCCCCCAACTGCACCTCGTAGAAGCAGAGATGATCCTTGATCTCCGCCACCCCGGCGTGCGGCTCGGGGTAGGCCCATACGAGGTCCTCGGGGCCCTGTGCGAGCGACCAGTAGGAGGCGGTGCCCTTGAACGGGCAGACGGTGTGGGTCGCGGAGGGCGTCAGCAGGTCGGTGCGGACGTCCTCCGGCGGCAGGTAGTACCGCACCGGACAGCCGGTCTCCAGGAGCAGCAGCGGTCGCCGGCTCTCGGCGAGCAACTGCCCGTTCACCACGACCCGGACGTGTTCGGTGCCCTGCTTGATCTCGATGCGGTGGCCTTGCGTGGACATGACCTTGATCTCCGTTCGCGTGTCGGACGGCTACCCGCTCAGGGTCGCATCCGGGACGGGTTCAGGGTGATCCCTGAGGCCGGCGCGCCCCGGCAGCGGCACAGTGGCGGGCATGACTCCACAGCAGCCCTCCCGACCGCCCTTCGACGCCGGGGCGGGCGCGGTCCCGGACGCGACGAACCCCCTCTCCCGCAGGGCGGTCGTCGGTGCGGCGGTGGCCGGCGCGGCGGCGCTCGCCGCCTTCGGGCCGGCACGCCCCGCCGCCGCGGCGCCCCGACCGGCACCGCCCGTCCCGCCCGCGCCGCTCCCGCCGCTGGACGTCGCGGCCCTGCGCGCCGCGCTCTCGGATCTGGCGCACCCCGAGGTCACCGGCGCCCAGGTGCGGGTCACCGGCTCCGCGGGCCGCTGGTACGGCACCGCCGGCGTCGCCGACCGGGCGAGCGGCCGACCCATCGGCGCGCACGACACCTTCCGCATCGGCAGCATCACCAAGGTGTTCGTCGCCACGGTGATCCTGCAACTGGCCGCCGAACACCGGCTCGTGCTCGACGCGCCCCTCCAGCGCTACCTGCCCGACCTCCTGCCGTCCGCGTTCCCGCGCCTGAGCGTCACCCACCTGCTGAACCACACCAGCGGCCTGCCCGACGAGTCGCGCGACGGCGCTCCGGACCTCTCCACCCCCGAGGGCATCGCCCGCCACCGCTACGACAGGTGGACCCCCCAGCAGCTGGTGTCCCTGGTCTCGCACGGCCCGATGAAGTTCGCCCCCGGCAGCAAGCAGGAGTACCGCGGGATCAACTACGTGCTCCTCGCCCTGCTGATCGAGCGCCTGACCGGCCGTCACTACGGCGAGGCGATCGCCAGCCGCATCCTGCACCCGCTCGGCATGCGGCGGACCTCCCTGCCCGGGAAGGACCCCCGCATCCACGGCCCGCACGTGCACGGCTACATGAGGATGACCGACGGCAGCCTGCTCGACATCACCGCCTACGACCAGACGGCCGCCTGGGGCGAGGGCGAGATGATATCGACCACCGGCGACCTGGACCGCTTCCTCACCGCCCTGTTCTCCGGCACGCTGTTGCCGCGCCCCGTCCTGGAGCGCATGTTCACCCTGCCCGACGGGGTGCGCATGGTCGACGGCAGCCCGGCCCGCTACGGCGCCGGGCTCCAGACCGTCACCATGAACGGCATCACCTTCTGGGGCAAGACCGGTGAACGGTACGGCTACGCGTCCGCGCTGGTCGCCACCCGCGACCAGCAGCGCCGCGCGGTGATCGCGTTCAGCCCGACCCACCGGGACGCCACCCAGCTCCAGATGACCCTCCGGGTGGCGGAGGCGCTGACGAAGGGCTGAGCCGGAGCCGTCCGCACGGGGCTCAGGGGCCGAGGGGGTGCTCGGTGAAGCGGCCGCAGGGGCGGAAGCCCAGCCGCCGGTAGACGGGTTCGCCGTCCGCGGACGCCTGGAGCACGGCGACGGCGGCGCCCTCGGCGCGGGCCGCGTGGAGCGCGGCCAGGGTGAGGGCGGTGCCGTGTCCGCGGCGGCGGTGGGCTGCCAGGGTGCAGACGTTGTAGATCCCGGCGACGCCGGCGTGGTGGAACACCTCGGCCGACGCGACAGGGCGGCCGGCCGCGTAGCCGACCAGGTAGCGGGCCGGACAGTCGGCGGCCAGCGCCTGCCGGGCGGCGCGCGCGTAGAAGCGGCGCACGGTGTCGGCGGGCGGGTCCCAGTTCGCGGCGAGGACCGCGGCGTAGTGCGCGAGCTGTTCGGGGGTGGTCACCTGCTGGACGTCCAGGGGGCCCGGGACGGCGCCGGGGAGGGCGTCGTCGAGCGCGGCCCACATGGCCGTTTCGTGTACGGAAGGGGGGAGGCCGGCGGACGCGAGCCGGGCGGCCAGGTCCGGCGGTGTCGAGGCGGGCCCCACCCACCAGGAGAAGGGACGGCCGGTCGCGGCCACCGTGCGGACGGTGTCGGCGATCCGGGCCGCGGCGGTGGCCCCGTCGAAGCGGGCCCCGGCGACGACGTTGAAGGTGTCGTCGGCGAGGCCGCTGTCCGCGACGAGGAGGTCGGCGGCCTCGGTGACGGCCGCGTCCGGGAGGCTCCGGTGCAGATGGCAGGCGTGCTCGGCCAGGTTCCGTTCGATCCTGGCCGGCAGCTCGCGCGGATGGGGAAGAGGGGGGTGCACATGACGCATGATCAGTGATCAGAACACCGTCGCGGCTGAGGGGCAACGCCATTTCGGGTCGGTGCCCGGCCGTGCGGGCCGGGCACCGACCCGTGGGCCGACGGTCAGATGCCGACCGGGCGGATCCCGCGGCCGGCCCAGTCCGGCGCCGGTGTGGTGAGGGCGGCCAGCTGGTCGCGGGTGGCGTCGGGGAACGGGACGGCGGACCCCTGCCGCTGGTCGACGTGGAGCAGGAAGAGCTCCTCGGTGGCCACCGGGGCGCCGCTGGGAGCGCCGGCGGGATCGCAGCGGTACATCTCGTGGACCACGCGGAGCTTCTTGGCGGCCGCGCCGAGCACCGTGGTGCGGACGGCCAGTTGGCTGCCGCGGGGGACCTCGTCGAGATAGCGGACGTGGGCCTCGACGGTGTAGAGCGAGCAGCCCGTGCGCTCCCGGTACGCGGCGTCGAGACCGCACGCGTCCATCAGGGCGTCGGTGGCGAAGCCGAAGACCAGGACGTAGTACGCCTCGCTGAGGTGGCCGTTGTAGTCGATCCAGTCTTCCCGGACGACCTGACGGAAGAGGGGGAGGGGGA
>LIQL01000640.1 GCA_001418405.1 Streptomyces diastatochromogenes | reverse complement strand
GGATGTGTATAAGGGACAGGGCGGGCGCCGTGTTGTCAGGGCGGGGGGAACGGGGAGACTGGAACCGGAGGCAACGGAGGCAGCCATGGTCATGGAACACGGCATGGACAAGACCGGTCCCGCCCGGGACGACATGATGAAGAAGCAGCTTCGGGGCCAGCTGACCTTGGACCGCTCACTGCGCACGGACGAGAACCGCGAGCTGGAGCCGGCCGGCGAGGACCAGCCGACGGCGGCGCCGTCGCCGGAGAGCGTCTACCGCGGCGGCACGCCGCACGGCATGTCCGAGCGCGACGTGGGACTGCGCTCCGAACTCGCGCAGTACCTCGGACGCAGCGTCTACCCGGCCGAGCGCAACGACGTCCTGCGCACCCTGCGTCGCAACCACGCGCCCGACCGCCTGGTCTCGATGGCGGAGCGCCTGCCGGCCCACCACCGGTACGCCAACGTGCAGGGCATCGCCGAGTCGCTCGGGCTGGGGACCGAGGACCGGCGCTCCTGAGGCCGAGCGGCCCGCGGTGGCGGACAATGGCCACGGAGGGCACACGCACCGTCCACGCGGAGGAGAAGAGGAGGGCGGCAATGTCCGACGACGCCATGGGCGACGAGGTCTACCAGCCGCCCAGATTCGATTCGCAGGACAATCCCAACGACCTCGACATGGAGGACGCCCTGGACGAGCCGGGGCTCGACGAGGCGTTGGACACCGGGTATTCGCCGCCGGAGCGCCCGTTCGTGGTGAACCACGAGGGGACCACCGCGCAGGAGCAGCACGACCGCGAATCGCTGGCGCACCGGCTCTCCCTCGAACTGCCGGACGTCTGCGCGCCGGACGGCGACGGCATCGGCGACCTGCCGGACGGCGCCGGCGAGCCCTACGACGACCAGGTCGGCGAGGAGCGTGCCGGGCGGATCGTCAGCTTCGACGAGGGGTTCTGGCGCGGCGGCGGCAGCAACGACGTCGTCGCCCGCGACGTCGGCATCGATGGGGGCGCGGCGTCCGCCGAGGAGGCCGCGGTGCACATCGCCCATGACGTGGGCGGGGCGGTCGAGGGCGAACTTTAAACGGGGGCTCCCTCCGCTTCGTTGCGGTATCGGCAACGGACTTTGCCGGATGGCCAGGGTACGGCCGAGGCTTTGCCGTGACCGGACGAAGAGGAGTGCACCACATGAACCACGGCAACGGCAGCACCATGGTCCCCGACGAGGAGTTCTGGGACGCCCGGTACGCCGAGCGCGACCGGATCTGGAGCGGGAACCCCAACGCGACGCTGGTCCGTGAGGTCGGCGACCGGGCCCCGGGCACCGCGCTGGAACTGGGCTGCGGCGAGGGGGCGGACGCGATCTGGCTGGCCACGCAGGGCTGGCGGGTCACCGCCGTCGACGTGTCGGGGGTGGCCCTGGGCCGGGCGGCCGAACAGGCGGCCGCGGCCGGGGTGGCCGACCGCATCGACTGGCAGCGGCGGGACCTGTCGCTGTCCTTCCCGGAGGGCAGCTACGACCTGGTCTCCGCGCAGTTCCTGCACAACCCCGGCGAGGTCCTCCGGGAGCGCATCCTGCGGACCGCGGTGGCCGCGGTGGCGCCGGGCGGGGTGCTCCTGATCGTCGGGCACGCCGGGCCGCCGCCGTGGCAGCACGGCCACGATCACGACCACGGGCACGGCCATGGCCACCCGGTGGACGAGTTCCCCACGACCGACGAGGTGCTGGCGGCGCTGGAGCTGCCCGCCGACGCGTGGGAGGTGCAGCTCAGCGAGGAGTTCACGCGGATGCAGGACGGCCCCGACGGGCAGCCGCTCGAACGGATCGACACGGCGCTGAAGGTACGGCGCCGCCACTGAACCGGCCGTGCCCGGTGGCGGACGGGGATCCGTCCGCCACCGGGCACGCGGAGCGCTCAGGCCGCGAGCGCGGGCAGCGGCTTGTCGTACAGCCAGGTGTGCAGCAGCGGGCGGACCGGGTGCCCGGCGCAGCGTTCGGCGTGGGCGACGAACGCC
Organism: Streptomyces diastatochromogenes; assembly: GCA_001418405.1. Lineage (GTDB taxonomy): Bacteria > Actinomycetota > Actinomycetes > Streptomycetales > Streptomycetaceae > Streptomyces > Streptomyces albulus_C. Next base: position 1,390 of record LIQL01000640.1, on the reverse strand, counting down.
GCGGTGTCGGCGCTGGCGCCGCGGTGCTCGCCGTGCCAGCCGCGCAGCACCGCGAAGAACCGGTCGTCGCCGACGGCCCGACGCAGCGCGTGCAGGGTGCAGGCGCCGCGGACGTAGATCCGGTCGTCGAAGATCCGGCGCTGGCCGGGGTCGGCGACCCGCAGGTCCTGGGGGCGGTCGCGCAGCGAACGCCACTCCCGGCGGGCGATCTCCTCGGCGGAGTCCTCGCCGATGTGCTCGGACCACAGCCACTCCGCGTAGGTGGCGAAGCCCTCGTTGAGCCAGATGTCGCGCCAGTCGCGCAGACTGACGCTGTTGCCGTACCACTGGTGCGCGATCTCGTGGGCCACCAGGGTTTCGGCGCCGCGGGCCCCGTCGATGTGGTTGCTGCCGAACACCGACCGGGTCTGGTTCTCGACCGGGGCGGCGAGTTCGGCGTCGACGACCACCGCCCCGTACGCCTCGAACGGGTACCGGCCGAAGTGGCCGCTGAACGCCCGGAGCATCTCGGGCTGGCGGGCCAGGTCGTGCGCGGCGTCCTCGGCCATCCGGGCCGGGTAGGAGTTGTGCAGCGCGATCGTCGGGTGGCCCGGGCCGAGTTGGGCGGTGCCGCTGTCGTGGCGGAACCGTCCGGTGTAGAGCGCGGCGAGGTAGGGGGCCATCGGGCCGGGGTGGTGGTAGGTCCAGCACTCGCGGTGCCCACTGCGGCGGCGTTCGAGCAACGTGCCGTTGGCGAGGGCGTGCTGGCCGTGCGGGACGCTGATCCGGAAGGTGAAGGCCGCCTTGTCGTCGGGGCGGTCGTTGCAGGGGAACCACGACGGGGCGCCCAGCGGCTGGGAGGCGACCATGGTCCCGTCGTGCGGATCGCCGGTGCGGTCCCAGCCGATCGGGCCGAACGGGGAGCGCACCGGCCGGGGCCGACCGCGGTAGCCGACGTCCACCGTGAACCGCGCGCCGGTGGCGAGCGGGTGCGGGGTGGCCAGGTACAGCTTCCCGTTCTGCTGGCGGGCGCGGACCCGGACCCCGTCGATCATGGCGGTGTGCGCGGTGAGCCGGGAGAGGTCCAACTCCACCCGGTCCAGGGGCTCGTTGGCCACCGCCTCGATGCGTGCCCGCCCGTCGAGGCCGCCGTCGGCCGGGCGGTAGTCCAGGTGCAGGTCGTACGAGACGGTGTCGTGGGCGTAGGTGCCGTGCCGCGGGAAGTAGCGGGCCGGGAGCGGCCCGGTGGGGCCGTCCGCGACCGTCGCGGCGAACGGGAGCAGGGCGGCGCCCCGGATCAGGGCGCGCCGACTGCATCGGGTCACGCGGCCGCACCTCCCTCCGCGCGTGCCGGGACGGGGCGGGCGGGGCGTTCGCCGGCGATCGGGTTGCCGGCCCACCGGGTGTGGGC
>LIQL01000064.1 GCA_001418405.1 Streptomyces diastatochromogenes | reverse complement strand
GCCCCACCCGTCTGCCCCGCCGGGGCGGGGCAGACGGGTGGGGCCGTCAGGTGGCTGTGTCACTTTGCCCGGCGACCTGGGTGATGGTGAAGTGGACGAACTCGGCGGGTCGCACCGGTGCGACGCCGATGTCGCAGATGACGTTGCCGTTCTTCACGGTCTCGGGGTTGTTGTTGGTGTCGTCGCAGATCACGTAGAACGCCTCGTCCGGTGTGCGTCCCGTGAGGGCGCCCTGTCGCCACTGGTCGTTGAGGAACGAGGAGACGGAGTGCCGCAACGTCGCCCGCAGCCGCTCGTCGTTGGGCTCGAACACCGCCCAGGTCGAGGACTGGCGAATGGAGTCGGAGAGGTAGGACACCAGGCGGCGGACGTTGAGGTAGCGCCAGTCACGGGTGGTTGACCTGGTGCGAGCGCCCCACACCAGCAAGCCCCTGTCCGGGAAGAGGCGCAGGCAGTTGACGCCCTTCGCGTTCAGCTCACCATGCTCGTCGTCCGTCAGGAGGGTTTCGATCTTCAGTGCGCTGCGGAGGCTCTGGTTGGCGGGGGCCTTGAAGACGCCGCGTTCGGCGTCGGTGCGGGCCCAGACGCCCGCCACGTGACCGCATGGCGGCACGGTGCGCTCGACGGCGTCGATGCCCGGGACCGTGATCCATGGGTAGTACAGGGTCGTGAAGGCGGCGGCGTCGGAGTCGCGCGAGTCGAGCGTGTCGGCGAAGGACCCCACCTGGGACGGGGTCTGGCCGGGCGGTGGATCGAGGATCGCCAGCCGGTTGCGCTGCTCGGTGCAGTGCTTCACGACCTCGGCCATCCTGCTGATGCCCGCGGCGTGTTCGGGCGCGGGAACCTCCTTCTCGGAGGAGATATCCGCGGTCATGTCCCAGAGGCTGGGCACGGCGATCATGGTGACCTCGGGAACAGTCTCCAGGCCGGCGAGACCCGTGCGAGCATCCGCGTTCCCCTTGAGATCCTCGGGCGAGACGGCGTTCTGCGGACTGGTGAAGCCCACCACGCAGCAGCTGCTCCCGCCGTTGGCGAAGAACCCGTAGACCGCTTCGGCCAGGCGCCAGCACCGCTCCAGCGTATGAATTGAGGCCGGGTCGGTCGCGTCCGCGAAATCTTTGGCGATTCCCGCCGTGTTGTAGCGGGCGGCGAACTCCCGCCAGCTGCCGATCTTCTGCGGGACGACACGCTCAGCGTCGGTGAATGGCTTGAGGGCCGCGTCCGCTTCGTCGTTGGCGGAGGCCATCGTGTAGCCGAGGAACGCCGGGACCGATGTGCTCGCCCCGGTGATCGTGCGTACTCCGCTGGGGAGCTCCGTCACGAAGACCCCGGGCGGGTTCTGGCTGGGCATCCACACTCCTTGAGGTGAGAGGGCCGCTGCTGGTGCGAACGGCGAAGCCGTGCCCACCCCATCGCAGGGCGCCGCCCTGCCACCCCGTTGGAACGGCAAACCACCTCTTTGGGTTAAGCCTTGTGCCGTCGTGTTTCGTGTAGGGCGGTGCTGCCGGGCTGGAGGGTCGCGATGCCGGCCTCCAGGGGCGTCCCGGCGCCCGCAGGGAAGGAAAGGCTCGGGGACGGCTTGGCGCAGCTGATCGAGCGGCAGGTTCGCATCGAGTGCACCTGCCTTTTCAGCGTCGTCGGGCCGGGGCCCACGCCTGTATTCCCGAAAGTCCGTTCAACCGATCGGCGGCTTTCAGCCTGGCCGGCGCAGCACACGGCCTTCGGCACGGCAGTGAACCGTTCGGCTTCGGAGGGGCCTCATGCACTATGGGGTCCGCGGGTGCCGTACTCGTGGGGCTCGCCGTCCCGCCATTCGATCCACGCTGGGTCGTCGAGGATCGCTTGCGGGTCCGCTACGCCGGCGCGGCGCAAGAACTCGGCGAGATCGGCATCGGAGTAGGCCAGCCCGAGGATCTGGTCGCGCACCGTGACCCGCCGCCCGCCGCTGGCGGACAGGCGGTGCACGACGACCGGAGCGTGGTCCCGCATCCTCCCAGCGTGCGACTGTCCCCTGTGGCGCGCAGGTCAAAGGATGCCGAGTTCCGTATCCGGCCGGCAGATGGCACACGCCTCCAGCCCCTCGGTGAGCGCACGGGAGGCTTGCTCGCGGCTGATCGGCCGAGCGCGGCGGCCGGCGAGGTTGCAGGCGCCGACGTGCACGACCACGGGGCGGGCGTCGCGGCCGACGTCCAGTTGCAGCACCCAGTCCGGGGGCGGAAGGGCGGCTGGCTGCCGCTGGACTGCCTCCTGCTCTGCGGCGGCGATTGCCTTCTGGACCCGCCGCAGGGTCATGGTCAGCCACGTCTCTAGGGTGCGGAGGCGAGGCAGGTCCGGCGGCAGATCGTACACATGTTTGATTTTAGCCGCCGGGCGTCGGACCCGGAGGCGGCTACCCCTGTCCTGTGCCACCGAGCTTTGAGCGCGTGCCAACGAAGTTTGGGTGGCACGGGGGTTTGGTCGTCAAGGGTGGTGGCCGGAGGGCTTGCGGGTGCACCAGATCCCCGCCACCCTTCAGCTGAGCTGCTCGGCCAGTCCGACAATGATGCCCTCGGGGCCGTGGACGTAGCAGAGCCGGTAGCTGTCCTCGTACTGTGCCAGCTCGCCGACGAGTTCGGCGCCGTGGGTGCGCAGGCGGGCAACGGTGTCCTTGATGTCGTCGACGGCGAACATGATGCGGTGCGTGCCCAGAATGTTGTGTGGTCTGTTGCGCGGCCCGGCGCTGATCGCCTCGGGGCTGCGGTACTTCGCCAGCTCAAGCCGACTGTGACCGTCCGGGGTCCGGAGCATCGCGATGTCACAGCGGACGCCGTCGAGTCCGGTGCACTGGTCGGCGACGAGACCCTCGACCTCCGCTCTGCCCTCCAGCTCCATACCGAGTTCCAAGAAGAACGCGATGGCGGCATCCATGTCCTCGATAACGATGCCGACGTTGTCCATCCGCTGAATCGCCATGCCGGTCTCTCCTTCTTCCGCGTGCGGCCGGTGGCCGCTGATGCCCCTGGGACGGAGCCGGTGGCACCTTCTCGACATCCTGCGCCACGAATCTCAGCGAGCGGCCTGCACTAGTCAAATTTCGTTGACACACGATCAAGGTTCGGTGGCACAGGACAACCCCGCTGACCCCTGGCAAGTGATCTTGACCGATCGCTAGGTGACCTTGACCGTTTCTAGTCACTACCGCTGGTGGTCCGGTTCCCGCTCCGGCGCCGACGCTTCTGGGAGCGACGCACGAGCTCGCTCGCGGCGAGCGTCACGGCCGCCACGCGGCGGACCCAGCGAGGTCCGCCGCGCTCCGCCCACACCACACATGCGCACCCGCCGACGGCGAGCACCACGACGCCGAGCAGCACAAGATTGATCACGTTCTTCACCCCTGCGTTCAGTTGTACGGTCCTGCTGATCGTCTCAGACCAGGAAGGGCCCTACGGGATGTCCGACATCTGGCCCAACTACCTCTCCCCTTAACGCTGGAGGGCCATCGGTCAAGATCAAGTGGCAGAGGATTGCTGGTCGTCAAAATCTCCCGGCAAACAGCCAAGGTCTCGTGTCAGAGGACACCCGCGTCATTGGCCTGGTTTGGGCGTATCGCTCGTGAGGTTGTGTCGGTAGTCCGGTGGACGGGCCTGTGACTGGGCCGTTGCCCGGTGAGCGCGTGCGTGCGGTGTCCGTCCGTGTGCGGCCTGGCGGGTGTGTCTTCGTTGATGAATGCAGGAAGAGGTGTGTCGTTCGTGTCGACAAGCAAACGGAATTCCGTGGGGCGGGCGGTCGGTTCGGTGGTCGCGGCGTTGACGGTGGTGACCGGGTCGGTGCTGGGGGCCTCGCCCGCCAGTGCCGGTGAGCTGTGCTCGGAGGGTCAGGTCTGTCTCTGGGAGAAGAGCGGCTGGGAGGGGAAGGTCTACCGGTACGAGAACCCGTCCGCGGGTGACTGCCTTTCCGGCACGGCCACCTGGCCGGGCGGAACGTCGTCGTCCAGGGCCCGGGGCGTGCACAACCTGAAGTCCGGCACAACGGTCCTGATCTTCGCCGACGCGAGCTGCACGAGCGACCCGGTGGCGCTGCTGGACTACAACAAGTGGACCGAGCTGCCGGACGAAACGCGCTCGTTCCGGGTGATCGAGCCGTGCGCGAGCGGCAACGTGTGCTTCTGGGAGACCACCGGGTTCTCGGGGAAGAAGACCACTCAGCCATGGGCGAACTTCTGCCAGGACACCGGCGGCATCGAGGCCCGCGCCGTCTTCAACAACACCAGTGACACCATCGCCCTGTACAGGGGCAGCACCTGCTTGGGCGCCGCCTACGGCGGCGAGATCAAGCCCGGCCGCGGCGCCTCCCTGAACACCGTGGTGGGCCGCTGGAACCTTGGCTGACCCCCTGGCGCAGGCGGCGGGGCGGCTTGTGGCTGACCGGGCCGGGCGCTGATGCTGTGACCGAGTTGATCACCATTTCTCCAAGAGATCGGCGAAAACGTGGCAGAGCGGCACGGTGAAGCTCTTCAACGACGAGAAGGGATACGGCTTCGTCGCCCCCGACGGCGGAGGCGACGACCTTTTCGTTCACTTCAGGGCTATCGAGGCAGACGGCTTCAAATCCCTCAAGGAAGGTCAGAGGGTGTCCTTCGTCGCTGCGCGGGGGCAGAAGGGCATGCAGGCCGAACAGGTCCGGCCTGAATAGCCCTCCTGCCTGCGTGGTCGCGATCGTCGCACTCTGGTGCCGAGCGAGCGCGACCACGTGCCTCTGCCGCTGGTTCCGCGGCCGCCAGCCCTCAGACCCGCAAGAGGACGATCACGCTTGCATCGTCGCGGTACCCCTCAGCGTCATCTTCGGCGGCGTCCACAAGGGCCTCGGCGAGCGCCTGCGGATCCGCCGCATAGGTGCGGCACAGGGCCTCCGCTGTCTCCAGGTCCACCTGGTCCGAGACCCCGTCCGACACGAGCAGAACCAAGCTGGTCTCTTCGGGGATCTCCACCTGCCGACACGTCGCCGCTGTCGCCTGGGCCAGCCCAACGCGCGACCAGTTGTCGTGGTCCTCTGCGATCTCCACCGCGACGCCGTTGACGCGAAGCCACTGCCCCATGGTCTGATCGCGGGTCCACTGTGTCAGCGAGGACCCGTCCCATCCGTAGGCACGGCAGTCTCCGATCCAGTGCACGCTGGTCGGCCAGCCCGGCTCCACGCAGGCGTAGACAGCCGAGACGTGCGGCGGTGTCTCGTATGCCTGCGCCATCTGCCCGGCAGTGACGAGCCCCGCCAATCCGCCCATCACCATGCCGGTATGGGTCATCACCTTCGGTGCGATCGAGGCGTACCTCACCGTCGTGTCCTGGTGCCCTGCGCCGTCCACCACCGCGGCGCACAGTTTGGCGCCGCGCCGTTGCACGTCCAGACCGTCGGCACACGCCGGCACCGTGCCCGGCCGCTGCGCCACCCCCACCATCACCGACCCAGTACCTGCTGCGCGCGCCACTGTCTCAGTCATCGGGCCCTCCTTCGGGTCTCGGGGCTCGGGCGGGCCCGCTGTCCCTAGAGGTGCCGTCGAGAAAAGACGGCCAAAGAAAGGGAAAGAGACCGAAGTTGAGGCTGGTGGGGCGCGTGTGTCCGATGCTGTGGCCTCGTGGGTGATCGAGTCACCAACGCTGGAGTCGGCGAACCCGGCATCCTCAGCGACCCCGTTGGGCGATCATCGGCCTGTGGATTTACAAGGACTCGGCGCGATAGCCGCCGCCGGCGTGGCTGCCGTAGGCGTCCCGGCCGCACTGCTGGTGGGGCGTTGGCAGATGAAGGCCGCCGTACGCACGGCAGAGGAGACAGGGCGCGCCGGGATCGCCCAAGCAGAGGCGACCGCCCGGGCAGGTATCCAGCAGGCCGAGGCGACTTACAAGGCCGCGCTGGATGCGGTCCGCGCCGAAGCATCCGCCGCCCAGACGCAGTGGCGCCGGGAAGCGCGGAGAGAGGCATACGCGACCTTTTTGCTGGCGGAGCATCAGTTCGTCACCACATCGGAACGACTCCGGAAGGAGAGCGATGGGGTGCTCGGAGAAGAGAGGATGGCGGCACTGCGAGCGGCCTTCTCGGAGTCCGAACAGTCCATGCTCACTGCGACGGTCATCGTTGAGTTGGAAGGCCCCGCGCACGTTGCGCTGTCCGCACGGAGGATCTGCGGTGACGCACAGGCCAAGGGTTCTTGGGAAGAGCACCGAGCCATGATCCTGGAGCTGTACAACCGTCTTGAGGATCCGGACGATCCTACGGACCCACGTGCGGTTGCCCTCGCCGCTCTTGCCGAGCTGAGGGACGTGGCGGCGAGGTTTGACCCGTCGGACAGCGACCATTCCCTTCTCGATGCGCTGGGTCAGGCCCGGGACGCGGCGCTACATGCGCTTGAAGCCACCGGCCTTTACGAAGACCCGGCAGCCTTCGTACTGGCCGTCTACACAGAACCGAACGCCAACGATGGGCTTTACGAGCGTCACTGCTATCAACTTGGTGCGGAACGGCAGAACTTCATCGCCGCTGCTCGCGCTGAACTTGAAGGCACCGGACGGTCTTCGGCGTAGCACCACCGGTCAGTAGCCGATGGCTGGTGGATAGACTGCTGGGTAGCTGCTGGTTGTGGGCCGGGCCGACACCGCTTCGTGTTGGAGGCTCCGGATGCCGTGCCCCTTGATCGCCAACGCGGACGTCACCCGCGTCGACCGCTGCTGCCGGCCCGTCTGCGGCGAGGACAACGGCTTCGTCTTCGATCGCTAGGGGCAAGTCTCAAGCTGCCGAGCTGCATCGATCAAGAATCGAGAGTCACAGCCACAGCCCCTTCCCTCAGAGAATTGAGGGAAGTCCACGACGCGAATGGATACTCGGGCGTGGATGGCCGCCTCCGTTTCGTGCGACCGCTCACCGAAGAGCCCGTCGTGTGGCGAGCGAAAGGCCCCAGGAATCCGGATCGGATTCCTGGGGCCTTGGGTGCCGACGTGTCAGTTCTCGGTGGAACCGTGGTCCGGGCCGTGTCGGCGGGTGGCGATGATCGCTGCGGCGCCGACGGCGAGCAGTGCTGCGGCGCCGCCGAGCAGCCACGGGGTGGCGTCGGCTCCTGTGTGGGCGAGGGAGCCGGTCGGGGGCTTTGGTGTCGCGGCGTCGCTGTCGGCTGCGGCTGCGGTGGGTGAGGAGCCGGCATCTGGCGTGCCCGTGTCCGTCGGTGCGGGCCGGGGCCCGGTGCTGGCGTCGCGGGTGGGTGTGGCCGTGGGGGTGGAGGGGGTGTCGGTGGGTTCGTCGGTCGGGTGCGGTGTGGGAT
>LIQL01000639.1 GCA_001418405.1 Streptomyces diastatochromogenes | reverse complement strand
TCACCGGAGAAGAAATGCGCAAGTTCCACAAGGCCGCCATCGTGGCTGCCGCCGCCCTCGGCAGCGTCGGCGCCTTCAGCGCAGGCACCGCCCAAGCCCACGGCGAGCCGGGGCACGACATCGGCCTCGGGCAGGGCACCGAGTGCCGGTCGCACGACATGAACGTCGACGTCCTGGGTGCCGTCGGCCTCCTCAACGGCACCCTGGGCAACGCCCTCAACGGCGAGGGCTCCCCCGGTGCGCAGCCGACCCACATGGGCGCGAACCTGCGGTGCGACAACAACGCCTTCTGACGCCCGCTCCCCCGCGCTGGCACTGATCCGGTCCCGGCACCGAGCCACCAACTCGGTTCCGGGGCCTTTGGCGTGCGCCGGCGCATCCGCATCCCGCACGCGGCGCATGGCCGGACCTCGGGCAACTCGGTCCGGCCATGCGCCTTTTGACGGGGTGCGCCGCGCCGTCACCCCTCGTTCCGACGGAGCGGGAAGCAGACCGCCCTCCCAACCGGCTCGACGCCGGCGCTCGCGCGCCGGACGCCGCACCCCGGCGCCGCGCAGGAACTCAGTCCATCGGGGCCATGTGGTCACCGGCGGGCACCGGTGCCGAGTTGTTGCACGTGATGGCCGGGCCGACCTGCGTGGTTCCCGGGTTGAGCAGTCCGTGTCCCGGAAGCTTCACCGGCGACGTCGGCACGCAGCTCTGCTCCTGGTTGAGGGTGTAATTGCCGTCCTCGTTGGTACCGGTGGTCCGCTGGAGGCAGGTGACGTTGCCTTGGATGTCACGGGTGCAGAGCCCGGTGGCATCGGCGTGCGCCTGGGGAACCACGAGGCCGGCCGCGGTGAGGCCGCCCATCAGTGCCACGACGACTGCGGTCTTCTTCCGACTGAACATGAACTGCGTTCCTTTGTGATCGAGGCCAGGGCGCGATGCACCGCGAACGGGCCCGCGCCGGGGCCCTGGGATGCCGGAAGGGGTCTGGCGCCCGAGCCCGTGGGCCGGCCGCCAGACCCCCTCTCGGTTACTTGCCGACGCTGTTGTTGCAGCCGATCCCCGAGCCGATCGGGGTGGCCTGCGCGCCGGGCGAGCCCTCTCCGTTGAGCGCGTTGGCCAACACCCCGTTGAGGATGCCGACCTCGCCGAGGACGTCGACGTTCAGGTCGTGGGTCCGGCACTGGGAGCCCTGGCCGATACCCATGCCCGAACCACCCATGGCGTACGAGGTGCCGGCACCGAAGAAGCCAACGCTGCCCAGCGCGACGGCCACGACAGCAACCTTGTGAAGCTTGCGCATTTCTTCTCCATGTGAGCGGAAACGATCGGTTACCGATCGACTTCGTGCAGTTGCTGATAGTTAATACGAAAGACTCACAGTTGCTGGGCGACGCGCCGGATGATACGACCCGACGAAGCGGACTTGACCCTTGCAACCATGGCAAGTTCCGGACCACTTGGGCATTCAACGGGCCGGGCCGCACGCGAGCTCTTCGCAGCGAATCACCCATTCGGCAGCACCGGCCCGGGGCAATTGTTTCGCCACAAGCGAGCGGGCCCTTCGGGAAGGATTTCCCGAAGGGCCCGCGAGCGGTGCCGGGCGCGATCGCCCGACGCGCCTTACTTGGTGAAAGCGTGGTTGAACTGACCGCAGGTGGTGCCCAAGGTCTCGGGAACGGCGAGCACGCCGATCGGGAGATTGGCCTCGGCGAAGGTCTGCGGGCTGCACTCCTGGTACGGGCGGAAGAGATCGTTCTTGTGCATCCTGCCGCCATCGTGGGCGTAGGCGGTGCCAATTCCGGCACCGGCGGCCGACAGACCGCCGGCCGCAGCCGCGACGATCATGACCTGGTGAAGCTTGCGCATGGAACCCTCGACCCTTCGTACCTTTACTTAAGCCCTAATTGCTGGCTGTGACTGCGCGCACACTAGCAGTCGCCAATCTGGGGGTTCCACTCCGTTGCGCGCCCTGTGTCGAAAGACGAAAAAAGGCGACAGAAGGCGCCTGGACCTGCGAGTTTTCCGCACCCCGTGTCGTCTTTATGGAACCCCGATAGTCACACCGGAGAGGGGAATCGAGCGTCGCGGCCGCGCCCTACTCCGCATGACCGGCAATCCCGCCGGCGCGACTTTCCGCAGGCGCCGGTGGTGGTGACACTCACGGCAAACGGGTGAGTATCGATCCACTCCCGTGCCCCTATTGGGGGCCCACGTCGTTCACCTTCCGCAGAGCACAGAAGAGGGGTCCGGCGGCGATGCCGAGCGGGCCGTCACGCGAATCGGCAGCCGGATTTCCATTGCCCCGCTGCGACCTCAATTCGCTTGCTCAACAAGCTCGTTGAGCACCTCCGGGCAATCGTCGGGAATGCCGCACGGGAGTTCGCCGCTCGTCATCCGGGACGGTGGAGCACACCGGGTTCGACGCGTCACGGACGCGAAGGGAGAGTTCCTCCTGTTGCGGGAACGACACGGAAAGTGTAGGGGGCGAAATCCACGATTGATTACGTTGAGTGTGCATATCCTCACACTTAGCAGTCGCGGCATCATCCCCGTCCACGCAACCAAGGATCAAGGGTTCCATGCGCAAACTTGAGAGAGTCGCCATCGTCGTCGCAGCCATCGGCTGCCTCGCCACCGCCGGTGCCGGAGTCAGCTTCGCTGACGGGTACGGCCCGCAGGCCAACGCCTGGGCCGTCTCGGCCGCCGGGGCATCTTCGTCCGGCGGCCGAGACGGCCCAG
>LIQL01000638.1 GCA_001418405.1 Streptomyces diastatochromogenes | reverse complement strand
GCTCTGCGACGGGCCGCCATGGTCGGGGAAGTAGCCGTCGCGTGCGATGTGAAGGAAGTGGCCCCAGTCCCAGTGCTCAAAGGGGGTGAGGGCGGGGCCGGGGTTGTGGGCTTCGGGGTTGGGCGGGAACAGCCAGCGCGCACAGTAGGCGGTGATCCAGAGGGATATTCGAGTCAACAGGTACAGCCAGAGCACCTCGCGGTCGGCTCGACCCAACCGCAGCGCCCGCCGGCCCAGAAGGTCCCGCTGCACGCGGGGGGTCGCCCAGGCCGGGCGCCGGAGTCGGGAGTGCGGTGGCGACGGTGCTGAGGGCGCGGACTGCTGGGGAGCGGCGCGTGTGCGATCACGCAGACTAGGTGACATAGGGGGCATACCGGGCTCCTTGAGGTGGGTGAAGACGTGCACGATCGCCCGGTGGCGACCGCCGGGTCACGGTTGCGGTGGCCGGATCAGGGCGATGTGGCGGTCGACCGGGGCTCGGTGCTGGTGCCGGACCGTGGCGGCGCGTGTGTCGGGCGTCCACCGGGCGATGCGGACGCACTGCCTGTCGAGCTGGCGGTGGGCGTGGACCCCGTCGTCCCCCGCCCGGGGAAGGATGGACCCGGAGGCTGGCTGGTAGGTGCGGGCTCGGGCCTGCTGGGCGAGGGACTGGTCGCCGGAACGGCGGGTGCCGGTCGGTCGGGCAGGAGCGCGACAGCGGTAGCTACCCCACCGCCGAAGGCCAGGCACACCGCCGCGGCAAAGCCGGCGACCCGCCGCCGCCGGACTCGCCTGGCACGATCGGCGATGTAGGCGACCGGCGCCGCCTCACTGCGGGTCTGCCCGGCCTGGGCCGCCTGCTGGAACAGGGACCGCAACGGGTCCTGGGGCTCACTCACCAGGGGCCTCCTCAATACGCGGATCCTGCAAACGATCAGCGAGGGCCGACCGCCCCCGGCTCAGGTGGGTCTTGACGGTGCTCGCCGACAGCCCCATCTCACCTGCGACCTGTTCGACCGTGAGATCGCACAGATAGTGCAACGTCATGATCCGGCGCTGCTGCGCAGGCAACGCACGCAGCGCCTCCACCAGCGCCACCTTCTCCGGACCCGGCCCCTCGACATGCGGTGGCGCACCACTGCGTTTCCAGGCATCGGCCGAGCGACGCCGAAAGCGCCACCGGCTCGCAGCCAACCGCCAGGCCACGGTACGGATCCACGCCTCGGGCTGACCGTCCCGGTCAAGCTGCCGACGCCGACTCCACCCCTTGACGAACGCCTCCTGCACCACGTCCTGCGCCTCGTGCAGGTCGCCGACCATCACGTACAACTGTCCCGTGAGCCGCGCGACCGCCTGGGCGTAGAACTCTTCGAACTCCTCGACGGTCAACAGCCACTCCCGGATCTCTCGCTTCACTGGGCATACGCCCGGCGAGGGGCATCCGGTCGACACCGGGCGCAAAGAAATAGCGTGAGGGTCTTCACGGAACCGAACGCGACGGACACGCGTCCGCGACGACTGACCAGTCGCACAGCCCAACCCACAGGCGCACAAGGCACAACCGGCGCGGGGCGAGGGCGGTGGTGAGCAGCGAAAAACCGGCGATAGCGGTGAGCATCCCGGCGGCCCCGGTCCACTGGAGCAGCAGTGCGGCAAGCGCGGGTCCGGCCAGGGTGGCGACCTGGTCGATGCCGAGCAGCACGGACTGCACGCGGTGCGCTCGATCGCCGGCCTCACGGCTGGGCCACACCGCCCGCGGTCTCGGCCGCGATGTAGGAGCACTCGGTGAGCACGCCGGTGGACGCGGCGAGCAGCATGACGGTGACCGTCGTAGCCGGCCCCTGTGGCAGAGCCGGCAGGAGGAGCGCGGCGGCCAGGACGACCACGGCTCGCGCCGCCGAGGCCAGGCGGAGCACGTTGGTGGTGCCGTGGCGGTCGACCAGGGCCCCGGCGACGGCGAACGCGCCCA
>LIQL01000637.1:368-1795 GCA_001418405.1 Streptomyces diastatochromogenes | reverse complement strand
AACGCACCGTCGCCGCCGGCGAACGCACCGCGACCGAAGGTGCCGCTGCCGAGCCGACTGCCGGGGCCGTCGGAATCGCCGCCGGGCAGTTGTTGGAGCCGCGCGAGCAGTCCCTCGGAGGGCCCGGGGGACAGCGCCTGCGCGAACACGTTCTTCAGCCGACGCTGCGCGTCGGCCTCCGCCTTGCACCTCCCGCACGTCGCGAGGTGCGCCAGCACCCGCTCCCGTGCGTCGTGCCCCAGTTCACCGTCGACCAGGGCCGCGAGGCGGTCGCCGAGATGGTGCTCGGCGGGGGACGGACCGCCACTGCCGCTCACGCGATTCCGACCTCCCTACTGGGCACCACGGCCAGGCTGCGCCGCTCCTGCCGCTCCTCGGCCCGGGCCTCGGGCGAGCGGTGCTTGAGCGCCTTGCGCAGGTGCGAGCGGCCCCGGTGAATCCGGCTGCGGACCGTGCCGAGCTTGACGCCGAGCGTCGCGGCGATCTCCTCGTACGACAGGCCCTCGATGTCGCAGAGCACCACGGCGGCCCGGAACTCCGGCGCGAGGGTGTCCAGCGCGTGCTGCACGTCCGCGTCGAAGTGGGTGTCGTCGAACTGCTGCTGCGGCGCCGGCTCCCGGCTGGGCAGCTTCTCGGCGGCGTCGTCGCCGAGCGCGTCGAAGCGGATGCGCTGACGGCGGCGGACCATGTCCAGGAAGAGGTTGGTCGTGATGCGGTGCAGCCAGCCCTCGAAGGTGCCGGGGGTGTACGTCGACAGCGAGCGGAAGACGCGGACGAACACCTCCTGCGTCAGGTCCTCGGCGTCGTGCTGATTGCCGGTGAGGCGGTAGGCGAGGCGGTAGACCCGGGCACTGTGCGTGCTGACGATCTCCTCCCAGGTGGGCGGAGTCCACGCCTGCACGTCGGCGTCTGCGGCGAAGGTCGCGGTGGGCGCGTCGGCGACGGGAGCCCCTCCCCTGGCCTTGGGGCCGAGAGGGCGGAAACGGTCAGCGGTGTTGGTCACGGATTTCGGCCCGGCGAACGACCTTCGCAAGCGCCTGCGCACTCCTCGGTCACCCGCCGCAGCCGCACCTCCCCTGGTGGCTCTGGTGGTGTCCAGTAGAGCCCCTACCATATCCACCTCGCCCGTTAGCTCCGGATAAGCAGTTTTGACCAGCATTTGGTGTGGCTTCTCGTCTCGCCGCGGCTCCCGCCCGGCCTCTTGCGCGGTATCCACCGGTGCGTCCCCCCGTCTCTCCCCCTGCCCCCTTCTAACGCCCGGTCCCATCTGCGGGTTCCCGCGTGCAGCGGATACAGTCACGGTTGCGTCAACTACGGGGACAGGAGAGGGCCATTACCGGCAACCGGCAGACGAGCTTGGCATTCGCCGAGGCGTACGGCGCCGGGACCATCGACGACGCCGCCCACACCGCCCTGCTCTGGTGCCG
>LIQL01000637.1:0-360 GCA_001418405.1 Streptomyces diastatochromogenes | reverse complement strand
CGCCCGGACGGCGTGCTGACCACCGTGGACCTCGAACCCGAACGGCAGGCCTTCGCCAAGCAGGCGTTCCGCGCCGCGGGCTTCGCCGGCAACCGCGCCCGCTTCATCCCGGGCCGCGCCCTGGACGTGCTGCCGCGCCTGGCGGACGGCGGCTACGACCTCGTCTTCTGCGACGGCGACCTCCTGGAGTACCTGGAGTACCTCGCTGAATCGTTGCGGCTGCTGCGCCCCGGCGGCCTGGTCTGCTTCCAGGGCGTCTTCGCCGACGGCCGGACGGTGGACTCCGCGGAGCAGCCCGACGAGGTGCTGCGGGTTCGCGAGCTGCTGCGGGCCATCCGGGAGAGCCGTTCGCTGGCGCCG
>LIQL01000636.1:263-2447 GCA_001418405.1 Streptomyces diastatochromogenes | reverse complement strand
AGGGCGGGGAGGACGTGGTCGCGGCCGTGGCCGGGGGTGCCGTGGCGGTGGTGCCAGCGGTCGTCCGCGGGGAGGAGGTCGCGGAGGGCGGATAGGAGGTCGTCGTCGCTGCCGGCGCCGGTTTCCAGGAGGGCCACGCCCGTCGTTGCGTGTGGCGTGAAGACGTTGAGCAGGCCGTCGCGGCCCTGTGCGGTGTCCCGGAGGAAGGACAGGCACGCCGCGGTCAGGTCGTGGACCGTCTCCGTGGAGCCGGTGTGTACGTCGATTTCTCGTGTCGTGAAGGTTGCAGCCATACGGCGATCTTCCCAAACGGTGGCGAGCGCGGGCCGGACGCCACCAGCGGGGAGTGGGGGGTAGCCGGCGGCGGGTGGGCAATGCTGTGGCAACAAAGGTCCAGTGGCCGAGACGGGGGTTTGACCGGTCTCTGCGGGCGGCGCTACGTTCGGCGGCATGTCTACGTCAGCCCTGCTCACCACGCGCGGTCACATCGACCTGCTGCGGGTGGCCTCCGCCGCGTGTTGCCGTCGCGGCCGCCGTTGCTGACGTTCTCTCCGTTCGCGTTCTGCGGTTCTCGCTGAGTTTTCCTTCCTGTGCGTGCCGGGTGCCTCGGGCGCCGGATCCGTGATGCGTGCGCGATGACGCGGCCTCGCGGTGCGGTGTGGTGTGCTCGCCCGGTGCCCGTGTGTCTGGGGTGTGTATGAGCGGTGAGCAGGCTGCCGTGGCCGGGCGGATTGCGGTCGGGGCGTCGGTGGCGCCGGGCGGGGCCGTCGAGCTGTCCCGGGTGGTGCCGGTGTCGGGACGGCGGTGGGTGGTGCCGCGGTGGGTGCGGCGGGCCGTGGGGCCCGTCGGGCTGGTCGTGGTGTGGCAGGCGTTGAGCGCCGGCGGGGTGCTGCCGGCGGACCTGTTGGCGTCGCCGGTGGACATCGCCCGGACGGGCGGCGGTCTGGTCGCGGACGGGACGTTGCCGTCGGCGATGGGGGTGTCGCTGCAACGGGTCCTCGTGGGGCTGTTGTTGGGTGCGGTCGTCGGGATCGCGTTGGCGTTGGTGTCGGGGCTCTCGCGGCTGGGTGAGGATCTGGTCGACGCGACGGTGCAGATGTTGCGGTCGATCCCGTGGGTGGGGGTGATCCCGCTCTTCATCATCTGGTTGGGGATCGGTGAGGCTCCGAAGATCGCGCTGATCGCGGTCGGGGTGGCGTTCCACCTGTATCTGAACGTGTACGCCGGCATTCGGGGCGTGGACGCGCAGTTGGTGGAGGCCGGGAACGCGCTCGGGCTGGGCCGGTGGGGGTTGGTCCGGCACGTGGTGCTGCCCGGGGCGCTGCCCGGCGCCATGACCGGCCTGCGGTACGCGTTGGCGACCGCCTGGCTGGCACTGGTCTTCGGTGAACAGGTCAACGCCGACGACGGGTTGGGCTTCCTGATGAACCAGGCACGGGAGTTCTTCCGCACCGACGTGATCGTCGTGTGCCTGGTGGTCTACGCGGTCCTCGGGCTGCTCGCCGATTTCCTCGTCCGTACCCTCGAAAGGCTGTTGTTGCAGTGGCGACCGACGTTCACGGGGCAGTGAGCCCCGAGGCAGGAATCCCCCACGGGAGCGGAACCGGTGCGCCGCCGCCCGCGGATTCCCCGGGCGGCGTGCGGCTCGCCGTGCGGGTCGCGGAACTGGTGCGGGAGTTCGACGGGCGACCGGTCATCGACGGGCTTCAACTGGAGCTGCAAGCAGGTGAGTTCGTGGCGTTGCTGGGACGCAGCGGGTGCGGGAAGTCGACCCTGTTGCGGGTGTTGGCCGGGCTGGATCGGGAGATCCGGGGCGAGGTGTGGGTCCCGCGGCGCAAGGCGGTGGCGTTCCAGGCACCGCGACTGATGCCGTGGAAGCGGGTCTGGCGGAACGTCCTGCTGGGGCTTCCCGGTCGTCCCGAACGGGCCGCGGCCGAACGGGCGTTGGCGGAGGTGGGGCTCGATCACCG
This sequence comes from Streptomyces diastatochromogenes, assembly GCA_001418405.1. Lineage (GTDB taxonomy): Bacteria > Actinomycetota > Actinomycetes > Streptomycetales > Streptomycetaceae > Streptomyces > Streptomyces albulus_C. The sequence continues at coordinate 477 of LIQL01000636.1, read as the reverse complement.
GGCGGATGCCTGGCCCAAGACGCTCTCCGGGGGCGAGGCGCAGCGGGCGTCGCTGGCGCGGGCGCTGGTGCGCGACCCGGATCTGCTGCTGCTCGACGAGCCGTTCGGCGCGCTGGACGCACTGACCCGGATCAAGGCGCAACGCCTGGTGTCCGAGGTGTGGCAGGAGCGGGGGTGCGGGGTGCTGCTGGTCACCCATGACGTGGAGGAGGCG
>LIQL01000636.1:0-173 GCA_001418405.1 Streptomyces diastatochromogenes | reverse complement strand
TCACGGACGCGGACGGCGACGGGGAGGGGGCGGCCGATGCACCGACGGAGGAACGGACGACGGTGGCTGCCTGAGGCGTCCGGCCGCGCGCTCCGCGTGCGGCACGGCCCCGAGCCCCAGTCACCGTCCCAGTCACCGCCCCCGGCACCGCCTCGACCCCGTCACCCCACTCC
>LIQL01000635.1 GCA_001418405.1 Streptomyces diastatochromogenes | reverse complement strand
GTGGGCGGCCCGGCGCCGGGCCGCCCACGCTGATGAGGACGCCGTCGAAGCCGCCGAAGCGCTCCCGGGCGGCCGCCACCAGGCGGGCCGGGGCCGTCGGGTCGGCGTTGTCGGCGGCGAGGCCCAGGGCCCGTTCGCCCAGGGTGGCGGCCGCCTCGGCCGCGGCCTCCTCGGTGCGTCCGGTGATCACCACATTGGCGCCGTCGGCGACCAGGGCGCGGGCGGTGGCGAGGCCCAGGCCGCGGGTGGCGCCGGTGACGAGGTACGTCCGGTCGGTGAGTCCAAGATCCATGGCCCTAGTCTGCCCCCGCTCCGCGGTGCAGCGCGAAGGCGGTCCCCACCAGGCCGACGTGGCTGAACGCCTGCGGGAAGTTGCCCAACTGCCGTGCGGTGGCCGGGTCGTACTCCTCGGACAGCAGCCCCACGTCGTTGCGCAGCGCCAACAGCCGCTCGAACAGTTTCCGGGCCTCCTCCCGGCGCCCGGTCAGCAACAGGGCGTCCGCCAGCCAGAACGAGCAGACCAGGAAGGTGCCCTCGTCGCCCGGCAGCCCGTCCACCGACTCGCCCTCGGTGCTGTAACGGCGTACCAGACCCCCGTGCGTCAGCTCGCGGCGCACCGTGTCGACGGTGGAGACCACCCGCGGGTCGTCCCCCGGGAGGAAGCCGACCCGGGGGATGAGCAGCGTCGCGGCGTCCAGTTCCGTCGAGCCGTAGAACTGGGTGAACGTGCCGCGTTCGGCGTCGTAGCCGTGGGCGCAGACCTCGCGGTGCACCTCGTCGCGCATCACCCGCCAGCGGTCCAGATCCCCGCTGAGCTCCTGTTGCCCCTCCAGCGCCCGGACCGCGCGGTCGGCCGCGACCCACGCCATGACCTTGGAGTGCACGAAGTGCCGGCGCGGGCCGCGGATCTCCCAGATGCCCTCGTCGGGGTCGCGCCAGGTGGACTCCAGGTAGTCCATCAGCGCCCGTTGGATGCTCCAGGCGTGCGGCTCGGCCGGCAGTCCCGCGGTGCGCGCGACGTGGAACGAGTCGATCACCTCGCCGTAGACGTCGAGCTGCCGCTGTTCGACGGCGGCGTTGCCGATCCGCACCGGCAGCGAGTCCCGGTAGCCGGACAGCCACGGCACCTCGAACTCCGGCAGCCGCCGCTCCCCGGCCAGCCCGTACATGATCTGTAGGTCGTCGGGGGCGCCGGCGACCGCGCGCAGCAGCCAGTCCCGCCAGGCACCGGCCTCGTCGAGGTACCCGGCGGAGAGCAGGGAGTTCAGGGTCAGGCTGGCGTCGCGCAGCCAGCAGTAGCGGTAGTCCCAGTTGCGGACCCCGCCCGGCTCCTCGGGCAGCGAGGTGGTGGGGGCCGCGACGATCCCGCCGGTGGGCGCGTAGGTGAGCGCCTTGAGGGTGATCAGGGAACGGACCACCGCGGCGCGGTACGGGCCGTCGTAGCGGCACCGGGCGGACCACGCCTGCCAGTCCTCGGCGGTGTCCGCCAGCGCCTCGAACGGGTCGAGCTGCTCGGGCCGGGGCTCGTGCGAGGGATGCCAGGTCAGCACGAAAGCGGCGCGTTCGCCGGCCGCGACGGCGAAGTCGGAGCGGGTGCTGAAGTCCTCGCCGTAGGTGGTGCTCGCGGACGGGGTGCGCAGCCACACGGAGTCCGGGCCGGCGACCGCCACCCGGCAGCCCTCGGTGGCCCGCACCCAGGGCACCACCCGCCCGTAGTCGAACCGCAGTCGCAGCACGCTCCGCATCTCGACCCGGCCGCGCAGTCCCTCGACCACCCGCACGACGTCGGGCATGTGGTCGCGCTGCGGCATGAAGTCGGTGACCCGGACGCTGCCCTCCTCCGTCTCCCAGACGGTGTCGAGGATCAGCGAGTCCCCGCGGTAGGCGCGTTGCGCGCGGGCGGCGGCGGCCCGTGGCGCCAGGGTCCAGTGGCCGTTGTCCTGGTCGCCGACGAGGGCGGCGAAGCAGGCGGGGGAGTCGAAGCGGGGCAGGCACAGCCAGTCGATGGAGCCGTTCCGGCCGACGAGCGCGGCGGTCTGCAGGTCGCCGATGAGCGCGTAGTCCTCGATGCGTGGGTGCACTCCGCGGCCTTTCCCGCGCGGCGGGCGGGTTAGTCGGGGGCGGCGGCCGTACGGGCTACCGGTTCCCCGTCGACGGCTCCGTCGGCTGCGGCGTCCGCGGCCTTCGTACCGCCGCCGTCGCCGTCATCGGGGTCCGCCGACGCGGAAACCGGCTCGGCCTCCCCGGCCTCCCCTGCCTGCTCGGTTCGTTCCGGCTGCTCGGCCGCCGCTGTTTCCCGGGCCGCGGCGGTCAGCCGGTCGCGGCGCTCCCGACGCACCAGGACGACCCAGCCGACCGGCACCGCCGCCGCGAACAGCCACCACTGGACCGCGTACGCCATGTGCGGGCCGATGGAGTCGTGGTCCGGTTCGGGCACCAGCTCGGGGGAGTTGTCCTTGGTCTGGGGCGCGGTCTGCTCGATGTAGCCGCCGAGCATCGGCCGGCCCACCCGCTTCGCCTGCTGCCTGCTGTTGATCAGCATGACCTGGCGGGGCGGCAGGCCCTTGGTGTCCTTGATCCCGCTGACCGCGGTGGTCTCGTCGACCATCATCCGGCCGGTGACCGTGAGGGTCCCCGTGGGTGCGGCCGGGACGTGCGGGAACTTGGTGAGGTCGTCGCCGGCCGGGATCCAGCCGCGGTTGACGACGACGGCCTTGCCGTCGGCCAGGACCAGCGGCGTCAGGACGTAGTAGCCGATGGTCTGCTCGTCGGCGGCGGTGCGCTGGCGGACGACGACCTCGTGCGCGGTGTCGTACGTGCCGGTGGCGGTGACCCGGCGCCACATGTCGCCCTGCGGCAGCGTCCGGCCGACCGCGGCGAGCTCGGTCACCGGGACCGGGGTGGCGGCGAGGTTGCGCGCGATCTGCGCGTTCTGCGCGACCTTGTGCTGATGGCGGTGGAACTGCCAGAACCCCAGCTTGATCATGACGGGGATCAGGACGAGTCCCAGGAGGGTGAGGATCACCCACTGCCGGGTCAACAGGAAGCGGTACACGGCTGCGACGGTACCCCGCGTCCCTGGGAGCACTGTCCTCGGGTCCCCCGCGGGGTGCACCCGAGGACAGTGCTCCCAG
>LIQL01000634.1 GCA_001418405.1 Streptomyces diastatochromogenes | reverse complement strand
GGCCCACCCCGCCGCGCGTGCCCCCACGTACCCAACGCCGCGCCCACAAGGAGCGTTCCATGCCTGACAGCCAGCTCGCCCAGACCGTCGCCGCCCTGCAACCACGGGCCAGGACCGAACTCGCCGAGTTGGTGGCCTTCAAGTCGGTCGCGGACTTCGCACAGTTCCCCAAGAGCGAGAGCGAGCGGGCCGCCCACTGGATCGCGGACGCCCTGCGGGCCGAGGGCTTCGAGGACGTCGCCCTGCTCGACACCCCGGACGGCACCCAGTCCGTCTACGGCCACCTGCCCGGCCCCGCCGGCGCGCCCACCGTGCTGCTGTACGCCCACTACGACGTGCAGCCGCCGCTGGACGAGGACGCCTGGATCTCCCCGCCGTTCGAGCTGACCGAGCGCGACGGCCGCTGGTACGGCCGCGGCGCCGCGGACTGCAAGGGCGGCATGATCATGCACCTGACCGCGCTGCGCGCGCTCAAGGAGCACGGCGGCGTCCCCGTCAACATCAAGGTCATCGCCGAGGGTTCGGAAGAGCAGGGCACCGGCGGCCTGGAACGGTACGCCGAAGCACACCCCGAACTCCTCGCGGCCGACGCCATCGTGATCGGCGACTCCGGCAACTTCCGAGCCGGACTGCCCACCGTCACCGCCACGCTGCGCGGCATGACGATGGTGCACGTCCAGGTCGACACCCTGGAGGGCAACCTGCACTCCGGCCAGTTCGGCGGCGCGGCCCCCGACGCCCTGGCCGCCCTCATCCGGATCCTGGACTCGCTGCGCGCCGAGGACGGTTCCACCACCGTGCACGGCCTCGCCGCCGACGCCACCTGGGACGGCCTGCAGTACTCCGACGCGGACTTCCGCAAGGACGCCAAGGTCCTGGACGGCGTCGAACTCATCGGCACCGGCACCGTCGCCGACCGGCTCTGGGCCCGCCCCGCCGTGACCGTCCTGGGCATCGACTGCCCGCCGGTGGTCGGCGCCACCCCGTCCGTACACGCCTCCGCCCGCGCCCTGGTCAGCCTGCGGGTGCCGCCGGGCATCGACGCCGCCGACGCCACCAAGCTGCTCGCCGCCCACCTGGAAGGCGCCGCACCCTGGGGCGCCCGGGTCGGCGTCGAGCAGGTCGGCCAGGGCCAGCCGTTCCGCGCGGACACCACCAGCCCCGCCTACGCCTCGATGGCCGCGGCACTGCGCGAGGCGTACGACGGCAAGGAAATGCAGACGTCCGGCCTCGGCGGCTCCATCCCCCTGTGCAACACCCTGGCCGGGCTCTACCCCGAAGCGGAGATCCTGCTCATCGGACTCAGCGAGCCGGAAGCGCAGATCCACGCCGTCAACGAGAGCGTGTCGCCCGACGAACTGGAACGCCTGTCACTGGCGGAGGCACTGTTCCTTCAGCGCCTTGCCGAGCGGGGCTGATTCCCACGTCGTCGGCCGTCCCGCCGTGGCGTTCTCGCCGTTGCGCCTGACGGCGGGGCGGTGCCGCTGCGCGGGGCGTCCTCGTACGTCGTCGGCCGTCCCGCCGTGGGGGTTCTCGCCGTTGCGCCTGACGGCGGGGCGGTGCCGCTGCGCGGGGCGCCCTCGTACGTCGTCGGCCGTCCCGCCGTGG
>LIQL01000633.1 GCA_001418405.1 Streptomyces diastatochromogenes | reverse complement strand
CTCGCTGCCCGACGACCTCGCCTCGCGCCTGGAGGGCAAGTCCAGCCTGGGCCGGCTCGGGCTGCTGACGCACTCGACCGCCGGGTTCATCGACCCGGGGTTCAGCGGGCACGTGACGCTGGAGCTGAGCAACGTCGCGACGTTGCCGATCAAGCTGTGGCCGGGCATGAAGATCGGGCAGCTGTGCATGTTCCGGCTGACCTCGCCGGCGGAGCACCCGTACGGCAGCGAGCGCTACGGCTCGCGGTACCAGGGGCAGCGCGGTCCGACCGCGTCGCGGTCGTTCAAGAACTTCCACCGTACGCAGGTGTGAGGCACCTTACGCAGGTGCGAGGCGGGGCCGGTGCGGGTCCCGGAGACGAGGAAGAGGTCTGGGAGAGTCGTGGGTGACGTGCGGGAGAACCTGACGTACGAGCTGTTCGGCGGAGCGATCCGCGAGCTGGCGCAGACGATCGCGGATGACGGGTACGAGCCCGACATCGTGCTGTCGATCGCCCGGGGCGGCGTGTTCGTGGCCGGTGGGCTGGCGTACGCGCTGGACTGCAAGAACATTCACCTGGTGAATGTCGAGTTCTACACCGGGGTGGGCACCACCTTGGAGATGCCGGTGATGCTCGCGCCGGTGCCCAACGCGATCGACTTCTCGGACAAGAAGGTGCTGATCGCGGACGACGTCGCCGACACCGGCAAGACGCTCAAGCTGGTGCACGACTTCTGCCTGGGGACCGTCGCCGAGGTCCGCAGCGCGGTGATCTACGAGAAGTCGCACTCGCTGGTGAAGTGCGAGTACGTCTGGAAGCGCACGGACGACTGGATCAACTTCCCGTGGAGCGTCGAGCCGCCGGTGGTCCGGCGCGAGGGCCAGATCCTCGACGCCTGACGCACCGCTGCCCGTCCGTCCCGCGAGCCCGCGATTACTGCGGGCTCGCGGCGTTTTGTGGCGCGCCTTTCGGCCAGTTCTGTTCCGGGTGTTCCACCGGTCACTACCTCCGAGTAGAAACCGGCGGTAACAGCAGACCGGAGGGGAGGCCCAATGGTGCGTGCGAGACGCGGGCCGCAGTGGAGCGGACGTGGACGAGGGCGGCGGCTGCGGGCCGCCGTGGCGGTGTCGGCGGCGGCGCTGACCGCCGCGTTCACGGTGACGGCGGGCGGCGCGAGTGCCGCCCCGGCCCGGACCGCGACGGTGGGAACCGCAACGACGGCCGGACGGCCGGCCGTTGCCCCGCTGTCGCCGGAACTGGAACGGATCCGGGCGCAGGCGGCGACGAAGCTGTACGGCGACGCCGCCGTGCGGCCGCTCGACGAGCGGAAGACCTCGCTGATCTCGCTGGGCGACAGCGAGATCGCCGGCGAGGGCGTCGGGACGTACGAGCCGGGGACCGACGGGCCCACCAACTGGTGCCACCGGTCGCCGGATTCCGCGATCCACCGGACCGGCATCGCGGCGGACGTGACGTACAACGTCGCGTGCTCGGGCGCGTACACCGGCAACATCCGGATCGGCGGCACCAAGCAGTACGCCGATGAACTGGTGCAGAGCGACAGTCTGGCCATCGCGGCGCGCAACACCCGGCTGAAAATGGTCCTGCTGGTCGCCGGCGCCAACGACGACCTCCAGTTCGGGCCGGTGATGACGGACTGCGTCGAGCGCTGGTTCCTGCTCCAGGGCACCTGCGAGCCCAAGTACCAGCCGGGCTGGCAGGCCCGGGTGGACGGGCTGGTGCCGAAGGTCGAGGCGACCGTGCGGGACCTGCGGACCGTGATGCGGGACGCCGGGTACGCCGACGGCGACTACCGGTTCGTGGTGATGTCGTACCCGAGCCCGATCGGCCCGGACGTCGAGGACAACCCGAACTTCCCCGGGAAGATCCCGGGCGGGTGCACCGGGTACACCTCGGACTCCGGCTGGGGACGCAACGCGGCGGTGCCGGCCTTCGAACGCGGCGTGCGCAAGGCCGCGCAGGACACCGGCGTCACCTACCTCGACTCCTCGCGGCTCTTCCACGGGCACGAGGTGTGCATGCCCGAGACCTGGGCCCGCGGCCTGTACGTGAACCTCTCCAACCCCTTCCCGCCGGACGCCAATTCGGTCCGCCAGTCCTTCCACCCCAACGCCCGCGGGCACGGCGCGTTCGCGTCCTGCCTGACGCAGCTGTACGCGGCGCCGCAACTGCGCGAGGCGTCCTGCGCCGACCCGGCGAACACCGGGCGGCCCGAGCTGTACCCGGGCGCCTGGGACGACGCCTACCGGCCGCTGAAGAACGCCGCGACCGGGACCTGCGTGGACGCCACCGGCGGGCTGTCCCGCAACGGCACCGCGGTGGGCGGCTGGGACTGCAACGGGCAGCGCAACCAGGGCTGGTGGTACGACCAGGGCCGCAAGTCGCTGCACGTGGAACTGACCCAGGCGAGGTGCCTGGACGTGCCGGGCGCCCGCTACGAGGCCGGCGCCGCGCCGGTGCTGTGGAACTGCTCGGGCGCGGCCAACCAGCAGTTCGACCGGGACGGCGGCACGCTCCGCCCGACCGCGGCCCCGTCGCTGTGCCTGACGCTGGGCGCGGCGAAGGACCCGCTACGGCTCCAGAAGTGCGACGGGTCGGCGGGCCAGCGGTTCGCCTGACCGGCCGCCGGAAGCCGAGGGCGGGCCCGCCCACGGAACGACGAGGGGCCCGTTCCGAGAGACGTCGGTGACGTCCTTTCGGAACGGGCCCCTCGATCCGTGGGCCGGACCGCGTCGTGCGCCGGTTACAGCGTGCCGAGCTTCACCAGGGCCAGCAGCGCGACCAACTGGATCGCGGAGGCGCCCAGCGCCTTCGGCCACGGCAGGTCGTGCGACTTGCCGACCATGGAGGTCAGCAGGTAGCCGGTGGCGAGCCAGGTGGCCCACCCCAGCACCTGGACCAGCGGACTGTCGCCGCCCAGGAACATGGCGAAGAGCAGCCGCGGCGCGTCCGGGATCGTCATGATCAACATGGACAGGCCCACGGTCGGCTGCCAGGCGCCGTCACCGCCCAGCTGGCGGGCCATGGTGTGGGTGACCGCGCCCAGGATCAGACTGCCCAGGATGAACATCACCGAGGTGATCAGCACCCACGGGACGCTGTTGCCCATCGTCTGGTTGAGCACGTCCTCGCGGGCCTTGTCGAAGCCGAAGACCGCCAGCAGCCCGTAGACGAAGGTGACGATCAGCGCCGGAGCCCACAGGGCGTGGTCCCGCATCTGCCAGAACGTGGGCGTGGGCCGCAGCACGATGCCGGACAGCAACTGCTGCCACGGCAGCCGCGGACCGGCCGGGGGCGCGCTGCTCTGGCCGGCGCGGTAGGTGCCGCCCGCCGCGTACTGGCCGTCGGCCGGCCCGTAGCCGTCCCCGTACCCGTCGTAGGCGTCCGGGGCCTCGCCGACGCTGAACTGCTGGGTGTGCCCCGGAGCGTTGTTGAGGTTGTCGTAGGCGGGGTGCGTCGGCTCCGCCGCCTGGTAGCCGCCGTCGCCGAAGTACTCGGGCTGCCCCTGCGGGCCCGGCCCGCCCTGGGGCGCGCCGTACGCCTGCGGCGCCGAGGGCCACTGTCCCTGCGGGGGCTGCTGCCCGTACGGCGCCGGCGGGCCGTACCCGTGCGGCGCCTGCTGCCCCGCCTGCTGTCCGTCCTGCGCGGGTCGGGCATCCCGTCCGCGCCCCATCCTGAATCCAGCCACGCCCTCGAAAGTACCTGGTCCCGCTGCGCGGGTGGGGCCGCGTGGTGGGGCAGCGGCCCTTTGGAGCCGAGCTGTGACATCCCCTAGGGGGTTCCCCTCCGGGGTGGGTTTCCCACGTTGTCGGCGTTCCCGCCGTGGGGGTTTCTGTTTGCGCCTGCGGCGCGTTGCCGCTGCGCGGGGCGTCGTCGTACGTCGTCGGCTGTCCCGCCGTGGGGGTTGCCGTTTGCGCCTGCGGCGCGTTG
>LIQL01000632.1 GCA_001418405.1 Streptomyces diastatochromogenes | reverse complement strand
GGCCGGGGCGGCGCCGCCCCGGCCGCACCGGTGTACATCGGCGCCCGCCCCCGCATCGTCACCCGCGCCGGCTGGGGCGCCGACGAGAAGCTGCGCGAGGCGCGCTTCGTCTACACCCGCAACGTCCGCGCCGTCTTCGTCCACCACAGCGCCACCGGCAACAACTACACCTGCGCCGAGGCCCCTTCGGTCATCCGCGGCCTGTACCGCTACCACGTCAAGAGCAGCCACTGGCGGGACATCGGCTACAACTTCCTGATCGACAAGTGCGGCACCATCTACGAGGGCCGCGCCGGCGGCGTCGCCAAACCGGTGCTCGGCGCCCACACCCTCGGCTTCAACAACGACAGCACCGGCATCGCCCTGCTCGGCTCGTTCGTCAAGACCGACCCGCCCCGCGCGGCCCTCGAAGCCCTGGGCAAGCTGACGGCCTGGAAGCTCGGCCTGCACGGCGCCGACCCGCGCGGCCGCACCGCGATGACGTCCACCGGCGGCAACCTCTACCGCAAGGGCAAGGTCGTCGAACAGCACGTCATTTCCGGCCACCGCGACGGCTTCAAGACGGAATGCCCCGGCACCCTCCTCTACGCCGACCTCCCCGCCGTCCGTCAGACCGCGGCCCGCCTCCAGGGCCGCTGACCTCGAACGGAGCCCCCGGCGGCGGCGCAGCCGTGAAACTCGTCACCCCGCTCCCGCGGACTCGACGGCCCGGACACTGAACCGATCACCGCCACCACGCGTCCTAGGGGCCGCGAGACCACCCGTCACCCCGTCACCTCCCCGGCCGCGTCCCGGCGTCCCGCCGGCCGGGCCCGATGTCCCATCTGCCTACACTGGTCCGCCGACCAGCCGACCCCCAGGAAGCAGAGAAGACCACGTGAGCGTCGCCCCCGCAGCCGCCGGGCCGCGGTCGACGAGACGATCCCCGCGCCGTTGCGCCGCGGGGGCGGAGAAGCGAACAAGAGGACACAAGTGACCGAAGCGATCCTCCTGGTCGGCGGCAAGGGCACCCGGCTGCGCCCGCTGACGGTGCACACGCCCAAGCCCATGGTCCCGGCCGCCGGCGTGCCCTTCCTCACCCACCAACTGGCCCGCGCCCGCGCCGCCGGCGTCGAGCACGTCGTCCTGGCCACGTCCTACCTCGCCGAGGTCTTCGAGCCGTACTTCGGCGACGGGTCCGCGCTCGGCCTGCACCTGGAATACGTGACCGAAGTGGAGCCGCTGGGCACCGGCGGCGCCATCCGCAACGTCGCCTCCCGCCTCCACTCGGCCCCCGGCGACCCGGTGCTGATCTTCAACGGCGACATCCTCACCGGCCTGGACATCCGCGCCCTGGTCGACACCCACCGCACCAGCGGCGCCGACGTCTCCCTGCACCTCTCCCGGGTCGAGGACCCGCGCGCCTTCGGACTGGTCCCCACCGACGACACCGGCCGGGTCACCGCCTTCCTGGAGAAGCCGCAGACCCCCGAGGAGATCGTCACCGACCAGATCAACGCCGGCGCCTACGTCTTCAACCGCTCGGTCATCGACACCATCCCCACCGGCCGCCCGGTCTCCGTCGAACGCGAGACCTTCCCCGGCCTGCTCGCCGACGGCGCCCACCTCCAGGGCATGGTCGACTCCACCTACTGGCTCGACCTCGGCACCCCGCAGGCGTTCGTCCGCGGCTCCGCCGACCTGGTCCTGGGCCGCGCCCCGTCCCCGGCCGTCCCCGGCCGCTGCGGCGACCGCCTGGTCCTGGAGGGCGCCGACGTCGCCCCGGACGCCAAGCTGACCGGCGGCACGGTCGTCGGCCCGACGGCCACCATCGGCGCCGGCGCCCGGGTGGACGGCAGCACCGTCCTCGACGGCGCCGTCATCGAGGCCGGCGCACAGGTCCGCGACTCGCTGATCGGCGCCGGCGCGCGGATCGGCGCCCGCACCGTCCTGGACGGCGCGGTGATCGGCGACGGCGCGGTGGTCGGGCCCGACAACGAGCTGCGCGACGGCATCCGCATCTGGTGCGGCGCCGACATCCCCGCCGGCTCGGTGCGTTTCTCCTCCGACCAGTAGCGCCACCGCCCGTCCCCCTCCGTCACCCGTCCGCCGCCCAGGAGCGACGTCACCCCGATCGCCTAACCTGGCGGCATGCCCGCCCGCACCTGGGTCCCGCCCGGCCCGTACGACCTGCACCGCACCCTCGGGGTGCTGCGCCGCGGTCCCGGCGACCCGGCGTTCGCGGTCCGCGGCGACGAGGTCTGGCGCGCCTGCCGCACGCCCGACGGCCCCGGCACCCTGCGCCTGGCCGCCCGTCCGGCCGACGGCCACGTCGCGGCGACGGCCTGGGGCCCGGGCGCGGAGTGGCTGCTGGAGCACCTGCCGGCGCTGCTGGGGGAGGGCGACGACCCGACGGCGTTCACCGCCCGGCACCGCGTCGTCCACGAGGCGCGCCGCCGCCACCCCGGCGTCCGGCTCGCCCGCACCGGCCTGGTCCTGGAGTCGCTGATCCCCTCGGTCCTGGAGCAGAAGGTCACCAGCGACGAGGCGTACCGCGCCTGGCGGCTGCTGCTCCAGCGGCACGGCACCCCCGCGCCCGGACCGTGGGACCGGCTGCGGGTGATGCCCGAGCCGCGCGGCTGGGCGCTGATCCCGTCCTGGGAGTGGCACCGCGCCGGCGTCGACGCCAAGCGGTCGTCGGCGATCGTGCGCGCGGTCCGGGTCGCGGCCCGCATGGAGGAGGCCGCGCGGATGGACCTCGCGGCCGCCACCCGCCGGCTGACGGCCGTCCCGGGCATCGGCCCCTGGACGGCCGCCGAGACCCTCCAGCGCGCCCTGGGCGCCCCCGACGCGATCACCGTCGGCGACCTGCACCTGCCGAACGTCATCGGCTACGCGCTCACCGGCCGCCGCGGCACGACCGACGAGGAGATGCTGGAACTGCTGGCGCCCTACGAGGGCCAGCGGCACCGCGCGGCCCGGCTGATCCTGCTCTCCGGCCTGGTCCCGCCGCGCCGCGCGCCGCGCTTCCCGGTGGGCGACATCGCCCGGCTGTGACCGAGGCGGTGCCGCCCAGCGGAGGAACGGACGCGGTCCTCAGCGGACGCTGACGAAGTCGTCCACCGGCCGCGCCGGCCGTTCCCGCGGCGGTGCGGCCGGCCGTCCGATGGCCACCGCGCCCATCGGCTCCCAGTCCGCCGGCAGTTCCAGCGCCTCCCGGACCACGTCCCGGCAGAACATCGTCGAGGAGATCCACGCCGACCCCAGCCGCTCGGCGGCCAGCGTCACCAGGAAGTTCTGGATGCCGGCGCCGTGCGCGACGACGAACATCTCGCGCTCGGCGGCGGCGCGCCGCGCGTCGGGGTAGGCGTGCGCACCGTCGAGCACCATGCACGGCACCGCCAGGTAGGGCGCGTTGCGCAGCACGTCGCCGCGGCGCACCCGCTTGGCGATGGACTCCTCCGACTTCCCGTCCGCGCGCAGATCGGCCACCCAGGCGTCCCGCATCGCGTCCAGCAGGCGGGTCCGGGACTCCGCCGACTCCAGGAGCACGAACCGCCACGGCGCGGTGTGGTGCGGTGCCGGCGCGGTCAGTGCGGCGGCGACCGCGCGCCGCACCGCACCGGGGTCCACCGGGTCGTCGGTGAACTCCCGAACGGTGCGCCGCAGCGTCACGGCCTCCCGCACGGCCTCGGAGGTGCCCAGCCGGAACATGTCGTCCGCGGCGTTGCGCACCAGTGCCCGCGCCCCCGGGTCCGCGCCGGCCGCGTCCGCGCCGGAGTCGGCCCCGGGATCCGCCGCCGGCTCCGCGTCCGCCGGCAGGACGACGTGCGGCAGACCCCGCACCACCGCCACCGGCCGCCCGGTCGCCTTGCCCTTCACCAGGTCGCCCGCGGCGGCGAGTTCGTCCGCGGTGGCCACGACGGTGGCGACCAGCGGATTGCCGTACGCGTCGGTGCCGCCGCGCAGGTCGTCCAGGACCCGCACCCCGGCCGCCCCGATGGCGACGTCGGTCAGTCCGCTGCGCCAGGGCCGCCCGAAGGTGTCGGTGACGACCACGCCGACGTCCACGCCGAGCGTCTCGCGCAGTCCGGCCCGCAGCGCGCGGGCCGAGGCGTCCGGGTCCTCGGGCAGCAGCAGGATCGTGCCGGAGGGCGTGTTGGAGGCGTCCACGCCGGCCGCGGCCATCACCAGGCCCCGGTGGTCCTGAACGATGCGCAGGCTGCCGCGGCGGGCCACCACGCGCGCCGTCTCGGCGTCGATCGCGGCCTCGCGGTCGGTGGCCTCGACGATCCGGCCCTCGGCCTTGCTGACGATCTTCGAGGTGACCAACACCACGTCACCGTCGGCCAGTTGGGGCGCTCCCGGACCGGTCGCCGCCGACGCGACGAGCTTGACGAGGTCGTCGCCGGGCCGCACCTCGGGGATGCCCGGCAGCGCCCACACCCGGTAGCCGGGCGCCTGCGCGGCCCCGGTCACTTCCGCACCTCCGCGGCGAGCGCCAGCGCCGTGCGGGCCATCGCGGCGGTGGCGTCCACGTCCGTCATCATCAGCGGCACCGCCCGGCAGCGGATGCCCGCCGCCTCGACGTCGGCCACCGTGTCCGCGTCCACCTCGTCCACCAACCAGCCGTCCAGCAGCCCCGCGCCGCCCTCCACAGGACGTCGCTCCGCTCCGCCGTAGTACTTGGCCACCGCCGCCGCGGTGGACTCCACGCCGACCGCCTCCAGCACCTTGTCGGCCATGCCGCGCACCGGTGCGTTCCCGACGATCGGCGACAGCCCGACCACCGGCGCCGCGGCCTCGGCGACGGCCTCCCGGATGCCGGGCACGGCCAGGATCGTGCCGATGCTGACGACCGGGTTGGACGGCGGGAAGAGGATCACGTCGGCCGCGGCGAGGGCCTCCAGCACGCCGGGGGCCGGCTTGGCCTGTTCGGCGCCGACCGGCACGACGGCCAGCGCGGGCACCGAGGCCCGCAGCCGCACCCAGTACTCCTGGAAGTGCACGGCCTTGCGCTCGCCGGTCTCGTCCTCGATGGCCACGTGCGTCTCGACGCGGTCGTCGGACATCGGCAGCAGCCGCACGCCGGGCTGCCAGCGGTCGCACAGCGCCTCGGTGACGGCGCTCAACGGGTAGCCGGCACCCAGCATCTGGGTCCGGACGATGTGGGTGGCGAAGTCCCGGTCGCCCAGCCCGAACCACTCCGGCCCGACGCCGTACGCGGCCAGTTCCTCCTTCACCCGGAACGTCTCGCCCGTCCGGCCCCAGCCCTGGTCCTCGTTGATCCCGCCGCCGAGCGTGTACATCACGGTGTCGAGGTCGGGACACACCTTCAGCCCGAACAGGTGGATGTCGTCACCGGTGTTGCCGATGACGGTGATGTCCGCGTCCGGAGCCGCTGCCTTCAGTCCCCGCAGGAAGCGGGCGCCGCCGATACCGCCGGCCAGAACCACAATGCGCATGCCCGTAAGTCTGTCAGCCGCCGGCCGATTCCAAGAGGGGCGGTGGTCGGGCTACGGGCGGACCGTCAGCAGCAGGCCGAATCCCGGCGGGGCGGTGGCCGACGAGGGGCGGGTGCTCAGGAGGCCGGTGTCCCCTGGACCGGCGCCGCGCACCGCGCGCTGTGCTGCGCGACGGCGTTCTGCCCGCCGGCCCGCGGGAGCATCGGCATCTCGGTCAGACCGGGGAAGTACACGTGCAGGCTGACGGCCGGCACCAGCGCGTCGTTGACGACCTCGTGGGCGTAGCCGGGCGCGAAGACCCGCTGCGCACCGGCCGCCAGGGCCCGCGGCCCGTCCGCCGCGTGTTCGGTCAACTCGCCTTCCAGGACGGTCAGTACGCCGGAGGACGGCCCGTGGTCGTGCCGTCCGCTGCCCTGTCCCGGCACCCAGCTCAGCAGCCACACCTCGTAGCCGGGGGCGGTGCGCAGCCGGTGGTACCAGCGGGTGGTGGCGTCGTAGCGGACCAGCGGGGCCCAGGCGGCGCGGTCGGCGGCGATCGAGCGGGCCAGGCCGGCGAAGCCGGCGACGGTGCTGGGG
>LIQL01000631.1 GCA_001418405.1 Streptomyces diastatochromogenes | reverse complement strand
CAAACCGGCTGGGAATTCGACGAAATCGGCATCCACGACCTGTCCGCGGACAGCGCCGCCGGCTTCCGCCTCTACCTCGAACAGACCGGCAACCCGTCCTGGATCACCCTCCACGACAGCCCCGAACAGCTCATCCGCAACCACGACCTCATCGTCTTCGCCACCATCGCCGGCGAACCGCACCTCACCGACCCCGCATGGTTCGACCACCACCCCCTCGTGCTCCACATCTCGCTGCGCGACCTCGCCCCCGAGATCCTGCTCTCCGCCACCAACATCGTCGACGACGTCGAACACTGCCTGAAGGCCAACACCTCCCCCCACCTGGCCGAACAGCGCACCGGCACCCGGGACTTCATCCTGGGCACGCTCGACGACGTACTGACGGAACGAGTGACCGTGCCGGCCGACCGGACCGTGGTGTTCTCCCCCTTCGGCCTCGGGGTCCTCGACCTCGCGGTCGGCAAGCACGTCTACGACGAGGTGGCCCGCTCCGGCGAACTGCACGTCGTCGACGACTTCTTCCACGACCTGCGCCGCTACGGCTGACCGCCCGGCGGACCGGCCGACCTCCGTGCTCCTGACCGCACTCCTGATGAGGAAGGAGACGTCATGCCAGTCATCTCCGTTCCCACGGACTACAACGCCGAGGACCTCTACGTCGACCTGCGGTCGATCGTGGGGCACCAACTGTTCCTCAAGTGCGAGGGCTTCAACTTCGCCGGCTCCATCAAGCTCAAGGCCGCAACCGAGATGGTGGAAGCCGCCGAGGAGTCCGGGGCCCTGCGACCCGGGTCCGTCCTCATCGAATCCTCCTCCGGCAACCTGGGCGTCGCCCTCAGCATCATCGCCGCCAGCAAGGGCTACGACTTCCTGTGCGTGACCGACGCCCGCTGCAACCGCTCCGCACAACGGTTCATGGAGGCCATGGGCGGCCAGGTCCACATCGTGTCCGAACCGGCGGCCAGCGGCGGCCTGCTCGGCGCCCGCATCGCCCTCGTGCAGCGGCTGTGCGCCTCCGACAAGCGGTACGTGTGGCTCAACCAGTACGCCAACGCGGCGAACTGGCGAGCGCACTACCGCACCACCGCCCCGGCCATCGCCCGGCACTTCCCGCGCCTGAACGTCCTGTTCGTCGGCACCGGCACCACCGGCACGCTGATGGGCTGCGCCCGCTACTTCCGCAAACTGCACCGCCAGGTGCGGGTCGTCGCGGTCGACAGCGTCGGCTCGGTCACCTTCGGCGGGGAGCCGGGCTGTCGGATGATCCCCGGGCTCGGCACCAGCGTGAAACCGGCGCTGCTCGACGAGTCGTTCGTCGACGACGTCATCCACGTCCGGGAGGTCGACACCATCCGGGCCTGCCACCGCCTGGCCCGGCACGGCTTCCTCTTCGGCGGCTCCACCGGCACCGTCGTCAGCGGCGCCGTCGAGTGGCTGGCCCAGCGCCCCGGCCAGAACCTCACCGCCGTCGCCATCGCCCCCGACCTCGGCGAACGCTATCTCGACACCATCTACCACGCGAGTTGGCTGCACGCCCTGTACGGCGACGAGATGGTCCACCGCACCCGCGTCGCCGCGCGCCTCGCCCAGGTCGGAGAGCAGCACGCCTGACGCTGCCAACGCTCCCCGGTGCCACCGGCTCCACACGCCCCGCCACTGGGGCGCGTGGAGCCGGTGTCCCGGCGCCGCCGCCCCGTGGCGCGGTGGTCGGCGGCGGTAGGCGGTGGCGGCGACCAACTCCCGGACGGCCTCGCCCTCCGGGATCAGCCGTCGGTTCCCCGGGTCGACAGCGGCACCGTGATCTCCTTCAACCAGGTGCCAGTCGCGAAGTCCCGGGCCCTGACGACGACCCGGTCCGCGTACACCTCGACCTGGAGCCCCTGGTTGAACGCGCCGGACACGGCGACCTCGCCTCCCTGGCCGTTGTCGGTGTAACCGGTCTGCACCGCGCCCGTGTTGATCACCGAGAAGCCCGACAGGTTGGCCGTGCCGCTGACGACCCGGCGCACGTACCAGTCGGACAGCCGCAGGTCCCAGTGCGTGTGCCCGCAGAACACGAAGACGTCCTGGTACCGGCCCAGGATTCCCAACAGCCGCTCTGCCTGGAGGTAGTCGCGCAGGTAGAGCTTGTTGCGGCTGCCGGAGACGGTGTCGGGCAGCGGGTGGTGCGTGATCACCATGACCGGCTTGCGCCGTCGCGCCCAGTACGCCAGTCGCTCCGTCAGCCAGGTG
Organism: Streptomyces diastatochromogenes; assembly: GCA_001418405.1. Classification (GTDB taxonomy): domain Bacteria; phylum Actinomycetota; class Actinomycetes; order Streptomycetales; family Streptomycetaceae; genus Streptomyces; species Streptomyces albulus_C. The sequence goes on along the minus strand of LIQL01000631.1, from coordinate 812 downwards.
AACTGCGCCTCGCTGAACCAGACCTCGTCCCACAACTGCGGGTCGTGGTAGTGCATGTACCGCTCGGTGCCCAGGCTCAGTACGGGTATGCCGCCGAAGGAGTGCTCGGCGAAGACGGTGTTGCGACCGGCGAACGTGTAGAAGCTGCGGAACAGCGAGTCCTCGGTGGTGCCGTTGGGCCAGGTCGCCTGCGCGAGGGTGTCCGGGTCACGCCACTTCGGCACGTAGAACTCGTGGTTGCCGATGGCCCAGGCAACGGTGCCCGGGTGGGCGTTCCGGTCGAACACCGCCCGGACCGCGGCGTATTCGGCGTCGTAGCCGCGCGGCGTGATGTCGCCTGCGATCGCGAGCCCCGAACTGCCCGGATTGGTGGCCCGCATGTCCCGCAGGGCCACGCCCAGGTCGTTGAGGTCGCCCTGGATGTCGCTGATGACGTTGAACGCGGTGACCGGACGGCCCGGCCGGGGCAGGGCACTCGCCGGGGTCGGGGCGACGGCGACGGTGGCCACCGCCCCGGTGGCTGCGGTGAGCAGGGATCTGCGATGCACTGGTTGCTCCTCGGGCTGCGAACGGCTCGTCCACGACAACTGGCCCGTGCCGCCGGCCGGTCGGGACCGACCGGCAACGACCCGCCCGGGCCAGCCCCCCATCCCTACGTGAGGCGCCGGACCGCGGACCCGGATTCTTCGTGACGCCCGCATGAACGCCGCCCTACGGAAACGGGTGCGTCCCGGTCGACCGGGACGCACCCGTTTCCGTAGGGCGGCGTTCATGCGGGCGTCACGAAGAATCCGGGTCCGCGGTCCGGCGCC
>LIQL01000630.1 GCA_001418405.1 Streptomyces diastatochromogenes | reverse complement strand
GGGGGTGGTGTGCAGGACGTAAAGCGCAGCAGTCCTGCACACCACCCCCGCAGGCCCGTCACCGCACCCAACAGCCCCGCGCAGCGGCCCCGCGCCGCAGGCGCAAACAGCACCCCCACGGCGGGACGGCCGACCACGTGGGAAGAAGCCCCGCGCAGCGGACAACGCCCCGCGCAGCGGACAACACCCCCGCGCCGTCAGGCGCAAAACCGCAACCCGCACGGCGGGAAGGCCACCAACGTGGGAGGAGAAGCCCAGCGCAGCGTCTAGGTGTTGAGGTCCGCCAAGACGCGTAGCGTCTGCGGGTCGGGCGCGGTCACCAGCAGGTCGGTGACCGGTCCGGCGCGCCACAACTCCAGGCGTTCGGCGATCCGTTCGCGGGGGCCGACCAGGGAGATCTCGTCGGCGAAGGCGTCCGGGACGGCCAGTACGGCCTCTTCTTTGCGGCCTTCGAGGAAGAGGCGCTGTACTCGTCGGGCCTCTTCCTCGAATCCCATCCGTGCCATCAGGTCGGCGTGGAAGTTCTTCGCGGCGTGGCCCATCCCCCCGATGTAGAAGCCGAGCATCGCTTTGACCGGCATGAGTCCTTCGGCGACGTCGTCGCAGACCACGGCGCGTGCCATGGGGGCGATCAGGAAGCCGTCGGGGGCGTCGGCGAGTGGTTCGCGGTAGACCTCGGGGCGGGTGGGCGACCAGTACAGCGGGAGCCAGCCGTCCGCGATGCGGGTGGTCTGGGCGACGTTGCGGGGGCCTTCCGCGCCCAACAGGACGGGCAGGTCGGCCCGTAGGGGGTGGGTGATGGGCTTCAGCGGCTTGCCGAGGCCGGTGCCGTCCGGCCCCTGGTAGGGCAGTGGGTGGAAGCGGCCGTCGACGGTCACCGGGCCTTCGCGGGCCAGGACTTGGCGGATGGCGGCCACGTACTCCCGGGTGGCCGTCAGGGGGCTCTTGGGGAACGGCCGGCCGTACCAGCCCTCGACGACCTGCGGCCCGGACAGTCCCAGGCCGAGCAGCATCCGGCCGCCGGAGAGGTGGTCGAGGGTGAGGGCGTGCATCGCGGTGGCGGTGGGGGTGCGGGCGGCCATCTGGGCGATGCCGGTGCCCAGTTTGATCCGGGAGGTGTGTGCCGCGATCCAGGTGAGTGCGGTGAACGCGTCGGAGCCCCAGGCTTCCGCGGTCCATACCGAGTCGTAGCCCAGCCGCTCGGCCTCGCGGGCGAGTTCGAGGTGCCGGGGGTCGGGGCCGCGGCCCCAGTAGCCGAGTGCCAGACCGAGTCGCATGGCTTCGCCCCTCCGTCGACGACCGGTTGCCGTCCGGTGTTGATTGATCGTCAGGTCGCTGGTCCGCGCACTGTACGGCGCCGCCGCGGACATGGCAACGGCCCCCCGCCCGGGAGGGCGAGGGGCCGGACCGGCCGGGTAGGCCGCGACGGGACCGCGTCAGGCGGCGGCGTCAGCCGCGCTGGATGCCGGTGGTGTCCTGGAGGATGCCGCGCCGACCGTCCTGGGTCTGCGCGATCAGTGCGGCGCCGCGCTGCTCCACCGCGAGGTACCAGGTGCCGGGCGCGAGTTCGGCGATCGGTGCCGGCGAGCCCTCCTCGGCGTACAGCGGGCGGGCCACCGGCACCGCGAACCAGAACGGCGAGAAGTCCGCCGGGCTGCCGGCCGCGGCGGTGGCCCCCGCCGCCCCGCCGGGCGTGGCACCGGAGTCCGCCGGCGCCGGCTGGCCGCCGTAGCCCTGGCCGGGCTGCTGCGCACCGCCGGGCTGCTGCTGGCCGCCCGGGTAGCCGTAGCCGCCCTGCTGCTGCGCGCCCGGGTAGCCGTAGCCCTGGGTGCCGCCGCCGGCGGTGCCGTACGGGTGGGCGACCTGCGGGCGCGCCTCGCCGACCAGGGCGACCTTCAGCGCCGGGACGAGCGGGGTGGCCACCGCGGCGCCGGCCTGTGCCAGCGCGGCGATCAGACCGATGATCAGGCCCACGCCCGCACCGCCGCTGCCGAGGATCGCCCAGAACGCGGTCCAGGCGGCGAACACGGACAGCGCCACGCCGAACTGCCCGAGCTCCAGTCCGGCGACCTTGCGCGGCTGCGGCAGCGCCCGCGCCGTGACGATCAGCGCGGCCGCGATGACGCCGGCCAGGTAGACGCTCATCAGCAGCGCCAGCGATTGCCAGGCGTTTGCGCTGCCGTACGAGGAGAGGTTGAGGAACGAGGCGATCAACAGCAGCACCGCTGCTCCGATCACCACGCCGTCGCCTCGACTGAGGGAGCGGATGTTCACGTAAAGGTCCTTTGTCGGTTTCGTGTTCCTGGTCGACTTCGTGCGGGCGTCGACGGTGTCGCTGGCGCGCGGTGCGAGGCACGGCGATGGGCCCCCATCGTAAAGGGAACCTATCGTCGAATCCTGTGGGCCGCTCCAGGTAACGGTGCGGCCCGTGATCGGAAGTCCGTTCGGTGGGTCCGAAAGTCCGTTCACCGTGCCAAGAAGTCCGTAATGCCCTCCGTGATCCCGCGCGCCGCCTTTTCCCGCCACTGTGCGTCGGTCAATTGCGCGGCGTCCTTCGGGTCGCGCATATTGCCGCACTCGATGAACACCTTCGGCACCGTGGAGAGGTTCAGTCCGCCGAGATCGGAGCGGACGTCCAGCCCGGTGCCGTGGCCGATGTAATTGGAGCGGGCGCTTCCGGTCGCCGCCGCGAAACGGTCGGCCAGGCGCTCGCCCAGCTGCCGCGACGGCCCGACGATGGCCGACGTGTCGGCCGCCCCGGCGCTGACCGGCGCCGGCAGGATCACGTGGAAGCCGCGGTTGCCGGGGTCCGACCCGTCGGCGTGGACCGAGAGCGCGGCATCGGCGTGCACCGTGTTCCCCGCCGCGGCCCGCTCGTCCACGCACGGTCCGTACGGTCGGTCGCCGTCCTGGGTGAGCACGACCTTGGCGCCCTCCGCCTGGAGCAGCGCCCGGGCCCGTCGGACGACGTCCAGGGTGAACTCCGCCTCGGCGTAGCCCCCGTTGGTGGCGGTGCCGGTGGTGTCGCACTCCTTGCGCTCGTTGCCGATGTTCACGAGCCGGGCGATCTGTTCCGTGTGGTCGCGGTTGTGCGGGTTGTGACCGGGGTCGAGGAGCACGGTCCTGCCCTGGAGGCGGTGTGCGCCGTCGGTGGGTGCCGGGCTGCCCGTGCCGTGCGTGGGGGCGTCGTCGCGGTCGGACGGCGAACCGGACGCGGTGGTGCCGGCGGGGGAGGGGCCGCCGCCCGGCGACCGCCACACCAGCCAGCCGCCGACTCCGACGGCCATCACCACGGCCACCAGGAGCAGGAGGGTGCCGCGCGAGCGGCGGGGCGGGGGGAAAGTACTGCCGTTCGACACCTGCGCGATCGTAGCCTGCTCAGATTCCGGCCCCGGTGCGCCGCAGGACGCGCAGCGATCGGTGCGCGCCGACCTCGGTGAACGCGCCGGACGCGAGGGCGCGGCAGTAGATCCGGTACGGGGCCTGGCCGCCGTCCGCCGGGTCCGGGAAGACGTCGTGGACCACCAGCAGTCCGCCGTCCGCGACGTGCGGGGCCCAGCCCTCGTAGTCGGCGGTGGCGTGCTCGTCGGTGTGTCCGCCGTCGATGAAGACCAGGCCGGCCGGTGCCTGCCAGACCGCCGCGGCCTGTGGCGAGCGGCCCACCAGGGCGATCACCCGGTCCTCCAGGCCCGCGGCGTGCAGGGTGCGGCGGAAGGTCGGCAGGGTGTCCATCCGGCCGACGACCGGATCGACGACCTCCGGGTCGTGGTACTCCCAGCCGGGCTGCTGCTCCTCGCTGCCCCGGTGGTGGTCCACGGTGACGGCCAGTACCCCGGCGGCGCGGGCCGCCTCGGCGAGCAGCAGCGTGGAGCGGCCGCAGTACGTGCCGATCTCCACCAGTGGCAGCCCGAGCGCGGCCGCCTCGCCGGCCGCC
>LIQL01000063.1 GCA_001418405.1 Streptomyces diastatochromogenes | reverse complement strand
ACCCCGCCCCCGCACCCCGCGTCCCACATCCACCCCGCGTCCCGCCGGACCTCCGACCGGTCGCCCGTCGCCGGCCGAGCTCGACTTGGAGAACCCATGCCCATCGACACCTGCCGCGCCTGCGGCAACAGCGAACTGCTGCCCGTGCTGGACCTGGGCCCGCAGGCCCTCACCGGCGTCTTCCCCCGCAGCCGGGAGGAGCACGTCCCGCAGGTCCCCCTGGAGCTCGTCAAGTGCTCACCCGCCGGCTGCGGCCTGGTCCAGCTGCGCCACACCGCCGACTTCTCCCTGATGTACGGCGAGGGCTACGGCTACCGCTCCGGCATCCGGGAGTTCATGATCAACCACCTGCACGGCAAGGTCGCCCAACTCACCGAGCTGGTCCGGCCCGCCGCCGGGGACCTGGTCCTCGACATCGGCAGCAACGACGCCACCCTCCTGCGCGGCTACGCGAGCGGCCCCACCCTGGTCGGCATCGACCCCACCGGCGAGAAGTTCCGCTCCTACTACCCGGCCCACATCGACCTGATCCCGGACTTCTTCTCCCGCCGGCTGTTCCAGGAGCACTTCGGCTCCCGCCGCGCCAAGATCGTCACCTCCGTCGCCATGTTCTACGACCTGCCGCGGCCCCTGGAGTTCATGCAGGACGTCCACGACATCCTCGACGACGACGGCGTGTGGCTGATGGAACAGAGCTACCTGCCGGCGATGCTGGAGGCCACCGCCTACGACGTGGTCTGCCACGAACACCTGGAGTACTACGCGCTCCAGCAGATCGAATGGATGGCGCACCGCGTCGGCCTGAAGGTCATCCGCGCCGAACTCACCGCCGTCTACGGCGGCAGCATCAGCATCACCCTCGCGCGCCGCGACAGCCGGCACCGCGTGGAGGAGGCCGCCCTGGCCCGCATCCGGGCCCGCGAGGTGGAACTGGGCCTCGCCACCATGGCCCCGTTCGAGGCGTTCGCCAAGCGTTCCCACGCCGCCCGCGACCAACTGCGGGACTTCCTCGACCAGTCCCGCAAGGACGGCAAGCTCACCCTGGGCTACGGCGCCTCCACCAAGGGCAACGTCATCCTCCAGTTCTGCGGCCTCACCGAGGCGGACCTGCCCTGCATCGGCGAGGTCAGCCCGGAGAAGGCCGGTGCCTTCACCCCCGGCACCACCATCCCCATCGTCTCCGAGGAACAGGCCAAGTCCCACCGGCCCGACCAACTGCTGGTCCTGCCCTGGATCTACCGCGAGGGATTCCTGGAGCGCGAGGCCGACTACATGGCCGCCGGTGGCCAACTCGTCTTCCCCCTGCCGGAGTTGACCGTCGTGCCCGGCCGCGGAAAGTAACCCCGCCGCCCCAGGACGGGCCGCCGGCCGGACACCGTCGGCCCGAGGCCGGGGTCCTTCGCGGCGCACCCGCCCCGGCCTGGGGTGGCGCCGGCGCGACCCGGCACCACCCCACCCCTTCACCACTGCCCGGCAGACGAGGTCGACGCCGTTCCCCCTTCGGACGCACGGCGTCCACCCGGCCTGCCCGCAGGAGTTCCACGCCTCTCCCGGCAACCCCACCGGGGGCATCCACGGAGGAATCCCGATGATCATCCTGGGCTACAACGGCTTCTCCCAGGTCGCCGACCTCTTCGCCCGGCTCTACGGCCACGCCCCCGACGGCGTCGACCGCCACAACCTCATCGGCCACGACGCGGCCGCCGCCCTGATCATCGACGGCGAACTGGTCGCCGCCGTCGAGGAAGAACGCCTCAACCGCAACAAGAAGACCAGCGCCTTCCCCCTCAACGCCATCCGCTGGTGCCTGGCACAGGCCGGCCTGGACTACGACGACGTCGACCACTTCGCCTTCGGCTGGAACCACGACAACACCTACGCCGACACCACCGTCACCGCCGTCGCAGGCGCCCCCCTGACCGCCGAGGAGAAACTCACCGTCCTCACCACCTTCGGCGAGCTCTACCTCGGAGCGCTGGGCCGCACCGCACTCATCGAGGACTTCACCCGCCACACCGGCTACGCCCTCCCCGACCACAAGCTGGTCACCGTCCCCCACCACCGTGCCCACCTGGCCTGCGGCCGCACCTTCGCCGGCCTGACCGACGCCGCCTTCCTCATCAACGACGGCCAGGCCGAACGCGACAGCGCCATCATGGGCGAGATCCGCAACGGCAAGGTCGAGGTCTTCGACCGCTTCACCATCGACTTCGGCAACTCCCTCGCCCAACTCTTCGGGGAGATCACCCGCTACCTCGGCTTCGTCCCCAACAACGACGAGTACAAGGTGATGGGCCTGGCCGGCTTCGGCACGCCCCCCGCACCCGAGGACAACCCCCTGCTCGGCAACGTCGTCACCCTCGAAGACGACGGGCGCTACGCGTTGGCCCTGGCCCACGACCGACGCGGCCCCCGCGCCTACGCCGAACTGCTCGACAAGCTCTTCGACGGCCACGACGGCAACCGCGAAACCTTCGATTTCCGCGTCCGCCTGGCCACCGCCGCCCAACAGCTGGTCGAGGTCGTCACCGCCCACCAACTGCGCGCCCTGGCCGCCGCCACCGACCTGCGCGACCTGATCTTCGAAGGCGGCCTGGCCCTCAACTGCGTCAACAACACCAAGCTCCTCGAAGACCTGCCGTTCGACCGCATCGAAGTCAGCTTCGGCGCCAGCGACCCCGGCGTCTCCATCGGCGCCGCCGCCCACGTCGCCCAGTCCCACGCCGCACCGCTGACCCACACCTCCCCCTACCTCGGCCCGGAATACGACACCGAGCGGATCCGCACCGCGCTGGAGGCGCACGCCTCCGACGTGACGTGGGAAGAGCTCCCCACCGACCGGATCGTGGAGCGGACCGCCGAACTGCTCTCCGGCAAGACCGTCATCGGCTGGTTCCAGGGCCGCACCGAATACGGCCCGCGGGCACTGGGCAACCGCAGCATCCTCGCCAACCCGTCCTACCCGGACATGAAGGACATCATCAACAACCGGGTCAAGCACCGCGAGCCCTTCCGCCCCTTCGCCCCCCTGGTCCTCGAAGAGGACGCCCCGACCGTCTTCGACCTGGGCAAGAAGCACCGCTCGCCCTACATGACCTTCGTCTTCCCGGTCCGCCCCGCCTACCGGGAGAAGATCGCCGCCGCCACCCACGTCGACGCCACCTCGCGCATCCAGACCCTCACCGACGAGAGCAACCCCCTCCTGGCCCGCCTGCTGCGCGCCTTCACCGCCCGCACCGGCGTGCCGTGCCTGATCAACACCTCCTTCAACGTCGCCGGCGAACCCATCGTCTGCGCCCCCGAGGACGCCGTCGCGTGCTTCCTGGGCACCGACATCGACCACCTGGTCATCGGCAACTTCCTGGTCACCAAGCGCTGACCCCACCCAACGGCCCGCCACCCCGGCGGGCCGTTTTCTCTCTGTCCGCCTCCTACTACCCGGCCCATGAACACGCCCGGCGCGCCCCCGCACTCAACCGGGCGCCCCCCGCCGACCGACGGTGCCGCGCGACGACCCCTGTACACCCGTGCAGCGGTGCGCGATTCTTATGCGTCTGCATCAAGTGGCCGATTGTCGCCGGTAGTGCGCCAGGTGTTGTACCGGGTTCCGAGGAGGATGACGTGCCGCTGCTCACCACGGCGGATGCCCGGCCCCGCGCCGGCGCCGCCCCCTGCCCCGCACGGCAGGCCCGGCGCGGCGGCGACGATGACCCGTCACGCCCGGATCGTGCGTGACGGGTGCGGACGGCCTGATGCCTCGCGAGTCCCGCCTTGAGGAAGGACCAGTTGCATGCGTCGTGTGGTCTGTCTTCCGTCGACGGTGGAAAAAGGCGCTGCGGCCCGGCCCGCGCCGACCTCCGACGGCCTCTTGGCGCGGCTCTCCCGAAGAGTCCACGCGGCAGGCAACTCAGCAGCGAGGAAGGCTACTTGGGACACGGCGGCCTTCGAAGTGCTGTGGCTCCCGAAGCGCGAGGCAGGGTCCCCGCTCGACGCCCACCTGGCAACGGTGCAACGGACGCCCCACGGCCCGCAGCGCGGGCGAGCCGGCGGCGACGCGTGGCAGTACGCGCCGGAGGAGACCCTCGCAGCCACCCTCAGCGACCCCCACCGCCTGGGTGAGCGGTTCACGCCATGGTCACGTGCGTGCGCGGAGATGGCCGCCCGCGGCCGGGAGTTGCTGACCGAGATCCACCGCACGCGCTCCGGCGGCCCCGCGAGCGAGCAGGTCCGAAGGACCCGGGTGACGATCGGGCAGGACCGGATAGCGGACATCTGCGCCCGGGCCCGTGCCGGCGCCAACGCCGGGCGCTCGACGAAGTCGACGCTGCCCTCCTGCACCGCGCCCTCGTGGTTGAGGGTGCGGGACGAGTTCGGGCTGCGGGGCGTCGCGGGCTACCCGAACTTCGCCATGGGCTCGTGGTGGATGGGCCTCCTCTCCGACGACTACGGAGACTGGCGCCAGGCATACCTGCCCCTGTTGGACTACGCCTTCTACCTTGAGTACAACGTCGACACCGCCCGCCCCGGTCCGGCCGGTGGCAACGACCTGATGCACGAGGTCCTCGCCCTGTGGGACATGCCCGGCCTGCCGGCCGAGCTCCAGGCCCGCCGGCTGCACGTCGCCTGCGACATGGCGTTCTTCGACCTCAAACGCCGCCACGAGGCCAGCCTCAGAACACACCCGACCGACGGCCTGACCACCTGGGTCCACACCGATCGGGATGACTGGCGCGACTTCAAGGCCGTTGACAGCGGCATCTTCGCGCACTATCTGTCGTTCGCCCAAGGCCCCGCGGGCCGCGACGACATGATGCTCACCGGGCTCGTCAACGACTGGGTGGACCTCGGCCCGGACCTGCGCCACGAGGAGTGCGGCCAGGGCGTCCTGGCACTCACCCGCGGTTCCCTGGTCCTGACGGACCTGCTGGACTGCTACGAGCGGACCGTGTGGATGATCAACACCCAACTGACCCCGGACGCCGGGGTCCGACCCGAGCGGTACGCGGGGTGCATGGAGACCCTCGGCACCTGTGTGTGGCAGATGTGCAACCACCGCCAGGACCTGTGGCGCTACTACGCACTCGCCCACGACCTGTGCGACCGGGCCGCCGCACGGGACCTGTACACGGCCGGCCAACTCGCCGAGTGCTACACCCCCGCCCTGGAACCCCGGACCCCCTCGCCGGGAGGACGCGTCTGCGTCCCGCGCTGCGACCTGGAGTACGCGGTGCGCGTCGGGGGAGCGCTGCACCGCGGCACGCTGACCGTGCACCACGCGGTCCGCGCGGCCGTCGAAGACGGTCTGCTGCCGATGAGCGTCGTGGAGTACGCACTGGTCGTGCCCCTGCTGCTCCGCGACCGACGGATCACCGAGGGCGTCTTCCTGCGGCACATGGACGGTGGCTACTGCGACCACTTCGCCTCCGTCATGCACGCGAGCCACGCCAGCGGGTTCTCCCGTGCCTACGGCACCGCCGTGGCCGCACTGGTGATGGAGCAGTGGTGGCACGGCATCTGGTTCGCGATCGGGGCGGGAAGCCTCATCGAGGCCCAGCCGGACCGCATCGCGGCGGACCGCGACTACGGACCGTCCGGGAGCCGCACCTAGCCGTACGGTGCGGACGCCCCGGCGTCCGCCTCCCCGCCCGGGGGAGGAGCGAACGCCGGGCGTCCCCGGCGGCACGGCTACTGTCCCGACAGCCACCGCGTCAACCGGGCCCACCAGGACGAGCGGGACCTCGGTGCACCTGCGGGCGGCGTCGACGCGTCGACGCCGCCCGCGACCAGCGGCCCGCCGCCCGCGGATTCCCGGAGGTCGTGCGGGCCGTCGGCGCCGTCCCCGGACGCGTCGGCGGACGCCGGGACGCCCGGGGTGAACTTCACCGGCAGCGCGCGCAGATGGCGGGCGATCCAGTGGGACACCCACGTCAGATCGCCCTCGGGAACGGCCAGGTCGATATCGGGCAGCCGCATCAGCAGGACGTCGATGCCCGTGTCGACGATGGCCCGACCGATGTCCTGGCCGGGACATTCGTGCGGTCCGCTGCTGAAGGCGAGGTGGGACCGGTTGCCGTGCATGGGCACCGAGCGATCGGGACGGATGACGGGGTCGCCGTTGCCGGGGGCCAGGCCGAGGAGGAGCATGTCCCCGGCCCGGACGGACTGGCCGCCGAGTTCCGTGTCGCCGGTGGCCCACCGGGCGGGCAGCACCGAGGTCGGCGGCTCGTCCCACAGCATCTGCTCCAGGGCGTCGGGCAGGGTCATGCTGCCCCCCGTGAGCGACGCCCGGAAGCGGGGATCGGTGAGCACCATGCGCAGGGTGTTCGCGGTGAGGTTGGTGGTGTTCTCGTTCGCGGCGAGGGCGACGATGCGCAGGTGCTGGGCGACTTCCTCGTCGGTGAGCCGCGTGGGGTGGCTCATCAGCCACGAGGTGAAGTCGGGGCCGGGGGCGTCACGCTTGCGGGCGACGAGCTGTTCCAGCGCCGCCATGAGGAACGCGTTGCTCTCGACGGCCGTTTCCGACCCCTTGAGCAGGTCCCGGGTGGCCTCGACCAACCGCGGACCGGCCTCGTCGGGCATGCCGAGGAGCTGCGTCAGCACCAGCATCGGCAGTTGCTCCGCGAACTGGCGCACGAGGTCGGCCCGTCCGTCGGCGACGAACGCGTCGATCAGCTGGTTGGCGGACCGGGTGACGCAGCGACGGATCCCGCGGCGGTCGAACCGCGCCATGCTCTCGTTGATCGCGAGGCGCAGCCGCTCGTGCTCCGTGCCGTCCATGAAGAGGCAGACGGGCTGCCAGGCGAGCGCGGGCATCAGAGGCGAGTCCGCGGGGACCCGGCCCTCCCGGAAGCAGTGCCAGATGCGCGAGTCGTGGGAGAAGCGGGTGGGCGTGCGGAGGACGTCGAGGTTCTCGCGGTACCCGAGGACCAACCAGGCCGGCAGGTCACCGTCGACCAAGACGGGCGCCACCGGGCCGTGTTCGCGCCGCAGCCGCTCGAAGAAGCCGGGCGCATCGTGCGCGACCTCCGGCCCGAAGAGCCGCGCCAGGTGGTCGGTGCCGCCCGCTCGGGCATGCGCCGGGCACCCCTGAGGGGGGCCGGACGCCGACGTCGTGCCGGGCTGGTGTGAGGGAAAGGCGGTCACCGGGACTCCGAGGCTGTGGTGGTGAGGGCGTACAGATGGCGCACGAGGGTCAGCAGGGCGTCGCGGCTGGAGGAACGCTCCCGGGCGTCGCAGTCGACCATGGGCACGTCGTCGGGCAGGTCCATGGCGGCGCGGAGCTCCGACATGGGGTAGAAGGGGGCGTCCGGGAAGGCGTTGACGGCGACGACGAACGGCAGTCCGCGCTCCTCCAGCCGGCCGAGTACGTCGAAGCTGTCGTCGAGGCGCCGGGTGTCGATCAGCACCACCGCGCCCAGCGCGCCTTCGAAGAGGCCGTTCCACAGGAACCAGAACCGCTGCTGGCCCGGGGTGCCGAAGAGGTACAGCACGAGTTCTTCGCTGAGGCTGATCCGGCCGAAGTCCATCGCCACGGTCGTCTGGGTCTTGCGCTCCACGCCGGCGAGGTCGTCGACCCCCACCCCGGCTTGCGTCATGGTCTCCTCGGTGGTCAGCGGACGGATCTCGCTGACCGATCCGACCAGGGTGGTCTTCCCCACCCCGAAGCCACCGACGATCACGACCTTGACCGCGGTGGAGATCGAGTCCGGCAGGACGTCCTCGCTCCGCGGACCGACGACGGGTTCAGAGATTTTGCAGTCCATGCATCACCGCCTCCAACAGTTCGGCATCGGGCAACGACGCGGCCGGGATCGGTGCCCTGGCTTCGACGTGGCCGTTGTCCAGCAGGTCCGCGAGCAGTACCGTGACCACGCTGATCGGCAGGTGGACGTACGCGGAGATCTCGGCGACCGACAGCGGGTAGTCGCATATGCGGAGGATGGCGGACTGTTCCGGCTGCAGGCTCGACGAGGGCCGGTGCCGGGTCACGATCAGCGTGACCATGTCCAGCGTGTTCGACCGGCCCGGCGCGCTCCGCCCGGACGTGAGGACGTAGAGGCGCTCGGGGCCGCCCTCGTCCCACCGCTTGTGTTCTTCCGGTTTCGAGTCGCTCACGGGACCTACCGGTCGGCCCGCGGCGGGCTGGTGAGGTGCTGACCGATGCGGGCGACCAGGTCCCGCATGCCCTGCCCCATGAGGCCGGCGTCCACGTCGTCGTCGGCCAGCACCGCCAGGTACGCCCCGGCGCCGGCCGCCATGAGGTAGAAGAAGCCGCCGTTGACCTCGATGACGACGAGTTTCATCCGCCCGTCGCCGTAGGGGAATTCGGTGGCGATGGCCGCCGACAGGCTCTGCAACCCGGCGCAGGCCGCGGCCAGCCGATCCGCGGTCTCCTCGTCCGTGCCGTACTGGGCCATGCACAAACCGTCCGAGGACAGCACCACGACATCACGGGTGTGCGGAACACTGGACGCCAGGCCCTCGAGCATCCAATTCATATTGAGTCGCTGCTGTGTCGCCACTTACTTACTCATCCTTACCTAATGACTCAGTAACGCTCGGACTCTTCATCGCTCGGGCCGTCGGGACGGCGCGCGGGGGAGTCGACCCGGGGCTCCCCGGAGATGCCCTCCTGGAAGGCGGCCAGCCACAACCCCGCCTGCGGGGGCGGAGCGGCCGACGCCGGGGTGCCGCATCCCGTGGCGGAGGTCGCGGGCTTCTGACGCAGGGGCGGGATCACGGTGCGCGTGCGGCGCCTGCGCTGCGGGAGCCCGTTGGCGCTGCGTGCGGCGGCGACGGGCGCGGCCGCCTCGTCGGCCCCCTGGGCGTGGCGCGCCGGACCGCCGTGGTGCCGGGGCGGCGGAAGGACGGCGGCCTTGGCGATGGCCCCGCCGGGCACGGGGGTCGCGGTGATCAGCTCCGGCGGGACGATCAGGACGACGCGCACCCCGCCGTACGCGGAACTCCGGAAGGAGACCTTGAAGTTGTACGTGCGGGCGAGCCGACCGACCACGGCCATGCCGAGTCGCGGTGACTCGCCCAGGTCGTCCAGGTCGAGCCCCGTGGGGGAGTCCTGCGCCAGGGCTTGCTCCGCGCGAATGCGGGCCTCCTCGGTCAGGCCGATCCCGGCGTCCTCCATCTCGATGGCCACGCCGTTCTGGATCTCGGTCGCGGTCAGGTGGACGCGGGTCTGCGGCGGCGAGTGGCGGGTGGCGTTGTCCAGCAGTTCGGACAGGGCGTGGATCAGCGGCTCGACGCCCCGTCCGAGAATGCCGACCTCGGCCACGGAGTGCAGATCGACGCGTTGGTAGTCGAGGATGCGGGACATCGCACCGCGCAGCACGTTGAACAGCGGGATGGTCTGCTGCCACTGACGGCCGGGCCGCGCCCCACCGAGCACCGCGATGCTGTCCGCGAGCCGGCCGACGAGCGCGGTGCGGTGATCGAGGCGCAGCAGGTCCCCGAAGACGTCCGGTTCGTGACCGTGCTTGTCCTCCATCTCCCGGAGTTCTTGGGACTGTTGGTGGACGATGGCCTGGACGCGCCGGGCGATGTTGACGAAGGCGCGCTGGGCGGAGTCCCGCAGGTCCTCCTCGGCCTCGACGGCCTGTAGGACGTAGCGCAGCACCGCCCGGTACGCGGCTTCGAACTCCGGGCTGACACGGGAGACGTGGACGACCCTCTGGAGCACTTCCTCGGCCCGGGCGCCCTGTTGGAGCTGTCCCATCGCCGTGGGCAGGGTCTCCTTGGCCATCCGTACGGTCTCGGCCTCCTGTTGGGACAGGTGCCCGCGGAGGACGGCCTCCCGTTCGGCGCACTCCTGACGCAGCCTTTCGAGCGCGCGCCCTCGGCGGGCGGTCTCACCGGTCGCTAGGGCCACCGCCACCGTGGCGACGACGCCGATGGAGACGACCGGCGCACGGGCCATCGGCGGCGTCAGTGACACGGCCACGGCCGTGCACACGGCCAGGAGTACGGACGGGAGCAGCCATATGGGGGTGGGTGCCGCCCCCGGCCGCCCGGGGGGCGAATCAGCTTGAACCATCGGCGTCCTCAGAGCGCTAAAAGGGATGGACAGGGCGACGTGCAGGGTGGAGAGGGGCACCGCGAGGAAGGCCGCCTGCGCAAGGTCGACCACGAGGGGATCGCGCTCACCAATTGCTTGGCCGCGGCGCATGACTAAGGCGGCGTTCCGCACGCATGGGGCCGGGTCCCAGGACGCCCGAGCTCTTGTGCGATTGGCGGCACCACGACAGTTGGTCGCGACGGATCGTAATCGCCGCAACTCGCTGCGCGACAGCGAGCATAGCGGGGGCGGGATGATTATGTGGCTTGAGTGCGCATAACACATAAATGTACTCGTGTGCGAAATATAGAAGGAGTGTTCGGGTTCGGTGCCGGGCGGCATCGGAGCTCGGGCGGACCGCGGCCGCGTCGGGAGACGACGCTGTGGGGGGAGTGGTGACGGTGGCCTTCTGCGGCCGGTCGGCTGGCAGTTGGGGGCTCAGGGGCAGCGCATGAGGTGGGCGCACGAGCTGGGCGCATGAGGTGCCCGCTCCAGAAGGGCGGGGCGAGGGGGCTGCGCACTCTTCCCGGATCTCGGCGAGTTCTGCAAGGAATTCGTGGATCGAGGGTGCGGCGGCTCTGGCGGCTTTCCAGGAATTCGACACCGTGCCGCAGTCGGAATTCCCGTGAATCACCGCGCAGGGAATGGCCTGTTGTGGACCGCGCTCGTGCCTGATCGTTGAACGCGGAGGGAATCTCGGCACGTGCCCCTTCGGTGAGAAGGGGCGGGCTATTCTCCGTGCCGTACCTGCCGCCGGGCGTGCGTGGCGCGCGGACCTCGCCCTCAGTCCCAGGCGGCCCACGCCG
The DNA here is from genome assembly GCA_001418405.1 of Streptomyces diastatochromogenes. Taxonomy (GTDB): domain Bacteria; phylum Actinomycetota; class Actinomycetes; order Streptomycetales; family Streptomycetaceae; genus Streptomyces; species Streptomyces albulus_C. The sequence goes on along the minus strand of LIQL01000063.1, from coordinate 14,542 downwards.
TCACCGTGAACCGGTCGCCGACGCGCTGCACTTCGGCCGCCCCCGGGCCGGGGAAGTGCGCGGGGAACACCAGGGCGCCCCGGTCCGCGGCCTCCGCCAGTACCCGGCGGCGGCTGTCGCGTGCGCGGGGCTCGTCCTCGTCGAAGCGGGGGCAGTCGTCCGGTTCCGCGATCTGCAACGGGCTGTGCACCAGGTCCCCGGCGAACACCGCCCGTTCCGTGCCCGACCGCAACCACACGACGCAGGAGCCCGGCGTGTGGCCGGGGGCGGGCTCGATGCGGAGGTGGGCGTCGACGAGATGCTGGTCGCCCTCCCACAGGGTGGTCTGCCCTGCCTGGTGCACGGGGGCGACGCTGTCCTCGAAGACGTTGGCCATCTGGCGGCCGGAGCGGGTCCGGTGCCCGGCTGCCGGGTCCCAGTAGTCGAAGTCGGCGCGCGGGATGACGTAACGGGCGCGGGGGAAGGTCGGTTGCCAGGCGCCGCCCTCGGTGCGGCGGGTGTTCCAACCGACGTGGTCGCTGTGGACGTGGGTGCAGATCACCGTGTCCACGTCGGTCAACCGGACTCCGGCGGCGGCCAGTTGTGCGAGGTAGTCGGTGTGCAGGTGGTGGAAGTTCGGCATGGCCGGGCGGTCCCGGTCGTTGCCCACGCCGGTGTCGATCAGGATCGTCCGGCCCTCGCTGCGGACGAGCCAGGTCTGGATCGTCAGGGCGACCTCGTCGGCGGCCGGGTCCAGGAAGGCGGGGGCGAGCCACTTCTCGTGCGCCCGCCAGTGCTCGACGGGCACGTCGGGGAAGACGTAGTCGCGGGGGCGGCCCCTCGCCGGCAACTCCACGATGCGGGTGATCTCGACGTTGCCGAGCACCATGGTGTCCATGTCTCCAGCCTGCGTCCCGGACGAGGCGGGCGCTATCGCTCACCGGACCGCACTGCGGGTCCTCCGGGCGCTCGGGTGCGGGAGCCGGGTGCCCGCCCGGGCGGGGCGGGCGCGTCAGCGTCGTCGGGGCGCGGGATCCGGCGGCCGTGCGCGCCAGGTGGCACGTCGGCGCTGCTCTTCGTGGTGCGACGATCCGGCTGACTTTCCGCTCAGGATTTCTCGCCCCGGGCGGAGGGGTGTGCGGGCGCCGATTAAGCTGGGTGATCGTGAGCGACCGTAGAACAGCGATCATGGAGGCGGCCGCGCGGGTCATCGCCCGGCGCGGGGTCCGCGGACTGCGGGTCGAGGAGCTGGCCGCCGAGGCCGGGGTGTCCACCGCGCTGATCTACTACCACTTCAAGGACCGGGCCGGCATCCTGCGGCGGACCCTGGAGTTCATCAACGACCGGGCCGCCGCCTACACCACCGAGCGCGACCCGGACGCCGCTCCCCTCGACCCCCGGCAGGAGCTCGAACAGGCGCTGCTGTTGGAGCTGCAGGACGACGAGGCGGTCCGCGAGAACAGCATCGCCTGGGGCGAGCTGCGCGCCAGCGCCATCTTCGAACCCCACCTGCGCGAGGACCTGGCCAAGGCCACGCTGATCTGGGTCCAGGAGGTCGCCGACCTGCTCGGCCGGGTGCGCCCCATGGCGACCGCCGCGGGCCTGGCCGTCGCCGCCGAACGCCTGACGGCCGTGGTGGAAGGGCTCAGCATGCGGTGGCTCAGCGGCATCCTGCCGCTGGGGCACGCCCGCGAGCTGGTGGTGGACGCCATCGACGCGGAGTTGGAGCGACTGGGACGCCAGTAGGTCCAGGCGCCGTGCGGTCGCGGAGAGGGCGGGGGACATGCGCCCGTGCGAGCTGACCGAAAAGTCAGTCAGTGTGGTCGGGCGTCAGGCGGTCGCCTCGGGTTCCCCGGCCGGCCGGTGCCGTCGCGTCCGCACCGGGAAGCGGGCGCGGGGCCGGCGGCTTGCCCCCCACCCGCGACACCGCAACCCCGGACAGGCACAGGAGGCCGCCGACGAGCGTCAGCCAGCCGGGCACCTCGTCGAGGAACAACCACGACATGAGGACGACGAGCACCGGCACCGCGTACGTCGTGGCGCCCATCTTCCCGGCGGTCGTGCGCGACACCGCATAGGCCCACGTGGTGAACGCCAGGGCCGTCGGGAAGACGCCCAGGTACACCACCTCCAAGGTCGCCGTCAGCGGGGCCCTGCCGACCTGCGACACCAACGAGCCGGCGAACGGCAGGCAGACCACCGCCCCGGCGAGCGCGCCGAACGTCGTCACCTGCATCGGCGTGGCGTGCTTCAGCGTCGGCTTCTGGAGGACCACCCCCACCGCGTACGCCACCGCTGAGAACAGGCACAGCAGGACGCCGAGGAGGGACGCGTCGCCCCCGCCGGACGTGGACAGCCCGACCACCACGGCGCCGACGAACGACACCGCCACGCCCGCCATCAGCCGGGGCGGGAAGCCCTCCTTCAGCAGCCAGCCACCCAGGAGGGCCATCAGGATCGGACCGACGTTCACCACCAGGGCGGCCGTTCCGGCGTCCACCAGCTGCTCGCCCCAGTTCAACGCGGCCATGTACGCGCCGAACCACAGCACTCCCGAACCGACGATGCCGGGCCAGGCTTCGCGCGGCGGGAGCCCGCCGCGCCGCACCAGCAGCACGGCCCCCAACACGAGGGACGCCACCGTCAGTCGGCCCAGGGCGAGGGCGCCGGGCGAGAAGTGCGCGGCGGAACTGCGGATCGCGATGAAGGCGGACGCCCACAGCAGCACGGTCACGGCGGCCGCCGCGAGCGCGCGACCGTCCGTGCGGCGTGCGGACCCGGCCCCGCCGTCCGCTGCTGGGGCACCCATCCGTCGGCTCACGACCGCATCCTCCCGAAGCCCTGCCGGTGCGTGCCGCACCCGCACGTGAGCTGCCAGCCTGCAAGGGCCCGGCCCCGTACGGCAAGCGGATTTCGGACGTCGCGGTGCCGGTGCCGGGAGGGCCGCGACGCCCGCGTACGGGGGGCGTGCTCGCCGCCTCCCGGCGCCGCGCACGACCCTCGGTGCACCCGCGCCCCTCCCGGGAACACCGGGAGCGGGTGCCGAACGCCCGTGAACCGCCCGGTGCGTGTCCTAGCATCCCGGCATGCGCCACAAGTCTGCTGCCGCAGTCGCCCTGCTCGCCGCTCTGGCCGCCGTGTCGGGCTGCGCCAGCGGGGACGTACCGGCCCGGAACACCCTGATCCCCGCGCCGACGGCGTCCTCCTCGTCCTCCTTGGGGGCCGCGCCGTCCGCGTCCGCCACCGGTTCGGCACCCGGCTGGTCCGCGCAGCGGATGCGGGGCGCCAAGCCCTTCCGCCACCCGCCGGGGGTCTCGCACACCCCGCCGCCGACCACGTCCAACGCCCGGGTGGGCGCCCTGTTCAGCCACGGCGGCACCGGCGACCACTTCTGCACCGGGAGCGTCGTCGACAGCCCCGGCAAGTCCGTGGTGATCACCGCGGCGCACTGCATCCACACCGGCGCGGGCGGCGGTTACCAGACGGACCTGGCGTTCGTCCCGGGCTACCGCGACGGCCAGGCACCCAACGGCACCTGGCCGATCGAGAAGCTGGTGGTGGACGACCACTGGGCGCGGTCCTCCGACCCCGGCTACGACGTGGGGTTCGTCATCGTGGGCAAGGTCGGCGGCAAGCGGATCGCCGACGTGCTCGGCGCCAACCGCTTCGGGTACGACGCCGGCTACGACAACACCGTGCGGATCACCGGCTATCCCGCGAGCGGCCAGGACCCCATCTCCTGCGGCAACAAGACCACGAAGTTCCAAGCGGACCAGATGAAGGTGGACTGCACCGGGTACAGCGGCGGGACCAGCGGCAGCCCTTGGTTGACCCACTTCGACCGCGCCACCCGCACCGGCGAGGTCATCGGCGTCATCGGCGGCTACCAGGCCGGCGGCGACACCGACGACGTCTCCTACAGCCCCTACTTCAACGACGCCATCAAGTCCCTCTACGACAAGGCCGTCAGCGAGGAGGGCTAGGCGCGTCCGACGGGTCAGGGCCGGGCCGCGCGCCCGGTCCGTGCGCCCCGGCCTCGGCCGTGGCCGAGCACGTTCACCACGCGGCCGTTCGGGTCGCGCACGAAGAAGCGGCGGACGCCCCACTCCTCGTCGGTGAGCGGATGGACGATCTCCGCGCCCTGCGCGCGCATCGTGGCGTAGGCGGCGTCCACGTCCTCGACCTCGATGCTCATGTCCGGTGCCACGGGGGCCGTCTTGTCGTCGGTCATGAAGCTCACCTGGACGGCGGGGTTGTCGACGGAGGCCAACGTCATGATCCAGCCGTGGTTCATCACCTCCTCGAACCCCAGCAGGCCGTAGAACCGCGCGCTCTCCTCCAGGGTTTCCGACTGCACGTTGGGGACGATCCGGCGCACGTACATCTCACGGCACCTCCGTGATGCGGGACGAAAGGGCGCCAGCAGCGTAGCGAAGGCGGGGCCGGAACACGGGGCCTTTCGGCTGTCCGCCGGGTGCCTGTCCGCGACCCGTCACCGGCCCGTGCCGCCGCCGCTGCGCGGTCGGTTACTGTGCGCGGATGTCACACGCACGCACACACTGCGGCTACCGGACCGGCGGTCTGTGGCGCGCGGCCGGCATCTCGTTCGGGTTGTTGGTGGTCGGTTCGGGACTGGCCCTGTTCGCCATGGTGGAGTTCGACGAGCGGTGCATGCAGGGGCTGACGCGGGGCCCCGGCCGCTTCCTGCGGACCCGCGACCAGGCGTTCCCGCCCGCCACCGTCTGCGAGTTCGACCAGGGAGAGGTGGCGTCCTTCGGCGGCCGGGCCGTGCCCGGCACGCTGCTGTGGGCGGCCCTGGCGGTCATGGTCGGCTGCCTGCTCGTGGCGCTCCTCGCGGAGTGCCTGGACCCGCGCCCCGGCAGTCGCCTGGTCGTCCCGATGTCCAGGGGGCAGAAGGTCGCCCGCACCGGTACGGCGTTCTTGGTGACCGGCTCGGTGTTCGTGCTGTGCTACGCGCTGGCTGCCTGGCGGCTCTTCACCGGTCCCTCGTCGGCCTGTTCGGCGGGCGCGGGCTGGAGCAGCCATCCGCCCAGGACCCTGGAGTGCAGCTTCCTCCCGCCGCAGGCGTCCTGCCAGTACGGCAGCGGCCTGGTCCGGCCGATGAACCCCGAGTGGATGGCGGCGCTGGCAACCGAGTTGGTCGTCCCCGCCGCACTGGCCGGCGTCGGCTTCGTCCTCGCCTGGCGACGCTGGCGGGCCGAACGGCGCGCGGCGTGCGGGTCGTCGAACGGCGCCGGTGGGCACCTCGACGTGCGCTCAGTGGCCGAAGACGGTGCTGGCCAGGACCACGTTGACCATGGTGCCGCCGAGGATGCTCAGCAGCGCGTTGCGGCGCCACAGGTGCAGTCCGACGGTGACGGCCAGGGCCGCGAGGGGGGCCACGGCCTCGGGCCGGGACAGCGGTAGGTCGCGCAGGCAGTAGACGCACAGGATCACCATGACGCCGGCCGGCATGCGGGCGCCGAGGTACCGGACCACGGCGCTGGCGCGCAGCGGTGCCAGGACGGTGAACGGGAGGGCGCGCAGGGCCCAGGTGACGGCGGCCGAGACCGCGACGGCCAGGAGCAGGTACCGGGTGTCAGGCATGGGAGGACCTTGAGCGGGTGACGAAGTGGCGGACGAGGAGGGCGCCGGTGAACAGGGCGAAGGCGCCCAGCATCAGCTGCCCGGGAACTATCAGGCGGGCGATCAGCGCGCTGAGCAGCGCCAGCAGGGGAGTGGGCAGGTCGCCGCGCCGTTCCCGGACGGCGTCCAGGGCCAGCACGGTGAACAGCGCGGTCAGCGCGAAGTCCAGGCCGGTGACCGTGTCGGGCACCACGGAGCCCAGCAGGGCACCGGCGGTGGCGCCGCCGACCCAGTACGCCTGCATGAGCACCTGGAGCCACAGCAGGCGCGCGCCGCTCCAGGACCGGGCCTGCGGGCCGGTCGCCAGCGCGTAGGACTCGTCGTTGAGCGCGAAGGTGCTGTAGGCCCGGGCGGGGCGCCCGGACACCTTGTCCAGCGGGAAGGACAGCGCGTAGAACACGTGCCGGACGTTGACCAGGAAGGCGGTCAGCGCGATGGTCGCCAGCGGTACGGCCGCCAGGACCAGGCCGACGAGGATGAACTCGAACGAGCCGGCGTAGATGACCGCGGTGGACAGGCTCGCGCACCACCAGGGCAGGCCGGCGTGGGTGATGAGCACCCCGAGGGCGAGGCCGAGCGGCAGCAGGCCCAGGCCCACGGACGTCGAGTCCTTCAGGGCCGCCAGCGCCTCGGACCGCCGCCGGGGCGGGGGAACGGGGGCAGGACGAGGAGGGCCGCTGAGGGCGACCGGAGAGCCAGGCATGCTGAAATTTTACGTGGATATCCGCCACATATGGTTGCTAACCATTCCCGTATCATGTGCCTGTGAGCAATGAAATGCACCTCGATGCCATCGATCGGGAAATTTTGTTTCATCTGCGCCAGGACGGTCGGCTGACCAACGTGGAACTGGCGAAGCGGGTCGGCCTGACCCCGCCGCCGTGCCTGCGCCGCCTCAAGCGGCTGGAGGAGGCCGGCGTCATCACCGGCTACCGCGCCGTCATCGACCCGGAAGCCGTCGGCCGCGGCCTGGAGGTCATGGTCGACGTCGAGGTCCACGCCAACGACCTCAAGACCATCGAGACGCTGGAGGAGACACTGGCCGGCTACGAGGAGGTCGTGGAGCTGCGCCGGATGTTCGGCCGCCCCGACTACTTCCTCCGCGTCGCCGTCGCCGACCACGCCGCCTACAACGCCTTCCTGACGAGCAAGCTCACCGGCCTCCCCGGCATCCTGCGCGTCGAGTCCCACCTGACGATGAAGAAGGTCAAGACCGGCGACTGACCATCGCCCGACACCCGGCGCGGCAGCCGGCGGGGACCTTACGATCGGGGCGTGACGATCGAGTACGAGTGGCGCGGCGACTTCGACGACGACGCGCTCGACGCGCTGCACGCGGAGGGCTTCGGCCACCCGGCCACCGCAACGGACTGGCGCGCCCGCCTGCACCGGTACAGCCTCGGCTGGGTCTGCGCCCGGGAGGACGGCGCACTGATCGGCTTCGTCAACGTCGCCTGGGACGGCGGCCGGCACGCCTTCGTCCTGGACACGGTGGTCGCACCGCACCGCCGGTCGCACGGCGTGGGCACCGCCCTCATCGCCACCGCGGCCGACCGGGCCCGCGCCGCGCACTGCGCCTGGCTCCACGTCGACTTCGAGGAACACCTGCGCCCGTTCTACTTCGCCGCCTGCGGCTTCGAGGCGACGACGGCCGGCCTGATCGCCCTCTGACCCCGCTGCGCGTCGCGCACGCCGACGAGATGGCCGAGGTCCTGTCCGACCCGGCCCTGCACGCCTTCATGGGCGGCGCCCCGGATATCCCGCAGGCCCTGCGGTCGCGCTACCAGCGCCTCACCGCGGGCTCCGCGGACCCCGCCGTCTCCTGGCTGAACTGGGTGATCCGGCGGCGCGACGGCGAGATCCGATGGCGCCGCAGCCTCGACCGGTCGCCGCAGGGCACCGCCGACGACGCCTGACGCACGGCCCGTTCGCCGGCACCGCGGGCAACGGGGCGGCCCGCCCCTCCGGCCGTCTCAGCGGTGCTGGACCGGCGGGCACTCACCGGTGTCCTCGCCGATCGAGTTGATCTCGGCGTTGGACCGCGGGTCGCCCGCGTAGTCGATCTGGTTCGTGCAGCTCTGCCCGGGCTTCTTGGGGGTGCCGGTCGTCGCGCTGCCCTTCGTGGGCGCCGGGCAGTGGCCGGTCCGCTCGCCGATCGAGTTGATCTCGGCGTTGGAGCGCGGGTCACCCGCGTAGTTGACCTGGTTCGTGCACCGCACGCCCGCCTTCGTCGGAGCACTCGACGCCGTGCTCTTGGCCCCGCCCTGGGAGGACTTGGCCGTGGACGCGCCGGACTGCGGGGCGCTCGCGTCCCCCGCCGCGCCGGATGAACCCGAGGCGGCGGACGAGGCGGTGGACGAGGCGGCGGACGACGAGACGGACGAGGCCGGTGTGCTGGTCCCGCCCCCCTGGCAGGCGGTCAGCCCGAAGGCGGCGATGGTGATCACCGCGGCAGCGGCGGCCTTGCGGACGTGGCTCAGTGCGGCCCGGTGCGACATGGTCTTTCGTCCCGTTCTCTGAAGAGCGTGCGAGGCGGAGTTGCCTTCCCGAGAAAGAGACTGCCGGGCCCTGCTGACACTTCGACGCCGTCCCGCTAACGGCTCGCTAACGTCCCCGGGCCGCCGGCGGACGGCCCGTCACGGCCGGACCACCGCCTTGAGGGAGCCGGGCGTGCGGTCGGCGTCGAGGGCGTCCGCGGTGTGGTCGAGGTCGAACCGGGCGGTGACGAGGGCGGCCGGGTCGACCTGTCCGGACGCGGCGAGGTGGGTGGCGAGCGGCCAGGTGTCCGTGTAGCGGAAGACGCCGGTCACCGTGAGCTCGTGGCGCTGGATGACCGGGAGGGGCATCGGGACCTCGTCCGCGCCCATGCCCACGAGCACGACGGTGCCCGCGCCGCGGACGGCCGCGATGCCCGACCGGACGGCCGGCGGCGCGCCGGAGCAATCGATGAAGGCGTCCACGTCGAGCCCGGCGACGGCATCGGTCGCCGGGTCGAGTGCGGCCGTCGCGCCGTACCGGGCCGCCCTCGCGCGCCGCTCGGGCATCGGGTCGGAGACGAGCACCTCGGCGGCGCCGAACGCCAGCGCGGTCCGGGCGGTCAGCATGCCGACCGGTCCCGCGCCGGCGATCAACACCCTTGATCCTGGGCCCACTTCGGCCTTGCGGTTGGCGCTGACGGCGACCGAGAGCGGTTCGAGCAGGGCGGCGGCGTCGTCCGAGACGGAGTCCGGCACCGGGTGCGCGAACGGTGCCTGGATCGTGACGTACTCCTGGAAGGCGCCGTCGACCGGTGGAGTGGCGTAGAACTCCATGGCGGGGCAGAGGTTGTAGCGGCCGGCCGTGCACTGTCGGCAGACCCGGCAGGGGCGTTGGGGCTCGATCGCGACGCGTTCGCCGATCCGGGCGTCGGGCACGCGGGCGCCGACCGCGACGATGCGGCCGGACGCCTCGTGCCCGAGCACCAGTGGGGCGTCGACGACGAAGTCACCGATCCGGCCCTCCCGGTAGTAGTGCACGTCGGATCCGCACACTCCGACGGACGCCACGTCGATCAGTACGTCGTCCTCGGCGGGGACCGGCACCGGCCGTTCCTCGATGCGGATCTCGCCCTTGGCGACCAGGACCGACGCGCGCATCGTGCGCGGCACGCCCGCGCCGCCCGTGGTGGTGCTCATGGAAGCTCCTCGTCTCGTCGTCTCGGGTTCCGTGCGTGCCCGGGTTCCGGCCGGTCGGCCGCGCGCCGGGACGCTGCTCGAAGAGCATGTACCGCGGCGGGTGCGCGGGCCGGTACCCCGCGTGGGTGCGGTGGGGCGTTTTGCGCCGCGTCGGCTGCGGCCGGGGGCCGCACCGGCACGCGGTCCGCGCCCCCGTCGTACGCTCCGCCCCGCACGCGCCCGCGCGCCGAACTCGGCCGAAATGCCGCCGGTACCGACCGGGCGGTGGGCATCAACCCCTCGCAGTCCCTCATCCCCGCGGCCAGGAGGCACCAGTGACGCCCACGCACAGCAGTCCGACGCAGTCCGTGGACTTCGACGTACTGATCATCGGCGCCGGGATCTCGGGCATCGGCGCGGCCTGCCACCTCAAGGCCCGCCGCCCGGGCACCACGTTCGCGGTCCTGGAGGGGCGCGACGCGATCGGCGGTACGTGGAGTCTGTTCCGCTACCCCGGCGTCCGCTCCGACTCGGACATGCCCACCTTCGGCTTCGGCTTCCAACCGTGGACCGCGCACACGTCGATCGCCGACGGGCCGCTCATCCTGGACTACCTGCGACGGACGGTCCGCGCGCACCACCTGGCCGACCACCTGCGCTTCGGGCACCGGGTGGTCGGCGCCGCGTTCTCCTCGGCGACGGGCCGGTGGACCGTCACCTCCCGACTCGCCGGCAACGGCCGGGAGACCACGCACACCGCGCGGTTCCTCTTCCTGGGCACCGGCTACTACGACTACGAGACGGGCTTCACGCCGGCCTTCGACGGCGTCGCGGACTTCACCGGCCAGGTGGTCCATCCGCAACACTGGCCGGCGGACCTGGACCACGCGGGTAAGCGCGTCCTCGTGATCGGCAGCGGCGCCACGGCCGTCACGCTGATCCCCGCGCTGGCCGCCACCGCGGCGCACGTCACGATGGTGCAGCGCTCGCCGAGCTACGTGTTCTCGACGGCGGCCGAGGACCCGATCGCCCGCGTGCTGGGCCGCGCGCTCGGCCCTCGGCGCGCACACCGGATCGTCCGGCGCAAGAACCTCCTGCTCACCCGGGGGATGTACCGGCTGTGCCGGCGCGCCCCGACGCTGATGCGCCGGCTGCTGATCGCCCGGGTGCGCCGGCAGTTGCCCGCCGACTTCGACGTCGCGACCCACTTCACCCCGCGCTACGACCCGTGGGACCAGCGGCTGTGCGTGGTGCCGGACGGCGACCTGTTCAAGGCGATCTCGGCCGGCCGGGCCTCGGTGGTCACCGACCGGATCGAGCGGTTCACCGCGACGGGCCTCCGGTTGGCGTCCGGCCGGGAACTGGCCGCCGACCTGGTCGTGACCGCGACCGGCCTGACCATGTCCCCCTTCGGCAAGGTCCGGTTGAGCGTGGACGGGCGCCGGGTGAACCCGGCGGACACGACGGCGTACAAGGCGGTGATGCTGTCCGGGGTGCCCAACCTCGTGTTCGCGCTGGGCTACACCAACCTGTCCTGGACGCTCAAGGTGGACCTGGTCTGCGCGTACTTCTGCCGGCTGCTCGACCACATGGACGCGCACGGCCACGCCACCGTCGAACCGGTGCTGGCCGACCCCGACATGGCGCGGGTGCCCTACATGGACCTGAGCGCCGGCTACATACGACGGGGCATCGGACAGTTCCCGCGGGCGGGCACCCGCGGCCCGTGGACGGTCGAGATGGCCTACGAGAAGGACGTCGAACGGCTGCGGAACGGCCCGGTGGAGGACCCCGCACTGAAATTCACGGCACCGGCACCGGCACCGGCCCCGGCACCCGACGCCGACGGCTACGGCAGGTTGAAGTAGATCATCGGATTGTGGTCGCTGTGCCGGACCGGCTCGTCGAGCCCCAACTCGGCCTTCACTGAGGCAAGTTGACGGGTCACTTCGGGTGCCTTGGCGGTGGACGGGGTGAAGAACTCGACGTTCTTCTCGGCCAACCACTTGACGATGACCGAGCCCTCGCTGAAGGGCTTGGGACGCCGCCCGTGGAAGACGTCGTGGACGCTGGTGGGTGTGCCCGCGGGGACGCCGGGGAAGAGGTTGTCGACGTACCAGTGGGCGAACCGCGCACCGTGGTCGGCGTCGATGAAGAGGTAGTCCACCTCGGTGGGGACCGCATCGAGGTGCCGGCGCACGTCGCCCTTGGTGAACGACCAACGGTCCTCGGCGAGTTCGGCCGGTACGTTGCGCACCACGTGGTCCACGATGTCGAACGAGTGCAGCCGCCCGGTCCCGTTGTCCCGCAAGGCACGGAGGAGCCACGTCGTGGACCATCCGTGGAACGTGCCGATCTCCACCACGACCTCGGGACGCAGGTCGCGCAGCAGCAGATAGGTTATCTCGGCCTCGTAGTCGTCGAGTTGGGCCTTCATCGACGGGCCGCGGTCCGCCAGGAGCCGGCGCTGGGCGTCCCGCGCCGCCCGCAGGTCGTCCTCGTACTTCCCGTACAGGGCGGCGACGTGGTCGGTGGTGATGGTGTCCATGCTGTCCTCCAACGAGCGGGCAGGAGCTGCCCGGGTGTTCCTGGCGCGGCCCGCGCCGATGAGAACCTAGGGTCCCGAGGACCTCGACCACGTCACACTCGGGAGCCATGTTCCGGCGTAGCTCTGAGGTATGACGTCCGGCCGGCGACCGGCCCCTACGGACGACTCCGGCGTGCGCCACCCGTCCGTACCATGGTCCGGTGATCCCGGAACAGCCGAACGCACCGACCGTGCCGGACCCCCGAGGCGACGGCCTGCGGCAGGTCGGGGCCGTGCTCCGGGCGGTGCGACGCGAGGCGTGCGACGTCTCCCGCCGGGCTTCGCCGCCGTTCCGGAACGCCGAGCGCCGGTTCCTGCGGCACATCCTGCTCCTCGCCGCCGCGTTGGTCGCGGCCGACCTGGGCATCGGCGGGACGCTGATCGTCGCCGACGGGCTGGGCCTGCCGTGGTGGGGTGCGGGGCTCGTCGCCGGCGTCCAGGGGCCGCCGTTGGTGCTCGCCCTGTACCGGCCGGTGCTGGCCTGGTGGTCGTCGCTCGCCGCGTCGCTGCCGTACGCGCTCCTCGCGGCCCTCGCCGAGCCGGCGGGGCGGGCCGACGAGCCGTGGCCGTGGACGGCACCGGGACTCTGGGCGCACCTGGGGGTCACGCTGCTGGTGGCCTGCCGGGTGCGGACCGAGACGTACGTGGCGCAGTGGCTGCTGACGATGGCGCTCGGCGGGGCGCTCACCGCCGGGCTGGCACCGCCGTCGTCGGTCGGCGACCTGCTGCTGTGGGGGCTGTTCTCGGCGCTGGGGCTGGCGGTCGTCACCGTCGTGCGCGGGCGGAGCCGGGCCCGTCGGGCGTTGCGCGCGCAGGAGGCCCTGACGGAGTTCGAACGGGGCCGGCGCGCGCTGTTGGAGGAGCGCACCCGCATCGCCCGCGAGTTGCACGACGTCGTCGCGCACCACATGTCCGTCGTGGCGGTGCAGGCGGAGGCGGCACCGTACCGGGTGGCCGAACCGCCGCCGGAACTGAGCGAGAGCTTCGCCAGCATCAGGGAGAACGCGCTGGCCGCCCTCACCGAACTGCGATACGTCCTGGGCATGTTGCGGTCGTCGGAAGAGCGTCCGGAGGCCCGCTACGCACCGCAGCCGACGCTGGAGAACCTCGACGGCCTGGTGGCCAACGTGCGGGCGGCGGGTCTGCGGATCGACATGGTGATCACCGGCGAGGCGCGAGCGGTGCCGCAGCGGGTCGAGCTGTCGGCGTTCCGGATAGCGCAGGAGGCGCTGAGCAATGCGCTGCGGCACGCCCCGGGGTGCCGGGGCGAGGTGCAGCTGACCTACGGGCGTGGCGAGCTCGGCATGCGCGTGGCCAACAGCCCGGCGCCGGACGGTGCGCCACGCCAGCGGGGCACGGGACATGGTGTGTTGGGCATCCGGGAGAGGGCGTCGCTGCTCGGCGGTTCCGTGCGGATCGGCACCCGGGAGGACGGCTGGTTCGAGGTCGCGGCTTCCCTCCCCACCAGTGAGCAGGAGTGAGGACGCATGACGATCCGGGTGTTGATCGCGGACGACCAGCAACTGATCCGGCAGAGCTTCGGGATCCTGCTGAACGCCCAGCCGGACATCGAGGTGGTGGCCGAGGCGGTCAACGGTCAGGACGCGATCGACCGCATCGCCGCCCGGTGTCCGGACGTGGCCCTGATGGACATCAGGATGCCGGTGCTCGACGGTCTGGAGGCGACCCGGCGCATCACGCAGGACTTCCCGGACGTCAAGAGCATCATGCTGACGACGTTCGACCTCGACGAGTACGTGTACGAGGCGCTGCGGGCCGGCGCGCACGGCTTCTTGTTGAAGGACTCCTCCGCGCAGCAACTCGCCGATGCGGTCCGCACGGTGGCCATGGGCGGCGCGCTCCTGGCACCCTCCGTCACCAAGCGGCTGATCGAGGAGTTCGCCAGGGGCGGCGCGCCGCGCGCCGTGCCGCGCGGCCGGGTGGCGGACCTGACGGAGCGCGAGACGGAGGTGCTCTCCCTGATCGCGCGGGGGCTGTCCAACTCCGAGTTGGCCGCACATCTGGTCATCGCCGAGCAGACGGTGAAGACCCACGTCAGCCGCATCCTGGTGAAGTTGGGGTTGCGGGACCGCACCCAGGCGGTGGTCTTCGCGTACGAGACGGGCCTGGTGCGCGCCGGGGAATGACCGGGTGGCGGCGGCCCGGGTGGGGCACCTTCCGGGGCGGGTCCGGAAGGTGCCCCGACGGCCCTGTGGCCGTCGGTCGGGCCCGGGCGGTCAGGAGTGGGTGGCGAAGTCCTGCGTCCACCACGGCCCGTTGGAGCTGAGGTTCACGCCCACACCGGTGGCCTTGTAGGCGCAGTTGAGGATGTTGGCGCGGTGCCCGGGGCTGTTCATCCAGCCGTCCACCGCCGTCGCCGGGTCCTTCGGGCTCTTGAAGATGTTCTCGCCCCAGCTCATCCAGGGGAATCCGGCGCGGGTCATCCGGGTGCCCGGGTCGACGCCCTCCGGGGTCTCGTGGGCGTAGTAGTTCCGGGCGGCCATGTCGTCCGAATGCCCCTGGGCCGCCGCCGTCAGGTGCGGGTCGGCGGTGAGCGGGGCACAACCGTGCTGGGCCCGCTGGGCGTTGACCAGCTCGACGACCTTCCGGGCGAACTCCGCCGCGGTGCCGGTCGCGGTGCGCGCGCCGACCGGGGCGCCCGCGCCGCCGCCCGCGC
>LIQL01000629.1 GCA_001418405.1 Streptomyces diastatochromogenes | reverse complement strand
CGCGGCGGACGGCAGCGGTGGGGCGGGGTCCTGCAGCATCGGCGTCCTTCGTCGGTGGGTGGCGGGAGCGGGCCCGGCAACGCGCCGGGCGCCCGCTCCCGGCAACAGGCCGGTAGCGCCTCGATTGTGGGCTGTCGATAGACGTTAGCGGTCGTTCCGCAGCCGGACGGTGTGGTGATGCACACACCCCGATCACCGGGCATTGTGGGAATCCTCCTTGGCCGGGGGCCGGGACGTACGCCAGGATCATCGCCATGGACCTGCTGAACACACTGGTGGACAAGGGACTGCGGCGCGAGGTGCCGACCCGTGACGAGGCGCTCGCCGTACTGGCGACGGCCGACGACGAACTGCTCGACGTGGTGGCCGCGGCGGGGAAGGTCCGCCGCACGTGGTTCGGGCGGCGGGTCAAGCTCAACTACCTCGTCAACCTCAAGTCGGGCCTGTGCCCGGAGGACTGCTCGTACTGCTCCCAACGGCTGGGCTCGAAGGCGGAGATCCTCAAGTACACCTGGCTCAAGCCCGACGACGCCTCGAAGGCGGCCGCGGCCGGGGTGGCCGGCGGCGCCAAGCGGGTCTGCCTGGTCGCCAGTGGCCGGGGGCCCACCGACAAGGACGTGGACCGGGTCTCGGAGACCATCGCCACCATCAAGGAGCAGAACGAGGGCGTCGAGGTCTGCGCCTGCCTGGGCCTGTTGAACGACGGCCAGGCGGAGCGGCTGCGCGCGGCGGGCGCCGACGCCTACAACCACAACCTCAACACCTCGGAAGCCACCTACGGCGACATCTGCACCACGCACGACTTCTCCGACCGGGTGGAGACCGTCCAGCAGGCCCAGGCGGCGGGGATGTCCGCCTGCTCCGGACTGATCGCCGGCATGGGCGAGAGCGACGCCGACCTGGTCGACGTGGTGTTCGCGCTGCGCGAGTTGGACCCGGACTCGGTGCCGGTGAACTTCCTGATCCCGTTCGAGGGCACCCCGCTGGCCAAGGAGTGGAACCTCACCCCGCAGCGCTGCCTGCGGATCCTGGCGATGGTCCGCTTCGTCTGCCCGGACGTGGAGGTCCGGCTGGCCGGCGGCCGCGAGGTGCACCTGCGCAGCCTCCAGCCGCTCGCCCTGCACCTGGTCAACTCCATCTTCCTGGGCGACTACCTGACCAGCGAGGGCCAGGCCGGCAAGGACGACCTGGCGATGATCGCGGACGCCGGGTTCGAGGTGGAGGGCGCCGACACCACCACGCTGCCGGCGCACCGCAGGCCGACGGAGGACGGCGCGGACGCCGTGGACGCGGAGCCCCAGGCCGCCCCGGAGGCCGCCGTCCCCGCCCCCGCCGAGGAGGCCCGTCGCGATCTGGTCGCGGTGCGCCGCCGCGGCGCCGGCACCGACCTGCCGCCCAATGCCTGAGCCGCTCACCCCCGACGCGCTGCTGGCACTGGACCGGCAGCACGTCTGGCACCCGTACGGGCCGATGCCCGGCCGGAGCGAGCCGCTGCTGGTCGAGTCGGCCAGCGGCGTGCGGCTGCGGCTGGGCCGGCCGGCCGAGGGCCACTCCGAGTTGGTGGACGGGATGTCGTCCTGGTGGTCGGCGGTGCACGGCTACAACCACCCGGTGCTCAACGACGCGGCCCGCGGCCAGTTGGGGCGGATGAGCCACGTGATGTTCGGCGGGCTCACCCACGAGCCCGCGGTGCGGCTGGCCAAGCGGCTGGTGGACATCACGCCCGATGCGCTCCAGCACGTCTTCCTCGCCGACTCCGGTTCGGTGTCGGTCGAGGTGGCGGTCAAGATGTGCCTGCAGTACTGGCGTTCACGGGGCGAAGCGGGCAAGCAGCGGCTGCTGACCTGGCGCGGCGGCTACCACGGCGACACCTGGCAGCCGATGTCGGTGTGCGACCCGGACGGCGGGATGCACCACCTGTGGCAGGGCGTACTGCCCCAACAGGTCTTCGCCGAGGCGCCGCCGGCCGGATTCGACGCCCCGCCGGACGCCGGGTACGCGGCGCACCTGCGGGAGCTGATCGGCCGGCACGCCGACGAGTTGGCGGCGGTGGTCGTGGAGCCGGTGGTGCAGGGTGCGGGCGGGATGTCCTTCCACTCCCCCGCCTACCTGCGGGTGCTGCGGGAAGCCTGTGACGCCCACGGTGTGCTGCTGGTCTTCGACGAGATCGCCACCGGATTCGGCCGTACGGGCCGCCTGTTCGCGGCCGAGCACGCCGGCGTCACACCGGACGTGATGTGCGTGGGCAAGGCCCTGACCGGCGGATACCTCACCCTCGCGGCGACGCTGTGCACCGCGGAGGTGGCCGAGGGGATCTCCCGCGGCGAACTTCCGGTGCTGGCGCACGGCCCCACGTTCATGGGCAATCCGCTGGCCGCCGCGGTCGCCGAGGCGTCGATCGAACTGCTGCTGTCCCAGGACTGGGCGCAGGAGGTCACCCGGATCGAGACCGGGCTGCGGGCCGGGTTGGCACCCGCCGCGGAGCTGCCCGGGGTGCGCGATGTGCGCGTCCTGGGCGCCATCGGCGTGGTCCAGCTGGACCACGAGGTGGACATGGCCGCCGCGACCCGGGCCGCCGTCCGGGAGGGCGTCTGGCTGCGCCCGTTCCGGGACCTGATCTACACCATGCCGCCGTACATCACCGGCGACGAGGACGTGGCGCGGATCTGCGCCGCGGTGCGCGCGGCCGCCCGCG
>LIQL01000628.1 GCA_001418405.1 Streptomyces diastatochromogenes | reverse complement strand
ACCGGGAGCACCGGGCGATCGTGGAGGCCCTCGTGGACCGGTCCGAGCACGACGCCGTCGAAGCGATGAAGCACCACCTCGCGCGGGTCGAGTCGACGCTGTCGACCATCGTCGGACCGGCACGGGCGGCGGCCCCGCCGGATCGCCCGTAGCCGACCGCCCCGTACCCGGCGCCCCACCGCAGGGGCACCCGCCGCTCCCCCGCACCCCTCACTCCGCATCCCACCGCACGAAGGAACCTCCCGTCATGACGTCCGGCCACCGCCGCGAACACGACCTGCTCGGCGACCGCGAGATACCCTCCGACGCCTACTGGGGCGTGCACACCCTGCGCGCCACGGAGAACTTCCCGATCACCGGCGGCTCGATCGCGGGCTACCCGCACCTGATCGACGCGCTCGCCGCCGTCAAGGAGGCCGCCGCCCGCGCCAACGCGGACCTGGGCCTGCTCGCCCCGGAGGCGGCCGACGCGATCGTCGCCGCCTGCCGGGAGATCCAAGCCGGCCGCCTGCACGACCAGTTCGTCGTCGACGTGATCCAGGGCGGCGCCGGCACGTCGACCAACATGAACGCCAACGAGGTGATCGCCAACCGGGCGTTGGAGCTGCTGGGGCACGCCAAGGGCGACTACGCCCGGCTGCACCCCAACGAGCACGTCAACCTCAGCCAGTCCACCAACGACGTCTACCCGACGGCGGTCAAGGTGGCGACGGTGAGCGCGGTGCGCGAGCTGCTGGACGCGATGGCGGTGCTGCGCGAGGCGTTCGCCGACAAGGCGGAGGAGTTCCGGGACGTCCTGAAGATGGGCCGCACCCAGCTCCAGGACGCGGTGCCGATGACGTTGGGCCAGGAGTTCTCGGCGTACGCGGTGATGTTGGAGGAGGACCAGAGCCGGCTGGCCGAGGCGGTCACCCTGATCCACGAGATCAACCTCGGGGCCACCGCCATCGGGACCGGCCTCAACGCGCCGAAGGGCTACGCCGAGGCGGCCCGCGGCCATCTGGCACGGATCACCGGACTGCCACTGGTGACCGCCGCCAACCTCGTGGAGGCCACCCAGGACTGCGGGGCGTTCGTCCACCTGTCCGGCGTCCTCAAGCGGATCGCGGTCAAGCTCTCCAAGAGCTGCAACGACCTGCGGCTGCTCTCCTCCGGGCCGCGCGCCGGGCTCGCGGAGATCAACCTGCCGCCGGTGCAGGCCGGTTCGAGCATCATGCCGGGGAAGGTCAACCCGGTGATCCCGGAGGTCGTCAACCAGGTCGCCTTCGAGGTGATCGGCAACGACGTCACCATCACCATGGCCGCGGAGGCCGGTCAGCTCCAGCTCAACGCCTTCGAGCCGATCATCCTGCACGCGCTGTCGGAGAGCATCACCCACCTCGGGGCGGCCTGCCGCACCCTCGCCGAGCGCTGCGTCCGGGGCATCACCGCCAACACCGAGGCCCTGCGGGCGAACGTGCAGAACTCCATCGGCCTGGTCACCGCCCTCAATCCGCACATCGGCTACACCGCGGCGACCGCGATCGCCAAGGAAGCCCTGGCCACCGGGCGCGGGGTCGCCGAACTGGTCCTGGAACGGGGGCTGTTGCCCGAGGAGCGGCTCGCCGCGCTGCTGCGCCCGGAGGAGATCGCCGGCGCGGGCGGCGCGCCGGCCTGATCCGGGCGGTCCGGGGCGGCCGTCCGTCGCCCCGGCCCCGACGGAACCGGTCCCGACGGCCCCCGTCCGCGTCCGCGGCGGAGGAAAGGTGTGGTCCGGCCGCGGTACCGCGTACCGTCCTGATCAGGGCGGCCCGCACGATCCCCGCGCGGGCCGCGGGACCGGACACGACGGGAGAAGGCTCCGATGCGTATCGCGCTGTGCCAGATGACCTCTTCGACCGAGCCGAAGGAGAACCTCGCGCAGGTCGCGGACCTGGTGCGCCGGGCCGCCGCCGAGGGCGCGCGGCTGGTGGTGCTGCCGGAGGCGGCGATGGTGTGCTTCGGAGCGCCGCTGGGGCCGCTGGCCGAACCGCTGGACGGACCGTGGGCCGAGGGCGTGCGGGCGGTGGCCCGGGAGGCCGGGGTGACCGTGGTCGTGGGGATGTTCACGCCGGCTCCGAACGGCCGGGTGGCCAACACCCTGCTGGTCACCGGGCCCGGCGTGGAGACCTCGTACGACAAGATCCACCTCTATGACGCCTTCGGGTTCCGCGAGTCGGAGACCGTCGCGCCGGGCGAGCAGGTGGTGACGGTCGACGTGGACGGCGTCCGGGTGGGCCTGGCGACCTGCTACGACCTGCGGTTCCCGGAACTCTTCCGGGCGCACGCGGACGCCGGGGCGACGGTGTCCGTGCTGGCCGCGTCCTGGGCCGCCGGCCCGGGCAAGCGGGACCAGTGGGACCTGCTGGTGCGGGCGCGGGCACTGGACGCGACGGTCTGGTTGGCGGCGGTGGACCAGGCGGCACCGGACCAGGACGCCGATCCTGAGGCCCCCACCAAGGCACCGACCGGCGTGGGGCACAGCGCGCTGATCGGGCCGGACGGCACGGTGCGGGCGCGGCTGGGCGACGCGCCGGAGCTGCTGGTGGTCGAGGTGGACACGGCGGAGACCGAGCGGATCCGGCAGGCGGTGGCGGTGTTGGACAACCGGCGGATGTGAGCGGGCGGCGCGGGCCCCGGTCGGAGCTTCCGGCCGGGGCCCGCGGCGTTCATCCGGCCAGCGGCTCCGCACTGGCCGACGGGGCGTCGCGCAGGCCGAGGCGGAGGTGCTCGACGTGGTAGAGCGCCTGGTCGAGGAGTTCCGCGACGTGGTGGTCGTAGAGGGCGTAGACGATCGAGCGGCCGTTGCGTTCGCCGGTGACCAGGCCGAGGTTGCGCAGCAGCCGGAGCTGGTGGGAGCAGGCTGACTGCTCCATGCCGACGGCGGTGGCGAGGTCCCCCACCGCGCACGGGCCCTCCTGGAGGCGGGCCAGGATGCGGAGCCGGGAGGGGGTGGAGAGGGCCTGGAGGGTGGCGGCGACGTCGTCCGCCCCTACGGCATCCAGGCGTTCTCGGGTGGTGGCGCTGCTCTTGTCATCAATTCCGTGGCCCATGGCAGCCATCCTAAGGATCCCATCCACGGGAACGAATGAAGAGCTGTTCATCTATTCCTGTACGGTGAGGGTGTCATCCGCCCCTGCCCGCGAAGGGTCGTTCCGTCATGCCTGTCGCCACCACCGTGCCGTCGCCACCAGCGGCCACCACCACTCCCCGGGTCGCCCCGCGGCGCACCCGGGTGTGGGCGCTGGCGGAAGCCCGCTGGGCCGCCGCGGCCACCCTCGCCTTCCTGGTGGCGCTGCCGCTCCAACTCGCCGACGCGCCCGCCTGGACCTGGGGCCCGCTGTACGCGGTCGCGTACGCGGCGGGCGGCTGGGAACCGGCCCTGGCCGGACTGCGGGCGCTTACCGAGCGGACGCTCGACGTCGACCTGCTGATGATCGTCGCGGCGCTCGGGGCGGCGGCGATCGGCCAGGTGATGGACGGTGCGCTGCTGATCGTCATCTTCGCCACCTCGGGCGCCCTGGAGGCGCTGGCCACGGCCCGCACCCAGGACTCGGTGCGCGGACTGCTCGACCTCGCACCCGCGACCGCGACCCGGTTGACCGGTGACGGCGGCGAGGAGACGGTGGCCACCGCCGCCCTGGTGGTGGGCGACACGGTCCTGGTGCGGCCCGGCGAGCGGGTGGGCGCGGACGGCCGGGTGCTGAGCGGGGTCAGCGAGGTCGATCAGGCCACCATCACCGGTGAGCCGCTGCCGGCGGCCAAGGAGCCCGGCGACGAGGTCTTCGCGGGCACCCTCAACGGCCTGGGCGCCCTGCGCGTCCGGGTCGAACGGGACGCCGGGGATTCGGTCCTGGCCCGGATCGTGGCGATGGTCGCGGAGGCGTCGGACACCAAGGCGCCGACCCAGTTGTTCATCGAGAAGGTCGAACAGCGCTACTCGGTGGGCCTGGTGGTCGTGACCCTGGCGGTGTTCGCCGTTCCCCTGCTGCTGGGGGCCGAGCTGGCCGGCGCGCTGCTGCGGGCCATGACGTTCATGATCGTCGCCTCGCCGTGTGCGGTGGTGCTGGCGACCATGCCACCGCTGCTGTCCGCGATCGCCAACGCCGGTCGGCACGGCGTGCTCGTCAAGTCGGCCGTGGTGATGGAGCGGATCGGCCAGGTGGACGCGGTCGCCCTGGACAAGACCGGGACGCTCACCGAGGGCACGCCCCGGGTGACCGCGATCCGGCCGCTGCCCGGCGCCGGGCTCTCCGCGGACGCGCTGTTGACCTGCGCGGCCGCCGCCGAGCACCCGAGCGAGCACCCGCTGGCCCGCGCGGTCGTGCGGGCCGCCCGCGACCGCGACGGCGCGCTGCCCGAGGCCGAGGACTTCGCCGCCACGCCCGGTACCGGCGTCCGTGCCCGGGTCGACGGCGCCCTGGTCGAGGTCGGGGCGCCGACCCGGCTGCTGCCCGGCGACGCCCCCGACGTCCGTGCCACGGTGGCCGAGTTGGAGGAGTCCGGGCACACCGCGGTGCTGGTGGTGCGGGACGGT
The DNA here is from genome assembly GCA_001418405.1 of Streptomyces diastatochromogenes. Classification (GTDB taxonomy): domain Bacteria; phylum Actinomycetota; class Actinomycetes; order Streptomycetales; family Streptomycetaceae; genus Streptomyces; species Streptomyces albulus_C. The sequence continues at coordinate 1,777 of LIQL01000628.1, read as the reverse complement.
GTGCCGGTCGGGGTGCTGGGGATCGCGGACCGGTTGCGGACGGACGCGGCGGCGACCGTGGGCGCACTGCGGGCGCTGACCGGCCGCACGCCGATGCTGGTGACCGGCGACAACCCGCGGGCCGCCGCCCGGCTCGCCGAGGAGGCCGGGATCGACGACGTCCGGGCCGGGCTGCTGCCGCAGGACAAGGTCGCCGCCGTCCGGGAGCAGGAACGGGCCGGGCGCCGGGTGCTGGTGGTGGGCGACGGCGTCAACGACGCCCCGGCGCTGGCGGCCGCGCACACCGGTGTCGCGATGGGACGGGCCGGGTCGGATCTGGCTCTGGAGACCGCGGACGCGGTGATCGTGCGCGACGAACTGGCCACCGTGCCGGCGGTGGTGCGGCTCTCCCGGGCGGCGCGGAAGCTGGTCGTGCAGAACCTGGTGATCGCGTCGGTGTTCATCTCGGGACTGGTGGCCTGGGACCTGATCGGTGAACTCCCCCTGCCCCTAGGGGTGTTGGGGCACGAAGGATCGACGGTCATCGTGGGGTTGAACGGGCTGCGGCTGCTGCGCGAGGCGGCGTGGCGGCGGGCCGCCGGCCGGGCCGGTTGAGGCGTATCGGCCCGACCGGCGGCGGCGCACCGCGCCCCGGCACGGCAGCCGGTGGCGCGGCGGGTCAGCCGGCCCCGTCCGCCAACCGCGCGGTCAACCAGGCGTGGAACCCGCCGATGTGGTGCTCGCTGGGCACCAGGACCCCGCCGTCGCGGTAGGCGCGGGAGGCCATGGCCGGCTGGGTGCGTTCGCAGGCGTCGAAGTCCTGGACGTTGACCCGGTGGAACAGCTCGACGGACTTGGCGACGTCGGCCCCGGCGTCGACCACCTCCGGGAGGTACAGCCAGTCGCACTCGACCAGGGTGCGGTCGGCGGCCAGCGGGAACATCCGGTGCAGGATCACGTGGTCGGGGACGAGGTTGATGAAGACCTGCGGGCGGACGGTCACCGCGTAGTAGCGCCGGTCCTGGCTGTCGTCGATGCCGGGCAGCCGGCCGAAGCCGGCGCTGCCGTCGACGGTGAAGCCCTGCGCCTCCTCGGCGAACTCCGCTCCGTGGCCGACGTAGTACTGCGCGGCGAAGCCGTCCGCGAACTCCGGTAGGACGTCGGTGAGTTCGGGATGGATGGTGGCGCAGTGGTAGCACTCCATGAAGTTCTCGACGATCAGCTTCCAGTTCGCCCGCACGTCGTAGCTGATGCGGCGGCCCAGGGCCAGGGTCTCGGTCCCGTAGCGGTCGATGGCCGCGGCGTCGCCCAGCCGCTCCACGGCCGCGCCGATCACGGTGTCCTCGAAGGACGGCGGCTCGTCGGCCAGGCACACCCAGGCATAGCCGAGCCATTCCCGCAGCGGGACGGTGACCAGGCCGCGTTCGGTGCGGTCGACGTCCGGCATCCGTTGGAGGTTGGGGGCCGCCACCAGGCGGCCGTCGAGGTCGTAGGTCCAGGCATGGTAGGGGCACTGGAGGTTGCGGCGGACCTCGCCGGACTCCGCGGTGCACAGCCGGGCGCCGCGGTGCCGGCAGACGTTGAGGAAGGCACGCAGCTCACCGGTGCGGTTGCGGGTGATCAGAACGCTCTCCCGACCGACCCGGACGGTGCGGAAGGCGCCGGGCCGGCCGAGGTCGGCGCTGCGCACGGCGCAGAACCACAGCCGTTCGAACAGCGCCTGCTGCTCCTGGCGGAAGACGTCCGGGTCGGTGTAGGTGCGGCCGGGGAGGGTGGGGATCAGGCTGGGTGCGGGCGG
>LIQL01000627.1 GCA_001418405.1 Streptomyces diastatochromogenes | reverse complement strand
CCCCCCAGGGAGCCCCGCAGTGAAGCGCCACCCCTTCGAACCCGGCCGGCTGATCACCGGTGTCGCCGCCCTCGTCGTCGGCGTCGGCTACGGCCTCGACGCCCTCGGCCTCTGGCACGCCCCCGGCCCCTGGCTGTTCTGCACCCTCCCGGCCGGTCTGTTGCTCGCCGGGATCACCACCGCCGTCTGGGCCACGGTCCGCCGCCACCACCAACGGCACGCCCCACCGCCCCCGTCGTGAACGGCCGGTGGCGGCGCCGGTGGGCCCGTGTGCGGGGTCAGCCGTAGAGCTGCGTCCCGTGCCGCTCCCGGCGGTTGGCCAGCGCCGCGTCCAGCGAGAAGGTGGCGGTGCCGGCCAGCACCAGCGGCGTCCAGGCCAGCAGGTAGGCGAGGTCGTTGCCGTAGTAGTAGGGGCTGGCGGGCCAGCTCACGGTGAGCCACAGGCTCAGCGAGATCAGCGCGCCGCCGAAGGCCGCCAACCGCCCCAGCAGCCCCAGCAGCGTCCCGATCCCGACCAGCACCTGACCGCCGGCGAGGGCGTAGGCGAAGCCCACCGGGCCGTGCTGGGCCAACCCCACCAGCTGCGGCAGCGCGGCGGTGTCGTGCACCTGCCCCAGCAGTTCGCCCAGCGACCCCTTCCCGCTGGCAGCGGGGAAGGCCGGGTCGGTGAGTTTCTGGAGTCCCGCGTAGAGGAAGGTGCCGCCGAGGAAGAGCCGCAGCGGGAGCAGCGCGTGGCGCGCCAGGCCGCCCCGGACTCCGCCGGCCCGGGCACCGCCCACGTCGACCGGGCGTGTGCGCTGTGCGTGAGCCATGACGTCCGCCTCTCCGTTGCCACCGGGAGCGAACGATTGTGCCGCCGCCCGCACGGCTTGGCGAGATGCGTACGCGGGTGCGCGCGAGATTCCCCCGCACGCCGACCACCGGATCACCCGTAGTGCGGACCGCTGCCCGGTTCGCACCCAATTGACGTGCGGTCCGGGGCGTTTGGCGGGCGGCGCCGCGCGGGTCGCCCCGCGCGGCGGCCTCAGTCCTGGACCTCGATGCGGTAGCCGCGCGTCTCCGCCCCGGCCGCCGTGATCACCCGGACCTCCACGGGACCGGGCTCCACGTCGACGGGCACCGGCACGGTCAGCACCCCGTCCGTCGGGTTGGCGAAACCGCCCGGCACCGGGATCAGCGGCACCGGCACGTGCACCCCGCCGATCCGCACGACGGTGCGGGCCAGTCGGTCCGGGGTCGCCGCGCCCGGCGGGACGAAGCCGGTGCCGCGGATCTCGATGTCGTCGCCGGTGCGGATGGGCGCGGCGAGGTCGCCCAGTTCCCGGGAGCGCACGACGGAGAGGATGACCGGCCGGCCGCCGCCGACGGCCTTGCCCGCCAGGTACGTGACGCCGGAGAGCGCCGCCAGGACGACCAACACCCAGGGCAGCGCCGGCAGTCGGGCCGGGTCGGTGGCCAGCCGCACCAGCGCGAAGGCCAGCAGGGCCGCGTTCACCAGCGCGTACTGCGCGTCGGTGAAGCTGCCGCGGCCGCCGTCGTCCGCCAGCAGGTCGGTCGCCCGGGGGCGGTCGGCGGGGATCTTCTGCACCCGCCCGGTCCGGACCCGCCCGGCGGTCATCCCGTAGGCCAGCACCGCCACCCCGCAGCCGATGGCCAGTATGGCCAGCAGTCCGCCGGAGGGGAGCAGGCCGAGCCCCGACAGCAGCCGCCGCCGGGCGTCCGGGCCGCCGCCGACGGCCAGGTGGACGGCGAGCGTCAGGACCGCGTAGAGCACCGCCGCCACCCAGGCCGCGGCCACCGCCCGGGAGGTGGACAGTCGGCGGTCCTCGCCGATCAACGGGCCCAGCGCACCGCCCTGTTCGCGGTGGAGCCAGGCCGTCGCCGTCGTCCCGAGGGCCAGCACGACGGCCGCGGTCAGCGCGGCGGTGCGGCCCACCGACCAGCCGGCCCCGACGGCGGTCAACGCCTGCCCGAGGAGCAGCGCCAGCACCGCGGCCCACACCGCCACCACGGTGCGCCGACGGACCGTCACCGTCCAGGAGGCGCCCTCGGCCGCGCCGCGCTCGGCCAGTATCCGCGCGGACAGGGTCAGTTCGTCGGACACCCATTGCCGGGCGGCCCCGGCGGAGTGCGCCAGTCCGGCCGGCACCCCGCGCCCGACGGCGAAGTCCTCCCGGAGCGCGACGAACGCGGCGAGCGCCTGCCGGTGCCCCTCGCGGGCCCCGTGCGGGCACTGTCCGCACCCGCACGCGCCGCCGTCACCGGGCTTCTTGCCGCCACCCGGCTCGCCCCTTCCGGCCACTGTGCTCGCCGACTCCACCGACACGTCCGTACCGCCCCGCCGCCACTCGTATCAACTTCTCGTCTTCAGACGGGAATTGTGCCTCAGAACCCCGGCCCGGCCGGTAATCGTCCAGGTCACGGAAGTCCCTTTCGGTGGCGGCAGGTTGACGCTCACCTGTGCGCCCGGCGATCCGGCGATCCGCACGGCGTCCGGACGGGGCGGCGCCCGCTTCCCCCGTTCGGGCGAATCGCCCCCGGTCGGCGGCTGTACGGGCCGGGCGCGGCGCAAGCTTCCCGCCGTGCGCGAGATACACGGACCTCCCCGAAACGAGAGCGGCACCGGCCGGCGCCGGACCCGGTGGCCGTTCGCCACCGCGGTCCGGGCCGCGGCGCTGGCCGCGGCCGCGACCGCGACGCTGGCGGCCGCGCTGGCCCTGGTCGCGTCCCCGTCCGCGGCCGCCCGCCCCGGGCTCCTGAACCGGCCGTCCGGCGACAACTGCGCCTACGCCGGCACCACTCCCCCCGTCCACCTGCCCACCGACTTCCCCGTCCCGCCCGGCTGGCACATCCCCTGCAC
>LIQL01000626.1 GCA_001418405.1 Streptomyces diastatochromogenes | reverse complement strand
GGGCCGTCCCGCAGGACGGCCCGACCCCGACCGCCGCGACGTCACGGGCGCCCGGGGGTGCGTGGTGTCCGGCTTCCCCGCCCCGTCGGGCGCCGTGGCGCTGACCGCACGCCGAGCGCCCCGGGCGGTGGCGCGACCGGTGTGGGGCGCGGTGCGCAAGGGGCGTAAAGGGGAGCTGTGGGCGCGGTTAAGAAATCCTCGATGGACCGGACGGCCGCCGTAGGGAAGATTTCTGGCCGGAGATCGGCGGCCGTACCGGGCCCCCGGTGCCGTCCAGTCATCTTTTTCTACGGGAGCCGTTGCGGTGAAGGCACTGGTCAAGCAGAAGGCGGAGCCGGGACTCTGGCTGATGGACGTACCGGAGCCGGAGGTCGGCCCGGGCGACGTCCTGATCAAGGTGTTGCGCACCGGCATCTGCGGCACCGATCTGCACATCCGCGCGTGGGACGGCTGGGCGCAGCAGGCCGTCAGCGCCCCGCTGACGGTCGGCCACGAGTTCGTCGGGGAGGTCGTCGGGACCGGCCGGGACGTGGCCGACATCAAGGCCGGTGACCTGGTCAGCGGCGAGGGCCACCTGGTCTGCGGCAGCTGCCGCAACTGCCTGGCCGGCCGCCGCCACCTGTGCCGCGCCACGGTGGGCCTGGGCGTCGGACGGGACGGCGCGTTCGCCGAGTACGTCGCGCTGCCCGCCGCCAACGTGTGGGTGCACCGGGTCCCCGTCGACCTCGACATCGCCGCGGTCTTCGACCCGTTCGGCAACGCCGTGCACACCGCGCTGTCCTTCCCGCTGGTCGGCGAGGACGTGCTGATCACCGGCGCCGGGCCGATCGGCATCATGGCGGCGGCGGTCGCCCGGCACGCCGGCGCCCGCAACGTGGTGATCACCGACGTCAGCGAGCACCGCCTGGACCTCGCCCGCAAGGTCGGCGTCAGCCTCGCCCTCAACGTCGCCGCCACCTCGATCGAGGCCGGCCAGCGCGAACTGGGCCTGCGCGAGGGCTTCGACGTCGGCCTGGAGATGTCCGGCCGCCCCGAGGCGCTGCGCGGCATGATCGGAAACATGACGCACGGCGGTCGGATCGCCATCCTGGGGCTGCCGTCCGAGGAGTTCCCGGTCGACTGGTCCCGGATCGTCACCTCCATGATCACGATCAAGGGCATCTACGGCCGGGAGATGTTCGAGACCTGGTACGCGATGTCCGTGCTGCTGGAGGGCGGCCTCGACCTCGCGCCCGTGATCACCGGCCGCTACCCGTACCAGGACTTCGACGCCGCCTTCGCCGACGCGGCGAGCGGCCAGGGCGGCAAGGTCATCCTCGACTGGAGCGCCTGACCCCGCCCGCTCCCTCCGCAAGACGCCGCCGCCCGCCGGCCCGACCCGCGCACCCCCAAGGAGACACCCCTCATGTTCGACGCCGTACGTGACGACCTGCGCACCGCACTCGACGAGATCCGGGCCGCCGGCCTGCACAAGCCGGAGCGGGTGATCGGCACCCCGCAGTCCGCCACCGTCGCGGTCACCGCCGGCGGCCGCCCCGGCGAGGTCCTCAACTTCTGCGCCAACAACTACCTGGGCCTGGCCGACCACCCCGAGGTCATCGCCGCCGCCCACGGGGCCCTCGACCGCTGGGGCTACGGGCTGGCGTCGGTCCGCTTCATCTGCGGCACGCAGGAGGTGCACAAGGAACTGGAGCAGCGGATCTCCCACTTCCTCGGCCAGGAGGACACGATCCTGTACTCCTCCTGCTTCGACGCCAACGGCGGCGTCTTCGAGACCCTGCTCGGCCCGGAGGACGCGGTGATCTCCGACGCCCTCAACCACGCCTCCATCATCGACGGCATCCGGCTCTCCAAGGCCCGCCGCCTGCGCTACGCCAACCGCGACCTGGCCGACCTGGAGCGGCAGTTGAAGGAGGCGCAGGGCGCCCGGCGGACCCTGGTCGTCACCGACGGCGTGTTCTCCATGGACGGCTACGTGGCGCCGCTGCGGGAGATCTGCGACCTGGCCGACCGCTACGGCGCGATGGTCATGGTCGACGACTCGCACGCGGTCGGGTTCGTCGGGGCCGGTGGCCGCGGCACCCCGGAGCTGTGCGGGGTGATGGACCGGGTCGACATCATCACCGGCACGCTCGGCAAGGCGCTGGGCGGTGCCTCCGGCGGTTACGTCGCGGCGCGCGCCGAGATCGTCGCGCTGCTCCGCCAGCGCTCCCGCCCCTACCTCTTCTCCAACTCGCTCGCGCCGGTGATCGCGGCCGCCTCGCTCAAGGTCCTGGACCTCCTGGAATCCGCCGACGACCTGCGCGAACGCCTGCACGCCAACACCGCGCTGTTCCGCTCGCGGATGACCGAGGAGGGCTTCGCGATCCTGCCCGGCGCGCACCCGATCGCCCCCGTGATGATCGGGGACGCGGCCGAGGCGGCCCGGATGGCCGAACTGCTGCTGGAGCGCGGGGTGTACGTCATCGGGTTCTCGTACCCGGTGGTGCCCCAGGGCGAGGCCCGGATCCGCGTCCAGCTGTCGGCCGCCCACTCCACCGAGGACGTGCACCGCGCGGTGGACGCCTTCGTGGCGGCCCGCGCGGCGCTGGGGAGCTGACCGGCCCGACCGGAGGCGGCCGGGCACGATCCGGCCGAACCCTGCGAAACTGGATCCATGATCGAAGCACGTCGGCTGCACATCCTCCGTGCGCTGGCCGACCACCGCACGGTGACCGCCGCGGCCGCCGCGCTGTACCTCACGCCCTCGGCGGTCTCCCAGCAGCTCGCCGCGCTGGAACAGGAGACCGGCCACCGCCTAGTGGAGCGCGGCGCCCGCGGCGTCCGGCTGACCGCCGCGGGCGACATCCTGCTCGGCCACGCCAACGCCGTCCTCGCCCAGCTGGAGCGGGCCGAGGCGGAGCTGGCCGCGTACGACGAGGGCGAGGCGGGCACCGTGACGGTGGCGGCGTTCGCGACCGGCATCGCGCTGGTGCTCGCCCCGGCCCTCGCCGAACTGGCCGGGTCCGCGCCCGGCATCCGTGTCCGGGTCCAGGACGCGGAGGGCGACGCCAGCCTGCTGATGGTGCTGGACCGGCAGGTCGACGTGGCGGTGGCCGTCGAGTACCGGGGCGCGCCGGACGCGGACGACCCCCGGCTGACCCGCGTCCCGCTCTACGCCGAGCCGTTCGACGCGGTGCTGCCGCCGGGCCACCCGTTGGCCGGGGTGGCGGCGGTGCCGTTGGCCGGGCTCGCCAAGGACCCCTGGATCGGCCCCTATTCCGGCAATCCGTGTCATGACGTGGTCGTGCTGGCCTGCGAGTACGCCGGCTTCCGGCCGCGCCTGACGCACTCCTCGGACGACTTCCGGGCGGTGGTGGCGCTGGCCTCGGCGGGGGTGGGGGTGGCCCTGGTGCCCCGCTCGGCGCTGCGCGGGATGGACCTCGGGGGTGTCGTGGTGCGGCCGGTCGACGGGGTGGCGCCCACCCGCCGGGTCTTCGCCGCGGTCCGGCGGGGCGCGGAGGACCACCCGCTGTTCCGCCCGGTGCTGACGGCCCTGCGCGCGACGGCGGCCGACCTGGGGTGAGCGGCCGGGGCGGTGGGGCGGGCGTCAGATGCCGGCGCCGCGCGGCGGGCGGCCGGTCCGGGTCCAGGCCGTCAGTTGCCGGGCCGTCCAGGTGTTGATGATCCGGTCGGCGGGGACGCCGCACTCCTCGGCGCGGGCACAGCCGTAGATCTGCCAGTCCAACTGGCCGGGGGCGTGCGCGTCGCTGTCGACGGCGAAGAAGGCGCCGGCGTCCAGGGCCTGACGGAGCAGGCGGCGCGGCGGGTCGAGGCGGTCCGGGCGGCAGTTGATCTCCACCGCGGTCCGGTGCTCGGCGCACGCCGCGAAGACCTCCGCGGCGTCGAACTCCGACTCCGGGCGCAGCTTGCCGGTGAGCTGCCGCCCGGTGCAGTGGCCGAGCACGTCCACCAACGGGTTGCGGACCGCGGCCAGCAGCCGCCGCGTCATCGGCCCGGCGTCCATCCGCAGTTTCGAGTGCACCGAGGCGACCACGACGTCGAGCTCGGCCAGGAGCTCCGGTTCCTGGTCGAGGGAGCCGTCGTCGAGGATGTCGCACTCGATCCCGGTCAGCAGTCGGAACGGCGCCAGCCGGGCATTGACCTCGGCCACCACGGCCAACTGCTGCCGCAGCCGCTCGGCGGTCAGTCCGCGGGCCACGGTGAGCCGGGGGGAGTGGTCGGTCAGCGCGCACCAGGCGTGGCCGAGGTCGCGGGCGGTGCGGGCCATCTCCTCGACGGGGCTGCCGCCGTCCGACCAGTCCGAGTGCAGGTGGCAGTCGCCGCGCAGGGCCCGGCGCAGGGCCCGACCCGCCTCCCCCTCGACCAACGGGCCGCCGGCCTCCTCCTCCAGGCGCGTCAGATAGGCGGGCCGCTCGCCGGCGAGCGCCTCCTCGACGACCCGGGTCGTCTTGGGGCCCAGTCCCTTCAGCCGCCCCAGCGTGCCGTTGCCGGCCCGCTCGCGCAGGGCGTCCGCGGGCAGTGCGGTCAGCACCGACGCCGCGGTGCGGAACGCCTGCACCCGGTACGTCACCGCCCCCTGTCGCTCCAACAGGAACGCGATCCGCTCCAGCGCCGCCACGGGATCCACGTACCCACCGTGCACCGGGCGGGGGGCGCCTGCCACCGCGGCCGGTCCGGCGAACGGCGTGCACCGCAGTTATGCGAATATGTCCGTTCTCTGGATGCTCGATCCGTTTCCATCGGAATGACGGGGCGATAGCCGTGATGATTCCGGTCATTAGTGACGTGGAAGTCGAGGGCAATCATGTTCGGTTAAAACCTGTGCAACATCCAGGTCGTGCGGCGGAAACGCGAAGCGCACTTCTCGTCGCCGCCGGGCGCTAGTCGGGCGTTAAGTCGGGCCGCCTTCAGGAAATCTGCACACCGAATGCGCAGCCGGCACACGGGCCGCGGTTTCGCGTGTGTGCAGCGTCGGCCCGCTCGGCGACTTGCATCCGGAATGTCCCATTCCGCAGGGGCGGCAACGAAGGTTCAGCGGAATGGAAACCGGAGAAGATGTGAAGATGCTTCGACCATGCCATGGATGCGCGCACACGACCGGCAATTTCGCGGGGTGGATATGCCCGGATCGCCGCTCATCCGATTAGCAGCGCAACCCGCCCGCATGCTTTGATCCATCGCACCGCGGCAGTCACCGGGGTTTCCCGATATCGGGACCCGGACTACCGTGGCCGCGCCCGGGGCACCCACCGGAGACCCGTACGCGGTTTTTCTTGATATTGATCCGAAGGGAAACATCATGAACAACGCCCAGGTGCAGACCCAGGAAATTTCCGACGCCGACCTGGACAACGTGTCCGGTGGCCTCGTCGGCGGTGTCGTGAACACCGTCACCACCACCGTCGGCTCCGTCGCCCCGGTCACCGGTGTCCTCAACACCGCCACCGGCCTGGTCCAGCAGACCACCGGCCTGGACGTCCAGGGCGTTGCGGGTAACCTGACCGCCGGTCTCTGACCCGGAGCCGACCCTGTGCCGCCGCGCGGCACAGCCGGCATCCAACGGTCGCGACGGCAATCGGCGCCCCCTCCCTGCCGATCTGCCGTGTCGAGTGCCCCGGACAACCCGGTTCCGACCGGGTTCCGGGGCACCCGGCTGTCCGCGACCGGAGGCCGCCGGAGTTGGAACCGCGCGCCCCCGGCGCGCGTCTGTACCCCCGTACCAGCCGCTGCAGTTGAGGGAAGAGTGTCGTGCAGTTCCGTCAACAGGCCCTTTCCAAGCTGCAATCGCCGGAGGAACTGGACCTGCCGGTGCGCTTCGCCCGCCCGCAGGGCTGGCTGGTGCTGACCGTCACCGTCCTCGTCATGATCGCCGCCGCCGTCTGGGCGGTCACCGGCACCGTCTCCGCCACCGTCAGCGCCCCCGGCATCCTCACCCACGGCCACGGCAGTTACGTGCTCCAGAGCCCGGTCGCCGGACAGGTCACCGAGGTCCTCGCCGAGGAGGGCAAACAGGTCACCGCCGGCGCGCCGCTGGTGCGGATACGCACCGCCCAAGGCACCACCACCGTCGTCCGGGCGCTCGCCGCCGGCCGGTTGACCAATCTCGTCGCCACCATCGGCGCGGTCGTCACCACCGGCGCCGACCTCGCCGCAGTGGAACGCACCACCGGCACCCGCGACCCGCTCACCGCCACCCTCTACGTCCCGGCCGAGAACGCCGCCACCCTTCCGGTCGGCGCCCCCGTCGACCTCACCGTCGCCGCCGCCCCCACCCAGCGGTTCGGGGTGCTGCGCGGCCACGTCGCGGCCGTCGGCCGGGCCGCCCAGAGCCGCCAGCGGATCTCCGCGTTCCTCGGCAGCACCCAACTCGGCGAGCAGTTCTCCCGTGCCGGCCAGCCGATCGCGGTGCTGGTCCGGCTCGACCCCGCGCGCACCGCCTCCGGCTACGCCTGGTCCACCTCCGACGGGCCGCCGTTCGCCCTCGACTCGATGACCCAGGCCACCGCCGCCGTCCACCTGGCCGCGCAGCACCCGATCGATTGGCTGCTCTCGTGACCGCCCCCGACGCCTCCGCCGCGCCCCCGCAGCACCTCCCGCCCGCCGGCCGCGGCCGGC
>LIQL01000625.1 GCA_001418405.1 Streptomyces diastatochromogenes | reverse complement strand
GGCGTCGAAGCGGCCAACTCGCGACTGAACCGCACGGAACAGGTCAAGCGATTTTCCTTGTTGGGTGAGGAATGGCGGCCGGAAACTGGCGAACTCACCCCCTCGTTGAAGCTCCGCCGCCGTGTTATTCGCCACAAATATGGACAAATCCTAGAGCGGATGTACGCCATGTGATCTCTCACACAGACGGGGGGCCGCTCTTCGGGGAAGGTGTGCCGACTGGCCGTTCGCGCGATCCGCGGTGCCGGTCACGTGCAAGCTCTCCGAAAGCGAGATGAACCACCAGTGAGCACAGAAACCGTCGTGGATGAAGCCCAGCGGCCATCGGACGGGGGGAGCGGGGTCCAGCAGGACGCGGGGGACGCCGGCTACAGCAAGGCCCTCAAGGGCCGCCACATCAACATGATCGCCATCGGCGGCGCGATCGGCACCGGCCTCTTCCTGGGCGCCGGCGGGCGCCTGCACTCGGCCGGCCCCGCGCTGGCCGTCGCCTACGCGGTCTGCGGTCTCTTCGCCTTCTTCGTCGTCCGGGCCCTCGGCGAACTGGTGGTGCACCGCCCGTCGTCCGGCTCGTTCGTCTCCTACGCCCGGGAGTTCCTGGGCGAGAAGGGCGCCTACGTCGCGGGCTGGATGTACGTCGTCAACTGGTCGACGACCGGCATCGCCGACATCACCGCGATCGCCCTGTACACCCACTACTGGAGCGCGTTCACCAGCATCCCGCAGTGGGTGATGGCGCTGATCGCGCTGGCGGTGGTGCTCACGATCAACCTGATATCCGTGAAGATCTTCGGTGAGATGGAGTTCTGGTTCGCGATCATCAAGGTCGCGGCACTGGTCGCCTTCATGTTCATCGGGATCTTCCTGCTGGCCACCCAGCACCCGGTCGACGGACACACCCCGGGCCTGAACCTGATCACCGACCACGGCGGCTTCNNCGCCGGTGAGACCAGCGAGCCGCACAAGGTCGTCCCCAAGGCCGTGAACTCGATCATGTGGCGGGTCGGCATCTTCTACGTCGGCTCGGTGGTCCTGCTGGCGATGCTGCTGCCGTGGAACGTCTTCAGCGCCAACGAGAGCCCCTTCGTCACCGT
>LIQL01000624.1 GCA_001418405.1 Streptomyces diastatochromogenes | reverse complement strand
CCTGGCCCAGCTCGTGTTCGCGGTAGAGCGGCAGGACCGGGCTCTGCACCGCGCCGAGCCGGGCCAGGGCCAGGCTGACCAGCACCGTTTCGATCCGGGTGGGGAGTTGCCAGACCACCGGGCTGCCGGGTGCGACGCCGTGCGCGGCCAGTCCGGCGGCGACCCGTTCGGCGCGCTCGCGCAGGTGGCCGAAGGTGATCCGGCGCTCGTCCCGGGCGGCCTCGGCACCCTGGATCAGGGCGGTGGCGTCCGGTGTGCGGGCGGCGCGCCAGGCGACCAGGTCCCACAGGGTGCCGCCGGTCATGTGGCCCTCCCCGACTCGTTACTGACGCTTCGTCAGATCAGGGCCCGAGGGTAAGGGGCGACGCCTTGTCGGTCCAGAGGGTCGGCGCTAGCCTGAAACTGACGGGTCATCAGATGTGGGTGGTGCGGGGCGACCGGCACCCGGTGAGGGGAAACGATGGCGAACCGAACCGAGCCGCCGCGCGGCACCGGCGCCGACCGCACCGCGGGCGCGCCCGCCGACCGCCCCGGGGCCCACCCGGCGCCGACCCGCCGGGACCGCTGATGGACCTCACCTTCACCGAGGAGGAGGAAGCCTTCCGGGCCCGCCTGCGGACCTGGCTCGCCGACGTGCTGCCGAAGCTGCCGCCGAAGCCCGCCGCCACCGACTGGCCCGGCCGGCGGCGCCATGACGCGGCCTGGCAGCGGATGCTCTACGACGCCGGGTACGCCGGACTGCACTGGCCGGTCGACGCCGGCGGCCGGGGGGCCACCCCCACCCAGCACCTGATCTTCCTGGAGGAGACCGAGAAGGCCGGCGCCCCCTACGTCGGCGCCAACTTCGTCGGACTGCTGCACGCCGGCCCGACCATCGCCGCCGAGGGCACCGCCGCCCAGCGCGCCCGCTGGCTGCCGCCGATCCTGCGCGGCGACGAGATCTGGTGCCAGGGCTTCAGCGAACCGGACGCCGGCTCCGACCTGGCCGCGCTGCGCACCCGGGCGGTCCGGGACGGCGACGCGTACGTGGTGACCGGCAGCAAGATCTGGACCTCGCACGCCGAGGTCGCCGACTGGTGCGAACTGCTCGTCCGCACCGACCCCGAGGCCCCCCGGCACCGCGGCATCAGCTGGCTGGCGATGCCGATGGACGCCCCCGGGGTGACCGTGCGGCCGCTGCGCACGCTCGCCGGTTCCACGGAGTTCGCGGAGGTGTTCCTCGACGAGGTCCGGGTCCCGGTCGGCCACCGCATCGGCGCCGAGCACGACGGCTGGCGGGTGACCATGGTGACGCTCTCCTTCGAGCGCGGCACCGCCTTCGTCGGCGAGGTGGTGGCCTGCCGCCGGGTGCTCGCCGAACTCGCCCGCACCGCCCGGGCCAACGGCCGCTGGGACGACGCCGTGCTCCGCCGCCGACTGGGCCGGCTGAACGTCGAGTTCGCCGCCCTGTGGCGGCTGACCCAGTGGAACGTCAGCGAGGCCCAGCGCACCGGCGGCGTCCCCGGCACCGGCGGTTCGGTCTTCAAGCTGCGCTACTCGCACGCCCGCCAGGAGCTCTACGACGCGGCGGCCGAGGTGCTCGGCGGTCAGGCGCTGGACGCCGCGCACCCCTGGGTCGCCGACCGGCTCTCCGCCCTGTCGTACACCATCGCCGCGGGCACCTCGCAGATCCAGCGCAACATCGTCGCCGAGCGGATCCTCGGCCTGCCGAAGGGGCGGTGAGCGGCCGGTGGACTTCCAACTCACCGCGGACCAAAGGGCGTTGCGGGATGGCACCCGGGAGCTGCTGACCGGCCGCTTCGACCGCGACCGGCTGCGCGCGGCCGTCGACGACCCCGCACTGGACCGCGCGCTGTGGCGCGAACTGGCCGACGCCGGGTTCTTCGCGCTGCGGCTGCCGGAGGCGGACGGCGGGGTCGGGCTGGGACTGCCCGAGGCCGTCCTGGTCTTCGAGGAGGCCGGCCGGGCGCTGCTGCCGGGGCCGCTGGTGGCCGGCCACCTGCTGGCCGGCGCGGTGGACGGCGTGGCGACCGGCGAGCGGATCGTCGCGTTGTGTGACGGATCGGCCGAGCCGGTGCTGTGCGAACACCCGGCCGACTGCGACCTGTTGATCTTCCTGGAGGGAAGTGCGCCGGAGCACGTCGGCCGGGCGCGCCAGAGTGCGCCGGCCGAGGTCGCCCACGCCCCCTACGCCTCCGTCGACCCCCTCACCCCGCTCGCCCGCGTCACCGACTCTGCGCACGGCACCCCCTGCGACGGCCTCGACGTGCCCCGGTTGCGCCGCGAGGCGGCCCTGCTGACCGCCGCCCAACAGCTCGGCAGCGCGGCCCGGACGGTGGAGATGGCGGTCGGACACGCCCGGCAGCGCACCCAGTTCGGCGCGCCCATCGGCTCCTTCCAGGCCGTCAAGCACCTGTGCGCCGGGATGCTGGTCCGCGCCGAGCTGGCCCGCGCCGCGGTCTACGCGGCGGCGGTGACCGGCGACGCGCTCGACGTCGCGGGCGCCAAACTGCTGGCCGACGAGGCCGCGGTGCACAACGCCCGGGACTGCCTCCAGGTGCACGGCGGCATGGGCTTCACCTGGGAGGCCGACGTCCACCTGCACCTCAAACGGGCCTGGCTGCGGGCCGCGGCGTGGGGCGGTGCGCAGGACGCGACGGAGCGGTGGGCGGACGCCCTGGTGGATTGAGGGCGTGCGCCGGCGCTCGTGGATGATCACGGAGCGTGGTGATCGCGGCGTCGGTGTCAGACTCTGGCAACCCGCGTGCGGAATGTCGGATGCCGCATGCAGAAGCGGTCACGGAGGGTCGATATCGGGTTGTGTCCTAGGCGTGACTCGTCACAGGCGGGAGTCGGCGGCCCGCTCGGGTACGCTCCGTGGGGTGCGAGTGGTGCGTTGGCGCAACGGTCACGGTGCCGTCGGAAGGACGGCTCCGGGGTACCGACTGCACGCCGCTCGCCTCGGGCGAGGCCCCGACGACCCCCCATGTTCGACTCCCCGCGCTGTGCGTCGCACAGTATGCCGCACGCATACTCCCTTGCGCTGGAATATGCCCGAAGCGGTTGTTGCGGTGACTGAACGTCAACCATGCTGTGCTTCGTCGGAGTCACGCACCGTGACTCCGTGGAGGCGCGAGGCGATGTTTCCGCCGGTTCGGATGGTGTGAGCGGTGCAGGTGCTTCAGGTGCAGTTGGAAGTGCGGCCCGACCCCGCGGAAGTGGGGCGGGCCCGACGGTGGGCCCGGTCGAGGCTCGCGGGGTCGGGCATAGGGGCGGACGAGCCGCTCGCCGAGACGCTGATCCTGCTGATCTCCGAGTTGGTCACCAACGCGGTGGTGCACACCGGCTCGGCGGCCCGGCTGCGGATGTGCTTCTCCGGGTCCGGTGCCGTGGTGGCCACCGTGCGGGTCGAGGTGGTGGACGCCAGCGCCCGCCCGCCGCGCCCGCGGCACGCGGAGGGGGACGACACCAACGGCCGCGGCCTGGAGCTCGTCGACGGCCTCGCGGACCGCTGGGGGTGGCAGCAGGAGGGGGCCGGCAAGCGGATCTGGTGCGAGGTGGACCGTGGGCAGTCGCTCCTGATGACGGCCGGCGCGGACCTGGGCACGTACGACCCCGCTTGCGCCGCGACAAATAGGGCGTAGGCCGCTGAATCGGTTCGCCTGGCGGGGAGTGGGTCCAGGTCAGGTGTTGATGCGGTGTGCCCCGCGCCGCCACCGGGCCGGCCCGAGGCACCCCGCCGCGCCTCAGAGCACCGCCACCGGTGCGACCGGACTCCCGGTGCCGCCGACGAACGGTTCCGCCATCGCGGTCAGCAGGAAGGCGTAACGGCCCTCTTCCGCGCAGGCCGTCGACAACTCCTCCAGGTTCCAGTTCTGGCCCTGGAGCATGCCCATCTCGACCAGGTGCAGGGCGTGCACCGGCAGCCACAGGCCCTCGATCTCCGGTGGGAACGTCTCGAAGACCAGGGTGTCGTTGGCGACCGCGGCGACGTCGCGGGCGTGGAACCACTCCGGCGTGCGCAGCGACAGTCCGGGCGACGGCATCGCGTACGCGTCCCGGTCGCCGGCCAGGTAGTGCTGGAGCTGTCCGGTCCTGACCAGTACGACGTCGCCGGCGCGGACCGTCGTGCCGGCCCACTCCTCGGCGGCGTCCAGATCCTCCGGCGTGATCGCGTGCCCGCCCGGCAGCCGCTCGGTGCCGCGGGCCCGGGCCACGTCGAGCAGCACGCCGCGGGAGACGACCGGAGCGGCCTTCTCGATGCCCAGGGCGGTGGCGCCCCGGTGCGGGGTGACGATGCCGGCGGGCCGGCCGTTGTAGAACCGCCCGGAGTGCGAGACGTGGGTCAGGGCGTCCCAGTGGGTGGCGGCCTGGAGGCCCATGGTGACGGTGTCGTCGGAGACGGCGACCGTGTCCGGGCCGAAGAGCTCGTGGTTGATGGCGACCATGGTGTGCAGCGGGTTGACCCGCCCCAGGATCATGCCGTTCTGCACGCCGTCCTGTTGGAGTGGGAGGGCGAGCGGGACGCGGCGGCCGCTGCGGACGGTCGCGGCGGCGGCGCGCACCACGTCCGGGGTGATCAGGTTCAGGGTGCCCAGCTCGTCGTCCGGTCCCCAGCGGCCCCAGTTGTTCACGCGTCGGGCGAGGTCGTGGAACTCCTGCGGCAGGGGCATGGGTGCTCCTTGGCGTCGGGTGCGGTCGGTCGGTGCCGAAGAGGGGCGCGGGCGGGGCGGTGCGCCGACGTCTCCGATGGTGCGTCCTGTGCCGTACTGGCGCATCGTGCCACCTCGGGTCTCCGGGGTTGCGTCCGGGGTCTTGTGCTCGCACCGCGTCTGCTCAAAAATCTAACGGTCCGTCAGAAACCGTGGGAAGGGGCGCGGCATGGGGAACTTCTTGGCCGGCAAGGTGGTCGCCGTCACCGGGGCCGGCCGCGGCATCGGCCGGGCCGTCGCCCTGGCGGCGGCCGCCGAGGGCGCGAAGGTGGTGGTCAACGACTACGGCGTCTCCATCGAGGGCGGTGAGCCCAGCAGCGCGGTGGCCCAGGCGGTCGTCAAGGAGATCGAGGCGGCCGGCGGCACCGCCGTCGCCGTCGCCGACGACGTCGCCACCATGGCCGGCGGCCAGCGCATCGTGGACACCGCGCTGGCCGAGTACGGCCGGATCGACGGCGTGGTGTGCGTGGCCGGCATCCTGCGCGAACGGATGCTCTTCAACATGTCCGAGGAGGAGTGGGACCCGGTCGTCGCCACGCACCTCAAGGGCACCTTCACGGTGTTCCGGGCCGCCGCCGCGGTGATGCGCAAGCAGAAGTCCGGCACGTTGATCGGCTTCACCAGCGGCAACCACCAGGGCAGCGTCGCCCAGGCCAACTACTCGTCGGCGAAGGGCGGGATCATCTCGCTGGTGCGCAGCGCGGCGCTCGGCCTGCACAAGTACGGGGTCACGGCCAACGCGGTGGCGCCGGTCGCCCGGACGCGGATGTCGGCCAACGTCCCGATGGAGCTCAAGGAGATCGGCGAGCCGGAGGACGTGGCGGCGTTCGTCGTCTACCTGCTCAGCGAACGGGCGCGCACCGACGGGGTCACCGGCCAGGTCTACACCGTGGCGGGGCCGAAGATCGCGGTGTGGGCCCAGCCGGTGGAACTGCGGGCGGTGCACGCCGACGAGGAGCGGCCGGACGGCGCCGACGGGGGCCGGTGGTGGACGCCGGAGCGGGTCGCCGAGGCGGTGGCCGGACCGGTGGGCGTCGACCCCATGCCGATGCTGGCGCAACTGGAGGAGATGGCCAGGGCGGCGGCGGCCAAGGAGCGGCCCAATTCGTAGGCCCGCGTGGTCGGCCGTTGCGCCTGCGGCGCGGGCTTCTTCCCACGTGGTCGGCTTTCCCGCCGTGGGGGTTGCCGTTTGCGCCTGGCGGCGCGGGGCGTTGTCGGCTTTCCCGCCGTGGGTCTTCTCGTCGTTGCGCCTGCGGCGCGGGCCGGTCCGCTGCGCGGGGCTGTTGGGTGCGGTGACGGGCCTGCGGGGGTGGTGTGCAGGACTGCTGCGCTTTACGTCCTGCACACCACCCCC
>LIQL01000623.1 GCA_001418405.1 Streptomyces diastatochromogenes | reverse complement strand
AGGTGTCGACCGTCCGGCTGCACGTCGAGGCGCAGAAGGCCCGGATCGACATCGGCAGCCGGACGGTCGACACCTGGGTGTACGGCGACCGGCTGCCCGGCGAGGTGGTCCGGATCACCGCGGGCGACACCCTGTCGATGACGTTCCGCAACAGCCTGCCGCAGTCGACCACGCTGCACTGGCACGGGCTGGCGCTGCGCAACGACATGGACGGCGTCCCGGACGTCACCCAGCGCCCGATCCGGCCGGGCGACTCCTTCGACTACCGCTTCCGGGTCACTCAACCGGGCACGTACTGGTTCCATCCGCACGTCGGCGTCCAGCAGGACCACGGGCTGTACGCCCCGCTGATCATCGACGACCCCAAGGAGCCGCTGGAGTACGACCACGAGTGGGTCGTCGTGCTGGACGACTGGCTCGACGGGGTGGACGGCAGCGACCCGGACGTCGTGCTCAACGAGCTCAACCACGGCCGGGGCTCCATGCACGGCAACAGCGGCTCCGGCGAAGGGCACGACTCCGACGGCGGGCACGCGCACGCGAGCGGCGGGCACGGCGAGGCGGCCGGTCACGGCAACCACGGCACGGGCCACGACAGCAGCACCGGCCACGGCACGAGCAACAGCAACAGCAACAGCAACAGCAACCAGCGGGACCACAGCGGTCACGGCAGCGGCAGCGAGGGGACGGCGGTCCCCGCATGGGTGCCCCCGGCCTTCCCGGACGTGGACCTCGACCGGTTCGTCCCGCACGTCAACGGCCCCGGCGACCTGGGCCTGGACCTGGCCAACAAGAGCCTGCACGAGGTCGGTCTGGGCAACCTGCCGCTGCACGGCATGAGCGCCACCGCGGCCGCGGCCGCCGCATCCGCGGGCGCCGCGTCCAGGGAAGCGGCCCGGGCAAGTCGCGGGGCGCGCCGCGACGACGGCCCCGGGCACGGCCGCAACGGACCCTCCCGGCTGCTGAAGAGCGGCGCCCGGAGCGACGTGCTGGGCGGCATGCCGGGCAGCGTGAACTACCCGTACCACCTCATCAACGGCCGCACGAAGACGGACCCGGAGGGCTTCCGGGCCCGGCCCGGCGACCGGATCCGGATCCGCTTCATCAACGCCGGCGGCGACACCGCCTACCGGGTGGCGCTGGGCGGTCACCACATGACCGTGACGCACACCGACGGCTACCCGGTGCAGCACGCCCGCGCCGAGCAGCTGCTCATCGGCATGGCCGAGCGCTACGACGTCCTGGTCACCGCCAAGTCCGGGGTCTTCCCGCTGGTCGCCGTCGCCGACGGCAAGGGCAAGGACAAGACCGCGCTGGCCGTGCTGCGCACCGGCAACGGCCCGACGCCGGAGCCCTCGGTCCACCCCAGGGAGCTGGAGGGACCGCTGACGACCGCGGACCGGCTGCGCGCGGCCGAGGGCGTCCGCGGCCGGTCCGGGAAACCGGACCGGGTGCTGACCATGAAGCTCATGGGCAACATGGAGCGCTTCAACTGGTCGTTCAACGGATACCCGTACACCCCGTCACAGCGCTACGCGATCGAGGAGGGCGAGCGGGTGCGGCTGGTGTTCCGCAACCGCACCGCGATGTGGCACCCGGTCCACCTGCACGGCCACAGCTTCACGCTCCCCAACGGCGGACCGCGCAAGGACACCACGGTCATGCGGCCCGGGCAGCGCCTCGCCGTGGACTTCGACGCCAACAACCCGGGGCTGTGGATGCTGCACTGCCACAACATCTACCACTCGGAGTCGGGGATGATGACGGTCCTCGGCTACCGGCGGAAGTGACCGCGCGCCGACCGGACCCGTGCTCCACCGGGGCGGTCGGCGGCCGTGCCGCACCCCGTTCGGCCCCCGGCAACCGCGTTGCCGGGGGCCGCCGCGCGCCGCGCCGCACCCCCATTGCGTCAGAAAGACGATTACACTGGCGGGGTGCCCCGACTTCGTCTCGCCCTCCAACAGATCGATTCCTGCGTCGGCGACCTCGCCCGGAACGCCGCGGCGGTCGTGCACGGGACCCGGCAGGCCGCCGGCCAGGGCGCGCACCTCGTCGCGTTCCCGGAGATGGCGCTGACCGGCTACCCCGTCGAGGACCTCGCCCTGCGCCCGTCGTTCGTCGAGGCGAGCCGGGCGGCGCTGTCCGCACTGGCCGCCCGGCTGGCCGCGGAGGGACTGGGCGAGGTCCCGGTCGTCGTCGGCTACCTCGACCGCTGCGCGCAGGCGCTGCCCCGCTACGGCCGACCGGCCGGCGCCCCGCAGAACGCCGCGGCGGTGCTGCACCGCGGCGCGATCGCGCTCACCTTCGCCAAGCACCACCTGCCCAACTACGGCGTCTTCGACGAGTTCCGGTACTTCGTCCCCGGCGACACCCTGCCCGTCGTCCGGGTGCACGGCGTCGACGTGGCGCTGGCCATCTGCGAGGACCTGTGGCAGGAGGGCGGCCGGGTGCCCGCCGCGCGCGAGGCCGGCGCGGGACTGCTGCTGTCCGTCAACGCCTCGCCCTACGAGCGGGACAAGGACGACACCCGGCTGGAACTGGTCCGCAAGCGGGCGCAGGAGGCCGGCTGCACCACCGCCTACCTCGCGATGACCGGCGGGCAGGACGAGCTGGTCTTCGACGGCGACTCGATCGTCGTCGACGCGGACGGCCGGGTGCTCGCCCGGGCCCCGCAGTTCGCCGAGGGCTGCGTGCTGGTCGACGTGGAACTGCCGGCCGCCGCACCCGAACCGCCGTCCGGGGTGCTGACCGACGGGCTGCGGGTGGACCACGTCGTGCTCTCCACCGCGCCCCCGGCGCCGGCGCAGGGCACCGCGGAGCGGGCGGCGGGGACGCTCGACGGGCACGCCGAGCGCCTGGACGACCTGGCGGAGATCTACACCGCGCTCGTCGTCGGCCTACGGGCCTACGTCACCAAGAACGGCTTCGGCAGCGTGGTGCTGGGGCTGTCCGGCGGGATCGACTCCGCGCTGGTCGCCGCGCTGGCCTGCGACGCGCTCGGCGCCGAGCAGGTGCACGCGGTCGCGATGCCCTCGCGCTACTCCAGCGAGCACTCCGTCGGCGACGCCGCCGAACTGGCCCGCCGCACCGGGCTGCACTTCCGCACGGTGCCGATCGGCCCGATGTTCGACGCGTACATGGCGACGCTGCACCTGACCGGGCTCGCCGAGGAGAACCTCCAGTCGCGGCTGCGCGGCACGACCCTGATGGCCCTCTCCAACCAGGAGGGGCACCTGGTCCTCGCCCCGGGCAACAAGTCCGAGCTGGCGTGCGGCTATTCGACCCTCTACGGCGACTCGGTCGGCGGCTACGGCCCCATCAAGGACGTCTACAAGACCGTCGTCTACGAGCTGGCGCGCTGGCGCAACGAGGCCGCCGCCGCGCGCGGCGAGACCCCGCCGATCCCCGAGCACTCGCTCAGCAAGCCGCCCAGCGCCGAACTGCGGCCCGGCCAGGTCGACACCGACTCGCTGCCCGACTACGCGGTGCTGGACCGGATCCTGGAGCTGTACGTCGACCGCGACCGGGGCCGCGAGGAGATCGTGGCGCAGGGCTTCGACGCGGCGCTGGTGACCCGGGTGCTGCGGATGGTGGACCACGCCGAGTACAAGCGCCGGCAGTACCCGCCCGGCACCAAGATCTCCGCCAAGGGCTTCGGGAAGGACCGACGGCTGCCGATCACGAACCACTGGCGCGAGGGGTTCTAGGGGACCTGCGGACCCATAGGGGCCCGGGGAGCGGTGCTCCCAGGCCCTCCGTACCGGGCCTACGGGCCGACGGCGTCGGCCGGGAGCGCCGCCTCCGCCGTGGCGGCCGGTGCCGGTTCGCCGTCCCGGCCGCGCGCCACGATGCGGGTGGGGGCCGTCCCGCCCGTCCCGGGGGACGCGTCGCCGGCGCCGCGGTCCAGCCGGCCGGCGACCAGCGCGACCACCAGGCCGGCGGCGGCCAGCACCGCGCCGGCCAGGGTGGGCGAGGTCCAGCCCCAGCCCGCCGAGAGGACCAGGCCGCCGATCCAGGCCCCGCCCGCGTTGGCCAGGTTGAACGCCGACTGGTTGGAGGCGGCGGCCAGGGTGGGGGCCTGCCGCGCCTTGTTCATCACCAGCATCTGTAGCGGCGTGGTGGTCAGGAATCCGGTGGCGCCGATGAGCACGACGCCGACCAGCGCCGCCCACTTCACCGGGGCGGCGAAGTGGAAGGCCGCCAGGATCACGGCGAGCGCGCCCAGGGAGCCGTAGAGGGTGGGGCGCAGCGCCCGGTCGGTGAGCGGTCCGGCGGCCAGCGCGCCGAGCGTCATGCCGATGCCGAAGAGGGCGAGGACCAGCGGGACCGAGCCGGCGGCGAAGCCGGTGACCTCGGTCATCATCGAGGCCAGGTAGCTGTAGACGGCGAAGATCCCGGCGAAGCCGAAGACGGTGGTGAGCAGGCCGAGCAGCACCTGGCGGTTGCCGAGGGCGCGCAGTTCGCCGCCCAGCCCGGTGTGCGGCTCGGCCGGCAGCGGCGGGATCAGCCGGGCCAGGGAGGCCATCGCGACCAGGCCGATGGCGGCCACGACGAGGAAGGTCGCGCGCCAGCCCAGGTGCTGGCCGAGCAGCGTGGCGGCGGGCACCCCGACGATGTTGGCGATGGTCAGGCCCAAAAACATGGTGGCCACCGCGCGGGCCTGGCGGCCCTCGCGCACCAGGCGGGCGGCGACCACCGCCCCGACGCCGAAGAACGCGCCGTGCGGGAGGCCGGCCAGCAGCCGGCCGGCGATCAGCAGCCCGAAGGTGGGGGCCAGGGCGGAGGCGAGGTTGCCGACCGTGAAGACCGCCATCAGCGCGACCAGCATGCGCTTGCGCGGGACGCGGGAGCCGAGGGCGGTCAGGAGGGGTGCGCCGATGACGACGCCGAGGGCGTAGGCGGAGACGAGGTAGCCGGCGGTGGGCACGGAGGTGCCCAGGTCGTCCGCGACGTCGGGCAGCAGGCCCATCATCACGAACTCGGTGGTGCCGATACCGAAGGCCGAGATCGCGAGCGCGAGCAGAGCCAAGGGCATGGAGAACCTTTCGGGGTGGGGTGGGGAGGCGCGGTGCGGCGCGCGGTGTGCAGCGCGCGACGTTCTAAAGTTCTGTATCGGAACAAAGTCTCCCAGCCCGAGTATTCCGACGCGAAAACGGGACGTGAAAAGCCCGCGTCAGCAGGACGACCCAAGGGCCGTCCCACGGAACGCGGGCTTGCGGAGCGGGGTGCGGGCGCGCCGCCGCCGGTCAGACCTTCACGGTGGCCGCCACCGGCCGGTGGTCGCTGCCGGTCGCCGGCAGCACCCACGCCTTGACCGGGTCGATCCCCTTCACCAGGATCTGGTCGATCCGGGCCATCGGGAAGCCGGCCGGCCAGCTGAAGCCGAGGCCGTCGCCGGCCGCGCCCTGGGCGGAGCGCAGCTGCGAGGTCAGCGGGGCCAACGACCGGTCGTTCATGGTGCCGTTGAGGTCGCCGAGCAGCACGACCTGCTGGACCGGGTCGGCGGAGATCGCCTCGCCGAGGGCCTGGGCGCTGCCGTCGCGCTGGTTGGCCGTGAAGCCCTTGTCGACGTAGACCCGCACCGACGGCATGTGCGCGACGTAGACCGCGACCTTCCGGCCGTCGGCGGCGGTGACGGTGGCGCGCAGCGCGCGGACCCAACCGATCTTGATGTCGACCGGCCGGGCGTCGGCCAGCGGGCGCTTGCTCCACAGACCGACGGTGCCCTGCACGGTGTGGTACGGGTACGCCTCGGCCAGGCCCTTGCGGTACGCGGGCAGGGCGGTGCCGGTCAGCTCCTCCAGGGCGACCACGTCGGCGCCGGAGGCCGCAATGTCCCGGGCGGTGCCCGCCGGATCGGGGTTGCCCGCGTCGACGTTGTGGGTGAGAACCGTCAAGTTGCCGCCGGTGCCGGTCTTGTCGGTGAGCTGCCCGCCGAACAGGCTGACCCAGGCGACGGCCGGCAGCAGCAGCGCCACCAGCGCCGTCGCCGAGCGGCGCAGCAGTGCGCAGAGGAGCAGCAGCGGAACGCCCAGCCCCAGCCAGGGCAGGAACGTCTCCAGCAAACTGCCCAGGTTCCCCACGGTGTTGGGGATCCGGGCGTGCAGCACCATGGCCAGCCCGAGGAGGACCGCGAACACCGCGAGGACGATGCCGCGCCGCCACATCCCTTCGCGCCGCCACCAGTTCCGCAGGCGCCCGGACCGGGAACCGCCCCGCTCGGACCCCTGGCCCTGTCCCGGCTCCGTCATGTACGCCTGCGCCATACCGTTGTCCTCACTGCCTTGCCGCCCTGCTCCGGTGCGCCTCACCTGTGATCGTCGACCCTAGGCGATGGCCGTGAAACGCACTCTTAGATCCGTGTTCCACCGGACCGTCTTTTGCGTTCCCGCAGGAGAGGACGGCATGCCTGCGGCCCGGGGTTCCGCTCCTACGGGTTCGTGACGGCGGCTGTGACACAACGGGCATGGTCCGGTCACACGGCCCCCGCCGCCCGGTCAGCGCGCAGACGTTCCGGGGCCACTGCCCGGCCGCGCCGCCGGCGGCCGGACCCCCTCCAGCACCGTGTCGACGACGTCCTCGGCGAGCCCCTCGGGGAGTTGCTGCCACTCGTGGAGCAGCGCGCGGGCCAGCATCGGGCCGACGAAGAGGGCGGCGAGGGTGTCCAGGTCGCGGTCGGCGCGGATCTCACCGGTGGCCACCCCGCGCCGCAGCACCCCCAGCAGCACCTCGTGCCGGGCCCGGACGACCGTCTCGTGGTACTCCGCCCACAGTTCGGGCTGCGCCTCGACGTGACTGACGACCGTGCGCAACACGGCCGAGCTGCGCTTGGCCAGACCGCGGCGGTGCAGGAACTCCAACAGCCGCACCAGGTCGTCCCGGACCGAGACGCCCTCCAGCGGCGGGCAGGGCACGTCCATCGACCGCATCACGTCGACCAGCAACGCGCTCTTGCCGGACCAGCGGCGATAGAGCGTGGCCTTGCCCACACCGGCCTCGCGGGCGATCCGCTCCATGGACAGCTCGGCTATCGGAACGCCTTCCTCGATCAGCCGGAGCACCGCCTCGACGATGGCGGAGTCGGCCGCGGCACTGCGCGGACGGCCCCGGCGCCGGGGGGCCACCCCACCCGTGCGCGCCCCGGCCGTCCGCCCGCGGTCTTCCGCCACCCGGCTCATCGTGCTGCGCCCGCCTTCCGCCCGCCCCACGGCTCCGCCGCGTGCGGTGCCGGGTCCATCTTGCCCGGCAGGAACAGCACGACCACCACGGCCCCGACCATCGAGACGGCCGCCGCCCCCAGGGCGGTGACGTGCATGGCGTGCAGGAAGGCTTCGTCGGCCCGTTCGATCAGCACATGGGCGGGCAGCGGGCGGAGCCTGGCGGCGAGGCCGAGGGTGGCCTCGATGGACTCGCCGGCCGCGGTCCGCACCGGGCCGGGCACGCCGCGCAGCGCGTCGAGGGTGTGCTGGATGCCGTCGCGGTAGCTGGTGGAGAGCAGCGAGCCCAGGACGGCGACCCCGAGCGTGCCGCCGACCTGCCGGAAGATGTTGTTGAGCGCCGAGCCGGAGCCGGCCTTCTCGCGCGGTAGCGACTGCATGATCGCGACGGTCACCGGCGGCATGATGTGCGCCATCCCGGTGCCCTGGAGGAAGAACAGCACCTCCAGCACCCAGATCGGGGTGTCGGTGCCCAGCAGCAGCATCCCGGCCATCGTGACCGCGACCACCAGCATGCCGACGGTGCACACCGCGCGGGCCCCGAAGCGGTCCACCGCGAGCCGGGCCCGCGGCGCGAAGATCAGCTGGGCGGCGGCCAGCGGCAGGATCAGCAGCCCGGAGTCGAGCGGACTGTAGCCGCGCACGCTCTGGACGTAGAAGACGATGAAGAAGGTGACGCCCATCAGCGCGAAGAAGACCAGCGCGATGGCGGCGACGGCGGCCGAGAAGGCCGGTTTGCGGAAGTAGCCGATGTCGATGGACGGGTGGTCGCTGCGCTTCTGGTGGACGACGAAACCGGCCAGCACCACCAGCCCGCCGAGGACCGTGGCGAGCACTTCGGGGTCGGTGAAGTCGGCGAGCTGACCGCCCTTGATGATCCCGAAGACCAGCAGGACCAGGCCCACCACCGAGAGCAGCACCCCGGCCGGGTCCAGCTTGCCGGGGGCCGGGTCCTTGGAGTCGGGCACCACGATCACCATCGCGACCAGGGCGCACACCACGATCGGGACGTTGATCAGGAAGACCGAGCCCCACCAG
>LIQL01000622.1 GCA_001418405.1 Streptomyces diastatochromogenes | reverse complement strand
CCGCCTCCGTCCGTCCGGCCCTGGGGCCGGACGGACGGAGGCGGTGGGCGCGTGGCAGGGCGCGGCGAGGAGAGGGTGCGGGCGGTACGGCGGCCGGAGGTCCGGTTGCCGGAGCTGCGGGCGTACGACGGCGGCGCGTGGGAGCCCGAAGGGGACTACGACGGGCTGGAGTTCACCGACGTGGACTGCGCGGGGCAGTCGGCGCGCGGCGCCCGGTTCATGGACTGCGCGGTGCGCCGGTGCGCGCTGGACGAGACGGTGCTGAGCCGGGCGCGGATCATCGACAGCGTGTGGAGCGGTGTGCGCGGGGTGGGCACCGACCTGTCCCAGGCGTCGTTGCGTGACGTGGAGGTGGTGGACGGCCGGCTCGGCGGGCTCCAGCTCCACGGGGCGGTGCTGGAGCGGGTGGTGGTGCGCGGCGGGAAGATCGACTTCGCCAATCTGCGCCGGGCCAAGCTGCGGGACGTCGCCTTCGAGGGGTGCGTGCTGGTGGAGGCGGACTTCGGGGGTGCGGTGCTGGAGCGGGTCTCGTTCGACGACTGCACTCTGACCCGGGTGGACTTCTCCGCGGCGCGGATGACCGACGTCGACCTGCGCGGGGTGGCCCGGCTGGACATCGCGCGGGGGATCGACTGCCTCGGCGGCGCGGTGATCAGCACGTCCCAACTGATGGACCTGGCGCCGGCGTTCGCGGCCCAGTTGGGTGTGCGGGTGGAGTGAGCCGGGCGGGGGTCAGGCGCGGGGGAAGCGGGCCTGGAGCGCCCAGACGGCCGGGTTGTCGGCGAGGCCCTCGTGCATGTCGGCGAGGTCGGCGATCAGGTCGTGCAGGAAGTCGCGGGCCTCGCGGCGCAGCGCGGCGTGGTTGAAGGTGAGGGGGGCTTCCTCAACGGGCATCCAGTCGGCGACGATGTCGACCCAGCCGAAGCGCCGCTCGAAGAACATCCGGTCGGTGGATTCGGTGAAGTCCAGCTCGGCGTGGACGGGGCGGGCCGAGCGGCTCCCGCGGGGGTCGGTGTCGAGCTGCTCGATGATGTCGCACAGTGCCCAGGCGAAGTCGAGCACCGGCACCCAGCCCCAGGCGGTGGACAGCTCGCGGTCGGAGTCGGTGTCCGCGAGGTAGACGTCGCCGCAGAAGAGGTCGTGGCGCAGCGCGTGCACGTCCGCGGTCCGGTAGTCGGTCTGCGGAGGATCCGGGAAGCGACGGGAGAGGGAGTAGCCGAGGTCGATCACCTCTTGATGGTGTCACGCGCCCCGACCCGCCGGCGCGGCGGATGGGCCCGGCGGCCGGCCGTACGCGGCGGGCGGTCAGGGCGCGGTCACGCGCAACGGCACGGCGCTCACGCACGGCGCTCACGCACGACGGCACAGCGGTCATTCGCAACGGCGGACAGCCAGAGGGTGGGTAGTGATCGTGTCTGGTTCCTTGGTGAGACGTTCGAAGGTCGCGCTGGTGACGGCGGCCCTGCTGGGAGCGTTGTCGGTGCTGCCGGCAGGGCCGGCGGCGACGGGCCCGGTGGGCGTGGCCGGCACGGCCCACGCGGCGGATCGGGCGGACGGCGCGCCGCGCGCGGCCGCCGCACTGGATGGGGGGTTGTGGCGCGGCGGGTGGGCCGCCGCGCCGCAGGGGCCGACCGAGGTGTTCGGGAAGAACTGGTCCGGCGGCGGGTTCGCGCGGCAGACCGTCCGGCAGGTCGTCCGGCTCAGCACGGGCGGCAAGCAGGTCCGGATCAGGCTGTCGAACCGCTACGGCACGGCGCCGCTGAAGGTCGCCGGGGCGACCGTCGCACGGACCGAGCGGGGCGCCGCGGTGCGGTCCGGCTCGGTGCGCCAACTCACCTTCCGACACCGGGCGTCGGCGACCGTCGGGGCCGGCGGCGAGTTGTTCAGCGACGCGGCGGGGCTCCCGGTGCGTCCCCTGGAGTCGGTCACCGTGACGCTGTACTTCGCCGCTCCGACCGGCCCCACCACCTTCCACGCGAAGGCGACCGCCACCAGCTACCGCGCGACCGGTGACCACCGGGCCGACGTCGCCGCGACGGCGTTCACCGAGACCACGACGTCCTGGTACTACCTCTCGGGCGTCGAGGTGGCCGGCGGAGCGGGTGCCCGGCGGGACGCCGTCGTCACCTTCGGGGACTCCATAACCGACGGCTACGGCTCCACGGTCGACGCCGACCACCGCTATCCGGACGTCCTGGCCGAGCGGTGCGTCGCCGCGGGGCGGCCGTGCAGCGTCCTCAACGCGGGCATCAGCGGCAACCAACTGACCCGGACCACCGCCGACTTCGGCGAGAAGGCGGTGGCCCGCTTCCCGAAGGACGCGTTGAACGCACCGCACGTGGGCACCGTGATCCTGCTGGAGGGCATCAACGACATCGGGATGAACGGGCCGACGGCCCGTGCCGGCGCACCGACCCCCGAGGTGTCGGTGCAGCAACTCATCGCTGCCCAGCGGGAGTTGATTCGGCAGGCGCACCGCAGGGGCATCAAGGTGATCGGGGCGACGCTGACGCCGTTCAAGGGGGCGGCCTACTACACCGAACGCGGCGAGGCCACACGGGTGGCGCTCAACCGCTGGCTGCGCACCTCCGGCGCGTTCGACGGGGTGGTCGACCTGGACCGGGTGGTGGCCGACCCCGCGGACCGGACGCGGTTGGCCGCGGCGTACGACAGCGGGGACCATCTGCACCCGAGCGACGCCGGTTACCGCGCGATGGCCGGGGCCCTCGACCTCGACGCGCTCTGAGCCGCGGCGGACGGGCGGCGCGCCCGCGGGCCCGCCCCGTCCGTCCCGCGCCGGCTACGGCAGGGTGAGGACGCGCGGCCCCTCGTCCGTCACCGCGACGGTGTGTTCGAAGTGGGCCGCGCGGCTGCCGTCGCTGGTGCGCAGGGTCCAGCCGTCGGGGTCGGTGGCGTAGTGGTTGCTGCCGCCGGCCAGGAACATCGGCTCGATGGCGATGACCAGGCCGGGGCGGAGCACGAGGCCGCGGCCCGGCCGCCCGTCGTTGGGCACCGGCGGGTCCTCGTGCATCGCCCGGCCGATGCCGTGGCCGCCGAAGTCCTCGGGGATGCCGTAGCCGGCCGCGCGGCCG
>LIQL01000621.1 GCA_001418405.1 Streptomyces diastatochromogenes | reverse complement strand
TCGAGCATCCCCACGCTCGACGAACTGCTCCAGAGCGTCCCGGCGCTCCTCGGCCTGCGTGACGGCCGGGAGGCCCTGCACGGCCCGTCGGGTTGCCTGTACGCCGCCGGATTCGACCCCGGCAGCAGCGATCCGCAGAACCTCCTGACGGCCCTGACCCGGCCGGGCACCCTGTACCAGTGCATCGGCGACCACACCCTCGTCCCGTACCGCGGCGCCCTCGCCACGGTGGTGCTGCTCGCCCTCGCGGCCGGCCTGTACTGGTGGCTGCCGGCGGCCCGCGAGCGGTGGCGCCGGATGCTGCCGCTCGAAGCCGTCGACCTCGACGGCACGCTGCGGGCCGAACTCGCCGCACTGTGCGCCCGCACCGGGATCCGCGCACGGCTGCGCTTCCGCGTCGACCCCGCGCGGACGACCTCCGGCGCCAGCGTCCACGGCCGCTCCGGCAACTACACCGTCTGCCTGCACTCCGGCCTGCTGCCCCGACTCCGCACCGACCCGGCGGGCTTCCGCGCCGTCGTCCTGCACGAACTCGCCCACGTGCACCACCGCGACGTGGACTACGCCTACGCCAGCACCGCCCTGTGGCGGGCCTACGTGCTGCTCGCCCTGATCCCGACCTTCGCGGAGACCGGCTGGGTCCTCGCCCTGGGGCTGTCCGGAGTCAAGTCCCCCTGGTGGCCCGGCGGCGCAGCCATGCTGTTGGCCCCCGCGCTGGTCGGACTGGTGCTGGCCGCGCTGGTGCACCTGGCGCGGGCCGACCTGCTGCGGCGGCGCGAACTGTTCGCCGACCGCCGGGCAGTCGCCTGGGGCGCGGACGCCGCCAGCTGGCAGCGCCCCGATCCCACGGGGCCGGTGGCACCGTGGCTGCGCCGGCTGACCGCCCTGCTGGGGACCCATCCGCAGTGGGCGGAACGCCGACGCGCGCTCGTCGACGCCGGCNNGGCGGCGCTGCTGTACCAGTCCCTGATGACGCTTCCGGTCCTGTCCGAGGGCCCGGGCTCGATCTGGATCACGGTCGGCGCCGTGACACCGGTGCTCTGCCTCGCCCTCGGCCTCCCGCTCCTGCGCGGCTCACGCACGGCCGACGGGCACGGGCCGTCCGCCACGGTGGCGGGCCTCTGGCTCGGCCTCGGCCTGCTGCTGGGCCAGTTCGTCGCCAGCACCCAGTACCGGCTCGACTGGATGCTGCCGCAGCCCCAGTACCTGCTCGCGTTCCTGCTCATCGCGGCGGTGCCCGCGGTGTGGTGGTCCCAGTCCCTGCGCCTGGCACTCGCCCTGCCCAG
>LIQL01000620.1:1803-2016 GCA_001418405.1 Streptomyces diastatochromogenes | reverse complement strand
GCGGGCGGTTGGGGGCGGGTCGTCATCGGGCGCTCTCCTGGTAGTGCCGGCGGTGCAGGGCGCGGTGCACCGTCTCGGGGGTGATCGGGATGTCGTCCAGTTCCACGCCGGTGGGGCGCAGGGCGTCGTTGACGGCGTTGAGCACGGCAGCGGGGGCACCGATGGTGCCGCCCTCGCCCGCGCCCTTGGCGCCGGTCTCGGTGAACGCGCACG
>LIQL01000620.1:1586-1793 GCA_001418405.1 Streptomyces diastatochromogenes | reverse complement strand
CCCCGGCGATGCCCTGGGCGATCCCGCCCCGGCACTGGCCCTCCACCACCTGCGGGTTGATCGCCACCCCGCAGTCCTCCACGCAGACGTACCGCAGGATCTCCACCCGGCCGGTGTCCGCGTGGAGTTCGACGACGACGCCGTGGGTGGCGTTGGAGAACGTCCCGTCGTTGAAGACGTCGAAGGCGGCGGTGGCGGTGAGCCCCG
>LIQL01000620.1:0-1567 GCA_001418405.1 Streptomyces diastatochromogenes | reverse complement strand
GGACCTCCCAGCGGGCCGCCGCGATCGCCCGCAGCTTCTCGCCGAGCCGCCCGGCGGCCAGCCGGACGGCACTGCCGCCGACCGCGATCGACCGGCTGGCGAAGGTGCCCCATCCGTACGCGACCCGGTCGGTGTCGCCCTGGTGGAGCCGCACCCGGTCCAGCTCCAGGCCCAGCCGCTCGGCGACGATCTGCGCCATGGTCGTCTCGTGGCTCTGTCCGTGGCTCATCGTCCCCGTGGTGACGGTCACCGCCCCGCTGGGGTCCATCCGCACCTCGGACAGGTCGAAGCCGGGCACGACCGCCATCTTCCGCTGGGCGAAAGCGGCCGAGCCGTAGCCGGTGCGCTCGCTGAAGCAGGAGTAGCCGATCCCCAGGTGGCGGCCCTCGGCCCGGGCCGCGCGCTGCCGCTCGTACCAGCCCTCGTCGCGCAGCGTGCGCTCGCAGAGGTCCAGCGACTCCCGGTAGGAGCCCGGGTCGTAGGTGATGCCGTTGACGCCGGTGTAGGGGAAGTCGGTGATCAGGTTGCGGCGCCGGATCTCCACCGGGTCGAGGTCCAGCTCCCGGGCCGCGCGCTCGAAGAGCCGCTCCACGACCATCACGTACTGCGGCCGGCTGACCCCGCGGTACGGCGCGGTCGGCGCCTTGTTGGTGGCGATCGCCCGGCCCCGCACCCGGTAGGCGGGCACCTTGTAGACGCCCGGCATCTCCGCCGCGGCCATCAGCGGTTCGATGCCGGCGGTGAACGGATAGCAGGAGTAGGCGCCCATGTCGCACACCACGTCCGCGTCGAGCGCCAGGATCCGGCCGGCCGCGTCGAAGGCGGCCCGCACGTCGTAGTGCTGCTCGCGGGCGAGGAAGGACGCCGAGAGCGCGTCCTTGCGGTCCTCGATCCACTTCACCGGGCGGCGCAGCCGGAGCGCGGCCGCCGCCGCGGCGATCTCCTCCCGCCCCACCACGCACTTCAGCCCGAAGCCGCCGCCCATGTCGGGCACCACCACCCGCACCGCCCGCTCGACCAGCCCCAGGCACCGCGAAGCCACCGTCCGGACCTGGTGCGGGACTTGGCTGCAGGTGTGCAGGACGAGCTGCTCCTCCCGGTCGTCCCAGTGCGCCAGGGCGCCCCGGGTCTCCAGCGGCAGGGCGTTCTGCCGGCCGGTGCGGGCCTCGACCCGGACGACGCGGTGGGCGGCGGCGAAGATCTCGTCGATGCCTTCGGTGGCGAACGACTGGACGTCGACCAGCGTGTTCCGGGCGGCCTCGGCGTGCAGCAGCGGAGCGTCGTCGGCCAGCGCCGCCGCCTCGTCCGTCACCGGCGGGCGGACGGCGTAGCCGACCCGGGCCGCCTCGACCCCGTCCTCGGCGGCATAGGCGTCCCGTGCCACCACGATCGCCACCGGTTCGCCGACGTAGCGCACCCGGTCGCGGGCCAGCACCGGCATCGCCGTCGGCACGAACTCCTCGGGTGGGCGGGCCAGTTGGGCGGTGATGTCGCCCAACTGGAGGTCGTCGGCGGTGTACGCGGCGACCACGCCCGGCACCGCGCGCACCCCGTCCAGGTCGATCGC
>LIQL01000062.1 GCA_001418405.1 Streptomyces diastatochromogenes | reverse complement strand
CCCTCCCCCTTCTCACCTTCTCCGCCCTCCCCAGCACGAGGGCACGATTGGCTAGGTACGCACGCATGTCAGGGACCGATTCGACCGCTCCGGTCGACCTCATCGACGCCGAGGAAGACCTGATCCCCGCGCCGCAGGTCGCCACCGCCCGGCGCCGGCTGCGGGCCCACCCCGCGCTCCTCCTCACCGGCATCGTGCTCGCCGCGGTGAACATGCGCGCGGCGCTCGCCGGGGTCTCCCCGCTGCTCAACGAGATGGCGCAGCACTTCCACCTGGCCGCCACCGCCAGCAGCCTGGTGACCACCATCCCGCTGATCTTCATGGGCCTGGGATCGGTCATCGCGCCGCGGTTGGCGCGGCGTTGGGGCACCGAGGCGGCGCTGGTCGCCGCGCTCTTCGCCGGCTGCGCGGTGGTGGGCGGCTCCATAGCCCTGCTCAACGTGCTGATGCCGGGCCTGATCAAGCGGGACTTCCCCGATCGGGCGGCGAGCATGACGGCGCTCTACTCGACCGCGATGATCCTCGGTGCGACCGTGTCGGCCGCCTCCGCCGTCCCGTTGGAGAACGCGCTCGGCAGCTGGCAGGGCTCCTTGGTCTCCTGGTCGCTGCTGGCCGCCGTCGCCGCCCTCGTCTGGCTCCCGCAGGCCGTGATCGCCCGCCGGGGCACGCACCACGGCGAGGCCGCGGCGGCGCCCGCCCACACCACCGAGCACGGCCCGAAGCTGACCCGTTCGCCGCTCGCCTGGCAGGTGACCCTCTTCATGGGCTCGCAGTCGCTGATCGCGTACGTGGTCATCGCCTGGATGCCGACGATCTTCACCGACCACGGCATGGGCAAGAGCGAGGCGGGGTTGGTCTTCGCCTTCAGCACGCTGGTGCAGATGGCCGGTTCGTTCGTGGTCCCCACGCTCGCCGGCCGGATGCGCCGTCAGCGGCTGCTGGGTGTACTGGTCTCCGTCCTGATGGCGTGCGGCGTCACGGGGCTGCTGATCGCGCCGGTGGCGGGTGCCTGGCTGTGGGCCGCGGTGCTCGGCGTCGGCCAGGGCGGCGCCCTCGGCCTGGCCCTGACGATGATGGTGCTGCGGTCCGGCGACGCGCACACCGCCGCCCGGCTCTCCGGCATGGCCCAGACCGGCGGCTACCTCCTCGCCGCCGTCGGCCCGCTGGCCCTCGGCGCCGTCCACCAGGCCACCGACGGCTGGACCGTTCCGCTGTGCCTGCTGCTCGTCGTCTGCGCCGGCCTGGCCCTCCTGGGGCTGGGCGCCGGCCGTGACCGCCGCATCGGGGAGCGGGCTGCCGCCTGAGGGAGAAGGGCCGAGGGCCGAACGGTGCGGACCGAACGGTGAGCCGAGGGGTGAGGGGGCGGTTGTGGCGAGGGCGGGCGTTGCGGCGTCCGTCGCCCGCCCCCACCACCGCGCCACCGCCCCACCAACGGGCTAGTGGCCCCGCTGCCGACGGTTCGGTGCGGGACGCCGGCCCCCGGGCCGCCCCGCGCAGTGCCGGTACCGGCGTTCCGCGTCCGGTCCGCGCCGTCCCGAGCCCCGGTCCGCTGCGCCGGGCGGGTCCCGCAACACGGCGGGCTGGCCTACCGTGCCCCCATGAGCGATGTTCAGCACACCGGTCACCGGCCCGGACCGCGGATCTCGCGCGCCGGCTGGCTCCTGCTCGGCGCCGTCCTGTGCGTCGTGGTCGCCCTCGTCGTGCTGATCGTGCCGCGGCTGCTGCGCGAGCGGCAGAGCGGGCAGCTCGCCGTTCCCGAGGGGCAGCGGGCCAGCCAGATCTACGCGGCCGTCGACCGGGCCCTGAAGGTTCCCGCCGGCACCACCGCGCAGGCCGCCAGGACCGCGCGCCTGGACCTGCCCGCCGAAGCGCAGGGCAACCCGGAGGGCTACCTCTTCCCTGCCACCTATCCGCTGCGCAAGGACACCACGCCGGCATCGCTGCTCACGTACATGGTCAAGACCGCCGATCAGCGGCTGGCCGCCGACCGCGTCACCAGCTACCGCACGGTGGTGATCGCCAGCATCGTGCAGGCCGAGGCGGACCGGCCGGCCGACATGGGCAAGGTGGCCCGGGTGATCGACAACCGGCTCGCCCGGAACATGCCGCTCCAGATGGACTCGACGATCAACTACGCGCTCGGTCGCAGCACGCTGCGCACCAGCCACGCCGACACCCGCACCAACAGCCCCTACAACACCTACAAGTTCCAGGGCCTGCCGCCGACCCCGATCGACAATCCGGGTGCCGACGCGCTGAAGGCCGCGGCCGCGCCGCCCGCGGGGGACTGGCTCTACTTCGTCACCGTCAAACCGGGTGACACCCGCTTCACCGCCGACTACCGGGAGCACCTGCGCAACGTGCAGGAGTTCAACAACTCCCAGAAGGACACCGCCGCCGGCGACACCTCCGCCGGCGGCTGACCCGACGCCGGTCGGGCCGACCGGGAAGGCGCCCCGACCGGCCGGAACGGCCTTCGCTCACTCCTCCCCGGCCAGCGTCAGCGACTTCAGCCGACGCGCCGCGTACCAGGTCGCCGCGCCGGTGACGGCCACCAACAGGCAGACCGCGAGCGGGAGCTGGACCGCGGAGCTGAGGGCCCCCTCGGCACCGACCTTCTGCCCGACCGCGAGCGCCCACTGCTGGACGCTGAGGGTCCGCGCCCCGGGGACGACGTTCCCGACGAACGCCTCCCAGACCAGGGCGTAGACCAGGCCGAAGACCACGGCGTGCCGGGTGAGGGTGCCGAACAGCAGGAACAGGGCGCTGTAGGCGACCGAGGCGACGGCCGCCGCCACCGCGTACGCCACGGCTATCTGCTGGC
The DNA here is from genome assembly GCA_001418405.1 of Streptomyces diastatochromogenes. Taxonomy (GTDB): domain Bacteria; phylum Actinomycetota; class Actinomycetes; order Streptomycetales; family Streptomycetaceae; genus Streptomyces; species Streptomyces albulus_C. The sequence goes on along the minus strand of LIQL01000062.1, from coordinate 41,847 downwards.
TGTTGCCGTTGAGCACGAACCCGGCGACCAGCACCGGTATCGCCGAGAACACGGCGGTCACCCCGATCGCCACCAGCAGTTTGGTGATGATGATCGTCGAGCGGCGGACCGGCTTGGCGAGGAGGTAGACCACCGAGCCGTCGTCGATCTCCGGCCCGATCGCGCCCGTCCCCGCGATCACACCGATCAGCGGGACCATCGTGCCCAGCGCGAAACCGCCCAGGATGCCGCCGGCCGTCGTGTCGTCGGCACCGGTCAACCCCCGGACGATCAGCGCGATTGCCACCAGGAGGGTCGGCAGCGCGAAGAGGATCAGGGCGCGGCGTCGGCCGAGCAGCGCGCGGTAGGTGAGCCGGGCGACGGTCGGGTGGAAGAGCGCGGCCTTGGGCGCGGCGGCAGGCGCCGGCGGGGCCGCGGGAGAGGTCGTGGACATGGTGCCTCAGGGCTCCTTTCTGGCCTCAGGCCGCGACGAGGTACGAGAAGACGGATTCCAACGACTCGTCGGAGGGCGAGACGGTCAACAGGCGGATGCCGTGGTCACGGGCGACCCGCGGCAGGAGCGCGGTGAACCTGGCGAAGTCGACGGCCTGGATGCGCAGCGCACCCTCGACGACATCCACCTCGATACCGGCCGTCGAGGGGTCGGCGATCAGCGCCCCGGCCAGCGCCCTGTCGTCGTCGGACCGGACGAGGTAGCGGTGCGGACGGTCGGTCATCAGCCGGCGGATCTTGCGGAAGTCGCCGGAGGCGGCATGCCGGCCGGCCACCACCACCTCGATGTGCGAGGCCAGTTGCTCGACCTCTTCGAGGATGTGGGACGAGAACAGGACCGTGCGGCCTTCGTCGCCCATCTGCCGCAGCAGTTCCATCAGCTGCATCCGCTGCCGCGGGTCCATGCCGTTGAACGGCTCGTCGAGCAGCAGCACCGACGGGTCGTGGACCAGCGCGGAGGCCATCTTCACCCGCTGCCGCATGCCCTTGCTGTACGTCGAGACCTTGCGGTCCTGGGCGTGCTCCATCTCGACGGTGGCCAGCGCCCGGGCCGCCGCGGCCCGGCCCAGGCCGTGCAACTCGGCGTTGGCGAGGACGAATTCGCGCCCGGTGAGGAAGTCGTACATCGCCTCGCGCTCCGGGACGAGGCCGATGTGGCGGTAGCTCGCGGCGTTCCGCCAGATCGTCGTCCCGTCGAGGGTGACGGTGCCGTTGGAGGGGGCGAGGAAGCCGCCCATCATGTTGATGAGGGTGGACTTGCCGGCGCCGTTGGGACCGAGCAGTCCGGTGACGCCGGGGCCGATGGTCATGGTGATGTCGTTGACGGCGACGACGTTGCCGAACCAGCGCGAGACGTGGTCGATGTGAAGAGTGTTCACGGGTGCAGCCCATTCCTTGCGGGGCGGTGTGCGGGCGACGGGCGGGAGGTCACAGTCCGGCCTTCCGGTAGCGGCGCATCAGCAGGCCGTAGCAGCCGACGATGACGAGCAGCGAGACGAGGAGGTACACGCATCCGGCGCCGGTCGACGGCGTCAGTCCGTTGGGGAAGGAACTGGTGCCGCCCAGGAACGTGGACTGCACCCCGTCGACGAGGGTGATCGGGGAGAACAGCCCCAGCCAGCCGACGGCGGCCTCGCTGCCCTGGAGGGTGGCGATGCCCTGGATGGCGCTGACCGCGCCGTACGGGATGGTGAGCACGGCGATCACCGCGGCGACGCCGAAGCCACGGCGCGGGGTGAGCGCCGAGACGACCAGCCCTATCCCCGCGAACAGCAGCGACAGCAGCGCGACGCAGACCAGCCCCTGCCCGAACCCCTTGGTCTGTGCGGCGAAGTCCAACTTCCCCAGCAGCGCCCCGACGTAGAGGATCACCAGGGGGGCGGCGGTGAGGACGAACAGCGCGCTCGCCATGGCCGCGTACTTCGCCACGACGTAGTCGGCCCGCTCGATCGGCCGGGAGAAATACAGTGGCGTGGTCTTGAACCGCAGGTCGCGGGAGACCGACTGCGGGGCCTGCGCCGCCAGGTAGAGGCCGATGACGGCCTGGAGGAAGATCGCGTAGCGGGTGTAGCCGATCGGGAGGCTGCTGGCCTTGGTGAACATCGTCACCGCGACCGTGATCCCGGCGGGCAGGCACATCACTCCGAAGAGCAGCATCGGCAGCACCTTGCTCTTTGCCGACCGCCCCAGTCCGTACGCGCCGCGCAGGCTCTGCGAGAACAGCGAGCGCCGGGCGTAGGAGCGGCCGAGTCGGGGGCCGTCGTAGTGCCGGTAGCCGATGTTGTGGATGTAGGCGCCGCCGGGCGTGGTTTCCGTGCTCATCCTGCGTTCCCTCCGCCCACGGTCGTGGACCGATCGGTGTCCTGCTCCGCCGTTGCGTTCCGTGCCGTCGGCGTGGCGCCGGGCTGCGCCGGTGCACCGGCAGCCGCCTGCGCGTCCGCGTCGCGGAACACCTCGGCTATCTGGTGCCGCCGCTGCTCCATCCGCACCAGCCCGAGCCCCAGCCCGGCGACCGTGTCGCGCACCAGGTCGTACGTCTCGTCCCCGGACGCCTCGACGAAGAGGACGTGCCCCGGGGCGGCCAGACCCTCGGTGCCGGGGGCGCCGGTGGTCACCGCGGCGCCGGCCGCGGTGAGCGCCGCGCGCAGCGCTCCGGTGCCGTCCGGATGGGCGTCGGTGTCCGTGACCTCCACCGCCAGCGAGGCGGTGACCTTGGTGAACTCCGTGGTGGAGGAGGAGCGCAGCAGCTTGCCGCCGTCGACGACGACGACGTGGTCGCAGGTGCGCTCCAGCTCTCCCAGCAGGTGCGAGGTGACCAGGACCGAGATGCCGAAGTCGGTGTGGACGCGCCGGATCAGGCCGAGCATCTCGTCCCGACCGACCGGGTCCAGGCCGTTGGTGGGCTCGTCCAGGAACACCAGCTGCGGGTCGTGCACCAGCGCCTGGGCCAGCTTGACGCGCTGCTTCATGCCCGTGGAGTAGCCCCCGATGGGGCGGTACCGCTCCTCGTAGAGCCCGACGTGGCGCAGGGTGTCGGCGGTGCGCTCCCGGGCGGCGGTCGGCGGCAGACCGGACATCCGGGCCATGTGCACCACGAACTCGGTCGCGGAGACGTCCGGCGGCAGGCAGTCGTGCTCGGGCATGTAGCCGACCCGCTCACGGATGCTGCTGCCGTCCTTGGTCACGTCCAGTCCGAGGACGTGGGCGGTCCCCTCGGTGGCGGGAGCCAGCCCGAGGAGGATCTTGATCAGGGTCGACTTTCCGGCGCCGTTGGCACCCACCAGGCCCGTTACGCCGGGGGCGATGTCAACGGAGAGCCGGTCCAGGGCGGTCACCCGCGGGTACCGCTTGGTCAGGCTTTCGGTCACGATCACAGTCACGTGTTCGACGGTAGTGGCGCCCACCACACCCGTCGTCAACCCCTGCGGTGGTCTTCGCCTACCCCTCCGGTACGACATGCCCGTAGGGGTTCTCCTGCTTCAGCGGCACGGGAACCGGGATCGAACGGTGCTTTCGGCCCTCACCTCGGGCGTTCCCGGGCCTTCCCGGCGGCCCTCTTCTTGCGCCTCCGCCGTCGCGCCGTGCCGTCGCCGCCGCCGCGCGCCCCGCCGTCGCGCCGTGTCGTGGGGCTCGTCGGCCGCGCACCCTTGACGCAGCCTCCAGTCATTGTCACATTCATCAGTGGCAAGTTACGGGCACGTACCGCGATGGACCGCTTACGGACGGACGGTTGGCGATGGCCTCAGTCACCTCAGCGACCTCAGCAGCAACGGGAGGACGCACCGCCGAGCTCAGGGGATTCCGGGAGGTGCAGCGGCTCGCCTACGCCTGCGCGGAAGCGGTGGCCGCCCAGCTCAAACCCGGGGTCACCGAGCGCGCCGCGGCGCGGATGCAACGCGAGTGGCTGCGCGAGCGCGGTGTACGGGACTGGTTCCACCTGCCGTTCGCGTGGTTCGGCGACCGCACCGCGTTCGTCAACTTCCGCGTGCCGCTGCAGTTCTTCCCCACCCACCGCGAACTGGAGCCGGGGATGCCGTTCATCCTCGACATGGCACCGGTCCTCAACGGCTACACCGCCGACATCGGCTACTCCGGCTGCCTGGGCCTCAACCCCGTGCACGACCGGCTGCTGGCCGATCTCGAAGCCCACCGCGAGCTGATCCTGCGCGAGGTCCGCGAGCGGCGCCCGCTGCGCGAGATCTACCAGGACGTCGACCGGTTGATGGTGCGGCAGGGCTACGCCAACCGCCACCGCGCCTACCCCTTCGGCGTCATCGCGCACAAGGTCGACCGCGTCCGGCAGCGCCGCTGGTCCCCCACCCTCTTCGGGTTCGGCACCCAGTCCCTCAAGGGCCTCGCCTCCGACGCGCTGCACGGCCACCGGGACGGCTGGTCCCCGCTGTGGAGTCCGTACACCTTCTCCGACCACCCTCCGCAGCCCGGGCTGTGGGCGGTCGAACCCCACCTCGGCTTCCGGGGAACGGGAGCGAAGTTCGAGGAGATCCTGGTCGTCACGGACTCCAAGGACCCGCAGGAAAGCGCCTTTTGGTTGGACGACGATCTGCCGCACGTGCGGCGCTGGCAGGAGGAGAAGGCCGCGTGAAGACCGGACGTGGACGGCACGAACACCAGGGCCGAGGCCAGGGCCGCGGACAGGAACGGGGCGCAGGGCGGCCGTCGGCGGCCGGCACCGGACTCCCGGACGCCCGGGAGCGCCGGGTGCACACCGGCGGGATCGACCTGTGCGTCGCCGAACTCGGCGACCCCGACCGGCCCACCGTGGTGCTGGTGCACGGCTATCCGGACAGCAAGGAGGTCTGGTCGGAGGTCGCCCGCGGCCTTGCCGAACGCTTCCACGTGGTGCTCTACGACGTCCGCGGCTGCGGACGCTCCACCGCACCGCGACCGCTGCGCGGCGGCTTCACCCTGGAGAAGCTGACAGATGACTTCCTGGCCGTGGCGGACGCGGTCAGCCCCGACCGGCCGGTCCACCTCGTGGGCCACGACTGGGGCTCCGTCCAGGGCTGGGAGTTCGCCACCGTGCGACGCACCGAGGGCCGGATCGCCTCCTTCACCTCCATGTCCGGCCCGTCCCTCGACCACTTCGGGCACTGGATCAAGAAGCGGATGGCACGCCCCACCCCGGGACGCGCCGCCCAACTGCTCAACCAGGGCGCCAAGTCCTGGTACGTCTACCTGCTGCACACCCCCGCACTGCCCGAAATGGCGTGGAAGGGCCCGCTCGGCAAGCGGTGGCCGGGCATCCTGCAACGGGTGGAGAAGGTGCCCGACGGCGACTACCCCACCGCCTCGCTGCCCACCGACGCGGCCCACGGCGCCTGGCTCTACCGCGACAACGTCCGCGCCCGCCTGCGCCGCCCCCGCCCCGACGCCTACGCGCACTGCCCGGTCCAGCTCATCACCCCGACCGGCGACGCCTTCCTCTCCCAGCGCCTCTACGACGACCTCGACCAGTGGGCGCCCCAACTGGTGCGCCGCTCGCTCCCGGCCAAGCACTGGGTGCCACGCACCAGGCCGGACCAACTCGTCTCCTGGATCGGCGCGTTCATCACCGCGAAGGAGGAGGGCGACCCGGCGAAGGACGTCGTGGCCGCCGGCCCGCACGCCGACCGCTTCGGCGGGCAGCTGGTCCTGGTGACCGGCGCGGCCAGCGGGATCGGCCGGGCCACCGCGTTCGCGTTCGCGGAGGCCGGTGCGCGGATCGTCGCCGTCGACCGGGACGCCGAGGGCGCCGCCCGCACCGCCGAGATGGCCCGGCTGATCGGCGCCCCGGCGGCCTGGGGCGAGGCCGTCGACGTCTCGGACGAGGCGGCGATGGAGAAGCTCGCCGACAAGGTGGACACCGAGTACGGCACCGTCGACGTGCTGGTCAACAACGCCGGCATCGGGCTCTCCGGCGCCTTCCTGGACACCACCACCGAGGACTGGAAGAAGGTCCTGGACGTCAACCTGTGGGGCGTCATCCACGGTTGCCGGATCTTCGGCAAGCGGATGGTGGACCGCGGCCAGGGCGGTCACATCGTCAACACCGCCTCGGCCGCCGCCTTCCAACCGTCGCGGATCCTGCCCGCCTACAGCACCTCCAAGGCGGCGGTCCTGATGCTCAGCGAGTGCCTGCGCGCCGAACTGGCCGGGCGGGGCATCGGCGTCACCGCCATCTGCCCCGGCCTCGTCAACACCGGCATCACCGGCACCGCCCGCTTCGCCGGGGTCTCCGCCGAGGAGGAGAAGCGCCGCCAGGCCAAGGCCGCGCGGATGTACGGGATGCGCAACTACCCGCCGGAGAAGGTCGCCGACGCCATCCTGCGCGCGGTGGTCCGCAACCAGGCGGTGGTCCCGGTCACCCCCGAGGCGCGCGGCGCCCACCTGCTGTCCCGCTTCACCCCACGGGCGCTGCGCGCCCTCGCCCGCATCGAACCCCCGGTGTAGCCGCGCCGCTCGCCCAAGCCCCGCAGGCGCCCCACGGCCCGTGCCGGGTGGCGGCCGGGCCGGACGCCACCGGTCCGGCCGCCAACCCGAGATCAGGAGAATCCCGCACGTCAGGAGCTGCCGATGAGCACGTCACACGCCCAGGAGCACCACCCCATCGCGCCCCGCCGAGTCTCCTTCGACTGGCGCGAGACCCCGCTGCACTGGATACCGGACGAACCCACCGCCACCCATGTGATCAACGTGCTCCACCTGCTGCTCCCCGCCGGTGAGCGGTGGTTCGTGAAGGTCTTCAAGGAGGCCCTCCCCCTGGTCGAGGACGATCAACTTCTCCAGGACGTCAAGGGGTTCATGGGCCAGGAGGCCACCCACAGCGTCCAGCACTTCTATGTCCTGGACCACCTCGCCCACCAGGGCCTTGCCACCGCCCCCTACACCCGGCACGTCGACTTCCTCTTCGAGCACCTCCTGGGGGACCGGCCCCCCTTCGGCGTCCCGATCCCCGAACGGGAGTGGCTGCGCTTCCGGCTGGCCCTGATCGCCGCCATCGAGCAGTTCACCGCGGTGCTCGGAACCTGGGTCCTGGCCGCCGACGGACTGAACCGCGCCGACCCGGACCCGGTGATGCTCGACCTGCTCCGCTGGCACGGCGCCGAAGAGGTCGAGCACCGCGCGGTCGCCTTCGACATGTACCAGCACGCCGGCGGCCAGGACCCCGCCCGCTACGCCCGCCGTGTCCTGGCCATGGGCGTGACGGCCCCCGTCCTGCTGTACCTCTGGGCCTGGGGCACGGCCTACCTGCTCCGGCACGACCCCCAACTGGCCGCTCCCGCCCGCTACTCGCTCCGCGAGCACAACCGCGCGGTGCGCAAGGGGCTGCTGCCCACCTGGCGGGAACTGGGCGCGGCGATCCCCCGCTACCTGCGGCGCTCCTACCACCCGTCGCAGGAAGGATCGCTCCGTGCCGCCATCGCCTACCTCGCCTCCTCCCCGGCCGCCCGCGCCGCAGCGGGTGCGGTGGGCCGCGCGGCGCTCCGCTAGCCAGTCCCCACCCGGGCGCTGCTCGGCCGGGCCCGGTGTTCGCCGCGGGCTTCGGAGCAGGCAGCCGGGCAGCCGTATCGTGGCACCGCCGCGCCCGGCCCGTGGCACGGTCAACAGTGCCGCTGCCGAGGTCCGCGGCGCCCCGGCCCGGCGACCCAGCGACCCGGCGACCCAGCGACCCGGCGACCCGGCGACCCGCAGGCAACCGCCACGTAGGCAGCCGTCCCGTGACGGCTGACCGGCACATCGGCCCTCCTCGGAGGGGAGCCGCCCGTAAGGAGCACCGCAGTGACGACCGAGCAGCCGCCGACGGCCGAGTACCGGATCGAGGACCTGGCCCATCTCACCGGCGCCACGGTCCGGACCATCCGCGCCTACCAGGACCGGGGGCTGCTCCCCCGCCCTGAACGCCGCGGCCGCGCCAACGTGTACGGCGACGCCCACCTGGCGCGGCTTCGCCAGATCGCCGACCTGCTCGACCGCGGCTACACCCTCGCCAGCATCAAGGAACTCCTCGAAGCCTGGGACGCCGGACGGGACCTGGGCGGCGTCCTGGGCCTGGTCGCCGAGATCGACGGGCCATGGACCGACGAGAAGCCGACCCGCATCACCCGCACCGACCTCGACGCCGCCTTCGGCGGCACCCCCGACGAGCGAGCGGTGGCCGAGGCCGTCGACCTGGGCGTCCTGGAGCGCGTCCCCGGCCGGGACGACGAGTTCCTGGTCCCCAGCCCCCAGGAACTCGCCGTCGCCGCCGAACTGCACTCCGCGGGCGTCCCGCTCCTGGCGATCTCCGAGCACCTGCGGGAGGTGCGCGGCCAGGTCGAGCACATCGCCTCGCGTTTCCTGGACTTCACCACCGAGCACGTCTTCCGGACGTTCCTCCACCATGCCCCCACCGAGGCCGAGACGGCGGAGGCCACCGCGTTGGTACGCCGCCTGCGACCGCTCGCCCAACAGACCATCGACGCCGAACTGGCCCGCGCCATGCGCACCCTGGCCACCCGGTACATCCGTCACCACCTCACCGAGGCACTGGCGCCCGGCCAGCCGGAATACGACAGCCCTCCGACGGAACGATCGGGCAGCGCCTCGGGGGCGGCCGTGCGGTGGCCCGAGCCGCCAGTCCCGGATGGACGGGACGCCGGCGGAAGGCCCACGAGGGGGACCGAGGACGGGCCAGGGCACCTGCCGGAGGCAGCGAGTTCCGAACCCGTCGCGGACCCCTGTCCCGCGCCCGACACCGAGGCCGTGTCGCTGCCCACCGCGTCCGTCCAGGCCGTACGCGAGCTGGTCGGGCCGCAGCACACGGCCGCCTTCATCGCCGTCGCCGCCCAGCGCGAGGTGCAGGCCCGCACCATGGACGCCCTGACCGCAGCCGCCCGGGAACCCCGTCCGGCCGAGGGGGACGCGCCCCATTCCTGACTGCCCGCCGTGCGCCTACGGGCGTCTGGCCCCTACCCGCGCCCCCTCCCGTACTGGGCCCTTCCCCAGGGCAGCTCCGGCTTGCCGCACTGTGCAGTTGTCAAGGATCACGCCGGGCGGGCCCTCCCGCCTGACCGCCCCTCCGGGGGGGGCGTCACACGGCCGGGTCCGGCAGCCAGTTGCCGTGGAAGCCGTACGGCACCCGGCGAGGCAGGGACACCGTGGCGACCGGGCCGGCCGTGAGGTCGTCCGCGTCGAGGATCACCAGGTCACTGGTGTCGCTCGTCGCGTCATAGACGTAGGTGATCAGCCAGCCCGGTCCGCCCGGCCGGTCGTCGGCGGGGGCGAACGCGGCCTCGCCCGGGGTGCGTCCCGGCCCGAAGTCGTACCGCGCCGCCGCGCCGGTACTCAGGTCGTAGCGGAGCAGCGCGCCGGGGCGTCCGCCGGTGCCGGGTCCGTCGGCGGAGGTGACGTGACCGAAGCGGGCGGGCTGCCCGGCGAGCCGGTCGTCTATTCGGGGGAACTCACCTACCTGGTCGTCGATTTGCTCCTCGGCCACGGTGCCGGTGGCGAGATCGATGGTCCAGCGCCAGAGGCAGGGGGTCGAGCGGCCGTCCAGCGCGGCGTAGCGGGAGACGTGGAGAACGATCCGGTGATCGCCGTCGTCATGGGCGTTCAGCGCGTGGAAGACGTAGCAGGGATCGATGGCCAGCCAGCGGACCTCGCCGTGCGGATCGTCCCGGCGCAGCACTCCCAAGCGGGCCCCGTACTCCGGATCCCAGCGATACGGCATGCCGGGACGTTGACGGTCGTGGACCATCGGGAGGTCCATGAAGACGATGTGGCGGGCCGTCAGATGGAAGTCGTGCATCATCGTGGCAGCCGGGACGTCGATCGGGCGGCTGAGCACCAACTCCCCTGCGGCGTCGGCGCGGTGATAGGTCAGGTAGCGGCCCGCGGAATGGCCGTAGCCGAAGAAGTGCAGCTCACCGGTGGTGGGGCAGGTTTTGGGGTGGGCGGTCATGGCCGTGGTGAGTCGGCCGCCGAAGTCGTGGGGTCCGACCGTTTCCAACTCGTGCCCGGGTCGGCAGTCGATCTCGTAGGGGAAGGACGATTCGACCAGCGCCAGCGTGCGACCGGCGTGCCGGACGACGTGGGTGTTGGCGACCCCGGCGGTCGGGTCGTGGTGACCCTGCTCGTCGATGACGCGGACGCGGTCGACGAAGGTCGAGGTGCGCACCCAGCGGTTGCGGTACGAGACGGCCCGTCCGCCCTCCAGACGCACGCCGTGGACCATGCCGTCCCCGAAGAACCAGTGCGGGCTGTCGGCGTCCTGCGGGTTGGGACCGTTGCGCAGGTACCAGCCGGTGAGCTCCGTCGGGATGGAGCCGGTGACCGGGAGGTCGTAGGCGGTCAGTTCGTCGGTGACCGGGGCGAAGTTGCCGGCCAGGTGCGGCGGTGCGGCCGACGCGGCGGACACCGTGGTGGACGGAGATGTGCTCATGAGGTCATGCCTCCCTGGGCGTCGAGCCGCGCTCCGGACTGCTGCAGGAAGCGGGCCCGTGCCCGGTCCGGATAGACGGCGGTGAATCGGAGGGGAAGGACGAATCCGGCGATCTGCACGAGGACCGAGAGGGTCGCGCCGAGGCCGTAGGCGGCCATCACGACCTGGGCGGCAGCGCTGAGGGTGAAGGACAGGGCCCATGCCCCGGTGATGGCGATGTTGATGCGCCGGAACAGCGGGGTGCGCCAGACCTCGGGCGGTGCCATCCGGCGGGCGATCGCCATGGTGAAGGGGCGCCGCACGGCAAGCGAGACCCAGGCGATGAGCGCGAGCCACCCCACTGACAGGGCGCTGCTGTACGCCTCGACGCCGCTGTCGGGGCGAGCGAAGGCGACGGCGGTCAGGCCCGTGAAGAAGACGATGGTGCCGTACTCCAACAGCCGGGATTCCAGGTCGAGTCCCGCGGCGCGGTCCGCTATCAGCAGCGCCACCGAGGCCACCAGTCCGGCGAGCGCCCCCCACTGCCAGCCGGCCGTGGACACCCCCGCGAAGACCAGCCATGGAACGAAGCTCCGCAGGTAATTCATGATCCCCCCATTTCGGTCGCGCCCGATCGCATCGGGCGACTGGTCGACGCCGCACCGGCCGGCGGGCGCGGCTGCAGCTGCGTCGGGAGCGGCGTTCCCATCCCGGCGACATTCCAACACTGACATGTCGAAGTTGGAAAGTCCAGCTTTGACATGTCGACTGTGGAAGGTAAAGTGCGAGTCATGAGCCTGAGACATGCCGTGCTGGGCCTGCTCTCCGAGTCCCCGGCGAGCGGCTACGACCTGATGAAGCTGTTCAACGCCTCACTCACCAGCGTCTGGCCGGCGACCCAGAGCCAGGTCTACGGCGAACTGAACAAGCTCACGACCGCCGGCCTGGTCGAGGTCGCCGCCCAGGGCCCGCGCGGCCGCAAGGAATACGCGATCACCCACGACGGCCTGACCGAGCTGCGCCACTGGCTCACCGAGGTCGCACCCATCGGCCAGCAGCGCCACGACGCCCTGCTGCGGGTGTTCTTCCTCGGCATCCTCACCCCGCTCGAGGCGCGCACCTACCTCCTCACGCAGGCCGAGGCCGCCGCCCGCGCGCACGAGACCTACAAGCAGGTCGACGAAAGCACCGAGTGGGACGACGAAATGATCTCTGTCTACGGGCAGATCGCGCTGGAGTACGGCCTGCGGTTGTCCGCGACGATGGAGGAATGGGCCCGCTGGGCCGCCGACGAGGTGACCAGCGCCAAGGCCAGGAAGGCCAGCGAGCTGGCCCGCGCCCGGCACGAGGCGGAGCAGACGGAGCTGGACGGGGAGCCGGCCCCCGAGCGGCCCGACGACGCGTGAGGGCGGCGCCCGACGCTCACCGTCGCCTGCGCGCCCACTGACGGCGGTGACGCGCGGCCCGTCCGCCCCCCCCCGCCGAATTTCGGGTGCCGCGCACGAACGCAGCGGCATGCTGAAGCCATGAACCACCAGCGCTCCGTGCGCATTTCGAAGTACCTGGCGAAACACCTGCGCCACGAGCCGGAGCGGATCGGCATCACCCTCGACGCCCACGGCTGGGTTCCCGTGGCGGAGCTGATCGACGCCGCCGCGCGACACGGTTTCCGGTTCTCCCGAGCGGAGCTGGAGACCGTGGTCGCCGACAACGACAAGCAGCGCTACGCCCTGGAGCACGACCGCATCCGCGCCTGTCAGGGCCACTCCGTCCGCATCGTCCTCGGACTGCCGCCGGCGGTGCCGCCCGGCTTCCTCTTCCACGGCACGGTGGAGCGGAGCATCGCCGCCATCCGGCGCGAGGGGCTGCGCCCGATGTCCCGACATGCCGTGCACCTCTCACCGGACCGCGAGACCGCGACCCGCGTGGGCGCACGGCGCGGCACTCCGGTCGTGCTGACGGTCGACGCGGGCGCGATGCACCGGGCCGGTCACGTCTTCCACATCAGCGCCAACGGGGTCTGGCTGACCGAACGGGTCCCGCCGGAGTTCCTCCGCTTCCCCGGCTGATCTCCCTCTCAGGAAACGCACAGGTCAAAGGCCGGGCGCTCCCCACACCGGGAACCACCGGGACAGGTCCTTCTCGACCGTCAGATCGTCCCCGAGCATCGCTCGGACCTGGAGTTCGAGCGGGTTGTCCCGCTTCTCGCCACCCTCGGGTCGCGGCGCGAAGGGATAGAACGTGCCGCGCTTGTAGAGATAGACCAGCGCCAACGACCGCTGCCGCTCATCGCGGAACCCGATCAGGGAGCAGAGCAACTGCGGCCCGAACCCCGCCTCTTCCAGCGACGTGTTGACCGCGTGCAGATCGTTGACCAGGCCCGCCACGTCCTCCGGGGCATGCCGCACCAACAACCACGTGTAGCCGTACGCGTCCTGCGTGAACTCCACCGAGCCGTCCAGCAGCGCTCGCGCCTCGTCCTGGATGCGGGAGAAGGCGCCGCCCTCGACGCTCGCGAAACACACCGACCCCAGCCCGGTGGGGAGGAACCCCGCCGCGGCCTGCAGGGTGACCGCGGCGGACGGCAGCGCGAACAGCTGGTCCAGATCCGGGCGTACCGGCTTGCTACGGCCGAGGATGGCGTCCAGAAATCCCATGCGCGGCTTACTCCTTGATCCTTCGCTCCGGTGACGCGGCGAGCTGCTTCACGGGAAACTTCGCCGTGCGTCGGTCACTGCCGTCCCGCCGGCAGCCGTTCACGGCCGCCCCAACTGCGCCGCTATCCGGCCCAGCTGGTCGAGCCGCTGCTCCAGCGTGGGGTGCGACGACAGCAGCTGGCTGAAGCTCTCCTTGTTGAACGCCGGGGCGAAGTAGAAGGCGTTGAACGGCTGGGCCTTGCGGAGGTCCTCGGTGGGGATCCGTGCGATCTGGCCGGTGACCTTCGTCAGGGCGGACGCCAGCGCCGAGGGGCGACCGGTCAGTATCGCCGCGGCCCGGTCCGCGGACAGTTCGCGGTAGCGGGAGAGCAGCCGGGTCAGCAGGAAGCTGATGGCGTACACGACGACGCTGACGGCGGTGACGATCAGCACCGCGATGGCGGCGTTCTGGTCCCGGTTGTTGCGCCCGACGCCGCTCCACAGGGCGGCGCGGGTGATGATGCCGGCCAGGACGCCGAGGAACGAAGCGATGGTCATCACCGCGACGTCGCGATGGGCGACGTGGGAGAGCTCATGCGCCAGGACGCCCTCCAGCTCCTCCGGCTCCAGCCGCCTGAGCAGCCCGGTCGTGGCGCAGACCATGGAGTTCTTCTGGTTGCGGCCGGTGGCGAAGGCGTTCGGCACGTCCGACTCGGCGATCGCGACCCTCGGCTTGGGCATGTCGGCCAGCGCGCAGAGCCGGTCCACGGCGCCGTGCAGTTCAGGCGCCTGCTCCGGCGTGACCTCGTGCGCCCCCATGCTGAAGGCCGCGATCCGATCGCTGAACCAGAACTGGGCGACGAACATGGCCCCGGCGATCAACAGGACCACCACCCAGGCGCCCTTGAGCAGCACCACCAGCGCACTGACGACCACGACGTACAGCAGCCCGATGAAGAACATCGTCATGACCATGCGCGAGGTCAGCCCACGGTCCGGGGCGAATCGGGTCTGTGCCATGGCTCCTCCATTACGCACCGCACTTCGCGCAGTGCGCCGACCCGGGCACGCGCCGTCATCCGACGGGCGCCAGGTCTCGCACACTGCGCCGCTGCCCCAATTCTCCCTCTTGGTGGCTATATACCGGGTAAAGCCCCGGCCGGAGGCCAGGGCGCACCAGGATGCGCAGCCGGACGCGGCTACGCGCCGAGCTGGGCGAGCCCCTCGGTGGCGATCCGCTCGAAGACCGCCGGGTCGGTGGCGAAGATCGAATCGGCGATCGGCCAGTGGACGACCAGTTCGTCGATGCCCAGCTCGGCATGGCGGCCGGCGAAGTCCACGAAGGCGTCCAAGGAGTCCAGCGGCTGGTCCGGGGTGAAGCCGGTCAGCATGATCTTCTGGAGTTCGTCGAGGTCACGGCCCTGGTCCGCACACGCCTTGGCCAGGCCGTCGACCTGCCTGCGGATGGCCTCCCGCGACTCGGCCGGGGTGCCGCCCGCGTTCGACACCTTGGGGTCACCGGTGGTCACCCACGCCTGGCCGTAGCGGGCCGCCAGCTTCAGCCCGCGCGGGCCGGTGGCCGCCACCGCGAACGGCAGCCGCGGCCGCTGCACGCAGCCGGGGACGTTGCGTGCCTCGTCCGCGGAGTAGTGCGTGCCTCGGTGCGAGACGGCGTCCTGGGTCAGCAGCTGGTGCAGCAGCGCCGTGAACTCGGCGAAGCGGTCGGCCCGCTCCCGCGGCGACCAGGGCTCCTGGCCCAGCGCGGTCGCGTCGAAGCCGTTGCCGCCGGCGCCGATGCCCAGCGTGACGCGGCCCGCGCTGATGTCGTCGAGGGAGATCAGTTCCTTGGCGAGGGTGACCGGGTGCCGGAAGTTCGGCGAGGTGACGAGGGTGCCCAGTCGCATCCGGGAGGTCGCGGTGGCGGCCGCGGTCAGCGTCGGGAGGGCGCCGAACCAGGTCTGGTCGCGGAAGTCCCGCCAGGAAAGGTGGTCGTACGTGTACGCAGCGTGGAACCCGAGTTCCTCGGCGCGCTGCCAGGTCTCCTTCCCGCCTTCGGACCAGCGGCGGACAGGCAGGATCACAGTGCTCACTCGCATGCATTCGAGCGTACGGGGGCGCCGCGGAAACCCCGCCCGGCCGCCTGGGCACCGGACTCCGGTCCGCCACCCACCGCACGCCTGTACGTGCCGGTACGCGAAGATGGCCCCGTGACTGATGCCCCCGCCACGCCGCCCCGGCCCACCCGGCTGATCGCCACCGATCTCGACGGCACCCTGCTGCACGACGACAAGACGGTCTCCGGCCGGACGATCGCCGCGCTCGCCGCCGCCGAGAAGGCGGGCATCGAGGTGTTCTTCGTCACCGGGCGTCCGGCTCGCTGGATGGACGTGGTCAGCGATCACGTGCACGGCCACGGCCTGGCGATCTGTGCGAACGGCGCGGCCGTCGTCGATCTGCACCGGGAGAACCGGATCGTCGAGGTCAGCCCGCTGGACCACACGGTGGCGCTCGACGTCGTCCACGCCCTGCGCGAAGCCGCTCCCGGCACCACCTTCGCCGTGGAGCGCACCAGCGGCATCCACTACGAGCCGCAGTACCCGCCCTTCCTCCTCGACCCGGCCGCGGTCATCGCGCCCGCGGAGAAGCTCCTCGCCGAGGGTTTCGCCGCACCGTCCAGACCCGGTCCGACGAACGGTGTCGGCAGCGCCTGCGACCACCCGGTGCTCAAGCTGCTGGCGCACCACCCCGAGCTGGACCCCGACGCCTTCCTCACCCTCGCCCGAGCCACCTCTGGCCACCTGGCGTCCTTCACCCGGTCCAGCCCCACCGCGCTCCTGGAGATCAGCGGCCTGGGCGTCAGCAAGGCCGGCACCCTGGCCCGCTGCTGCGCGGAGCGCGGGATCTCGCCGGACGAGGTGGTCGCCTTCGGTGACATGCCGAACGACATCGAGATGCTCACCTGGGCAGGCGCCTCTTACGCCATGGCCAACGCCCACCCGGACGTGCTGGCGGCGACGACGGGTCGCACGGCGTCCAACAACGACGACGGCGTGGCCGCCGTGATCGAGCAGATCCTGCGCCAGCGGTGAGAACGTCGGGGACGGTGCCATCGGTCCCGGAGGAACAACGGACCGCTGGTTGACGCCCTCGCTCAGCTGACGCGTTCATTCAGCAGTTCCACGCAGTGCGCGTGGTTTCACGTGAAACCACGCCAGCTTCCCGGACCGAGATGTTTCACGTGAAACGATCAACTCCGGGAAAGAGAAGGCCGTTTCACGTGAAACCACGCGTCCGGCCGGGGCAGCCATCGCCCCCGTTCCCCCTAAAGCGGCGCCTCCCAGGTCACCATCGTCCCCCCGTCCTCCTCGCCCAGCCCGGGACCGTATGTGCTTGACCCACCCAGCGACTCCGCCCGCTTGGCGAGGTTCTTGAGGCCGCTGCGACGCCCGCCCCGCGCAATCCCCACCCCGTCGTCGGCGACGGTCAACCGGACACCGGGAGTGCCGTCCGGCAAGCTGGCCGTCGCGTCGATCACCACCTCGATCCGGGATGCCCCGGCGTGCCGGAAGGCGTTCGACAACGCCTCCCGCAGCGCGGCGATCAGGTTCTTGCCGGCCCGCTCCCCGACTCGGGAGTCCACGGGGCCGACGAACTGCGCCGACGGCTGGAAGCCGAGCGGTACGGCAGCCGTGCCGATCTCCCGCAGGACCCGGGTCCGGAGCCCCGACGGCGCCTCGGCCGGGCTCTGTTGGAGGGCGAAGATCGCGGTCCTGATCTCCTGGATGGTGATGTCGAGTTCGTCGATGGCCTTGCCGACCCGCCGGGCCACCTCCGGCACCACGGTCTTGCGCTGCGCGCTCTCCAACATCATCCCGGTCGCGAACAGCCGCTGGATCACGAGGTCGTGCAGGTCACGGGCGATCCGGTCGCGGTCCTCGTAGACCGCCAGCCGCTCCCGGTCGCGCTGCGCGTCGGCCAGCACCAGCGCCAGCGCGGCCTGTGCGGCGAACTGCGTGGCGAGGGTCCGCTCGGCGGCGGAGAACGCCCGGGCGCCACGGCCCCGCGGTGTGGCGAGGGTGCCGAGCACCCGCCCACCACTCTTGAGCGGCAGCAGCATGCTGGGGCCGAACCGCGGCGCGAGATCGGTGACCATCCGCGGATCGCTGGCCGAGTCGTCCACGAAGACCGGTTCGCCGGCGAGGAGTTGCTCGGTCACCGGGCTGTCGGGCGGGATCTGGGTCCCCAGGATTCCTGTCGGGTCGTCGGCCGACACCGCGACGACCTCCAACCCGCCGTCCTCGTCCGGCAGCAGCACGATGCCGGCCGTCGAATCCGCCAGCTTCCTGGCCTGTTCGGCGACGACCGCGAGCGCGTCGTCGACGTCGCTGCCGGCGAGCAGCTCGGTGGTCACCGCCACCGAACCGTCGATCCACCGCTCCCGCTGCCGGGTCGCGGCGTACAACCGGGCGTTGCCGATCGCGATCCCGGCCTCGGTGGCCAGCACCCGCACCATGTGCAGGTCCTCTTCGCTGAACTCGCCGCCGCGCTTCTCGGTCAGGTAGAGGTTGCCGTAGATCTCGCCCTGAACGCGGATCGGCACCCCGAGGAACGACCGCATCGGCGGGTGACCGGGCGGGAAGCCCGCCGAGCGGGGGTCCTGGGTGAGGTCCGCCAGCCGCACCGGCTTCGGGTCGTGGATCAGCGCACCGAGCAGGCCCTTCTGGCCGTCGGGCAGCGCGCCGATGCGTTCGTGCTGCTCACCGGTGACGCCGTAGGTCACGAAGTCCGACAACCCTTCCCGGGCGTCGTCGATGATCCCGATCGCGGCGTAGCGCGCATCGGCGAGCTCGGCGGCGGTCTCCACGATCCGGTCCAGGGTGATGTGCAGGTCCAGCCCGGCGCCGACCGTGCGCATCGCCTCCAACAGCTGTGGGACCCGGGCGGTCAGCTCGGACGACAGTCCCTGGAGGCTGCGGGTGGCCTCGGTGGCGGCGTCCATGGGGTCCGGGCGTCCACCGGCGCGTGCGGTGTCCACGGGGTCTGGGGGCGATCCTGCCGTGACTGCCATGCCCCGAGCCTAATAAGGGGCCATTTCAGGGGAAAGTTCAGTTCTCCGGCGCGGGCCCGCCCCCCACGGACGACCGGCCCGCGCCCTCCCGGGCCCGGCGCCGGTCCCGACCGTCATCCCGAGAACGCGGACACGTCAGCGCCTGCACCGGCGGACGCCCCCGCGGGCACCCGCTCGGCATCCTCCCGCGCGCTCCCGTCCCCGCCGGTCACCATCCGCGGATACGCCGCGTCCACCGCCCGCTCACGCTCCAGCATCCGCCGGAACGGACCGTCGACCGCGGCCAACTCCGCGTAAGCACCGCGCTGCGCCACCCGGCCGCGATCCAGCACCAACACCTCGTCGACCGCGTCCAGCCCGGCGAGCCGGTGCGTGATCAGCAGCGTGGTCCGGCCCTCGGTGGCCGCCAGCAGATCGGCGGTCAGCGCGTCGGCCGTGGCCAGGTCGAGGTGCTCGGCCGGCTCGTCCAGCACGAGCACCGGGAAGTCCGCGAGCAGGGCCCGCGCCAGGGCGAGCCGCTGCCGCTGGCCGCCCGAGAGCCGGGCGCCGTGCTCCCCGACCATGGTGTCCAGGCCGTCGGGCAGCCCACGGACCCAGTCCGCCAGCCGCGCCCGGTCGAGCGCGTCCCAGAGGTCCTGGTCGTCGGCACCGCCCGCACCGGCGCTGCGGTCCCGCCGGGCGAGCCGGAGGTTCTCCCGCAGCGAGCTGTCGAAGAGGTGCGCGTCCTGCGCGCACAGCCCCACCAGCCGTCGCACCGCGTCACCGGCCATCTCCTGCGCGTCCGTCCCGGCCAGGGTGTAGGTCCCCGACTCGCGGTCCACGAAGCGCAACAGCACCTGCGCGAGCGTGGTCTTGCCGGATCCGGACGGGCCGACGACGGCGAGCCGGCGGCCCGGTGCCAGGGTGAAGCCGACGCCGTCCAGCGCCGGTTCCTCCTGCCCGGGGTGACGTGCGGTCAGACCGCTCACGGTCAGCGGGAACGGCGCGTCGGGCGCGGCCACGGGGGCGTCCGGCTCACGGACCGGCGCCGGCGCGTCCAGCACCTCGAAGACCCGGTCCGCGGCGTGCCGGGTGCGGCGCCGGTACTGCGCGGCCAGCGGCAGCCCGGCGACCGCCTCGAACGCGGCGAGCGGGGTGAGCACGATGACGGCCAGTTCCACGCCGGCCAGCCGACCCGCGTGCACGGCCTGGATGCCCACCACCGCGGCGGCGGCCACGGTCAGCCCGCACAGCAGCGCCGAGAGGCCGGCCCCCGCCCCGGCCGCGGTGGCCGAACGCGAGGCGATCCGGGTCAGGTCCCGGTCCGCGCGGCGCACCCCCTCCGTGCGGGCCCCGAGGGCCCCGGCGACCGTCAACTCGGCGGTACCGGTGAGGAGATCGACGACCCGGGTGGCGAGCACCCCTCGGGCGGGGGCCAGCCGGCGCTCCGCACGCCGGGCCAGCGCGCTCGACAGCGCGGGCACCCCGGCCCCGGCGAGCAGCAGTCCGCCCGCGAGGATCACCCCGGCTTCCGGCAGCAGCCAGCCGGTGAACGCGACGGTGCCCACGCCGACCAGCAGTGCCGCCCCGACGGGCAGCAACCAGCGAAGGAAGTAGTCCTGCACCGCATCGACGTCCGCGACCAGCCGCGACAGCAGATCGCCGCGGCGGCGCTCCTTGAGTCCGGCCGGGGCCAGCCGTTCCAACCGTCGGAAGACGGCCACCCGGACGTCGGCGAGCATCCGGAACACCGCGTCGTGCGCCACCAGTCGCTCGGCGTACCGGAAGACCGCCCGGCCGATGCCGAACGCCCTGGTCGCGGTCACCGCCACCATCAGATACAGCACCGGCGGCTCCTGCGAGGCCCGCGAGATCAGCCAGCCGGAGGTCGCCATCAGGCCCACCGCGCAGCCCAGGGCGAGGCTGCCGAGCAGCAACGCGAGCCCCAGGCGCGCCCGCCGGGCCCGGGCCAGCCCACGCAGCCGCCCCAGCGCGGAGCGCGCGGAACCCGGCACGGAGCCACCCTGCTCCGACCCACCGACCACCGGCGGGACCGGCCCGGCGGCCGGGACCGCACCGGCATCCGGACCCGGCGCGGAAACTGCCGCCACCGCCGGTGCCACGGACCCGTCGGCCACCTCGGGCGCCGCCAACCGCACCGTACGGTCCGCCACCGCCAGCAGCGCCGGCCGGTGGACGACCATCAGGACCGTGCGCCCGACCGCGAGCCGGCCCACCGCCTCGACCAGGGCCTGCTCGGTCTCACCGTCCAGATTGGCGGTGGGCTCGTCGAGCAGCACGACCGGGCGGTCGGCGAGGAAGGCACGGGCGAGCGCGATGCGCTGGCGCTGGCCGGCGGAGAGCCCGGCGCCGGATTCCCCGAGCCGGGTGGCCGGCCCGTCGGGCAGCGCGTCGACGAAGTCCAGCGCGCCGGCCTCGCCCAGCGCCGTGCGGACCGCCGCGTCGTCGGCGTCCGGCCGCACCAGCCGGACGTTCTCCGCGATGGAGCCGGCGAAGAGGTGCGGATGCTGCGGCACCCAGGCGATCCGGCTGCGCCAGTCGGCGGGGGAGAGGTCGGCGACGTCCTGTCCATCGACGAGGACCCGCCCCTCGGACGGTTCGGTGAAGCCGAGCACCACGCTCAGCAGCGTCGACTTGCCGGCGCCGGAGGGGCCGACCAGCGCGACGGTCTCGCCGGGCCGGACCTCGAACGAGGTCGCCGGCAGCGACGCCGCGCTGCGCCCGGGGTGGCGGACCACCAGCTGCTCGACGGTCAGCCCGGTGCCGTCGGGCGCGGGCGCCGTGCCGGGCGTCCGCGGCCGGGTCTCCAGCACGGCGAAGATCTCCTCCGCCGCCGAGAGCCCTTCGGCCGCCGCGTGGTACTGCGCCCCCACCTGCCGCAGCGGCAGGTACGCCTCGGGCGCCAGCACCAGCACCATCAGCCCTGTGTAGAGGTCGAGTTCGCCGTGCACCAGGCGCATGCCGATGCCGACCGCGACCAGCGCCACCGAGATGGTGGCGAGGAGTTCGAGCGCGAACGAGGAGAGGAACGCGATCCGCAGGGTGCGCAGGGTGGCCTGGCGGTACTCGTCGGTGATCGCGCGGATGGAGGCGGCCTGGGCCTTGGCCCGGCCGAAGATCTTGAGGGTCGGCAGGCCCTCGACGACGTCGAGGAAGTGCCCGGAGAGCCGGGCGAGCAGCCGCCACTGGCGGTCCATCCGCGACTGGGTGGCCCAGCCGATGAGGACCATGAAGAGCGGGATCAGCGGCAGGGTGATCACGATCGTCAGCGCGGAGATCCAGTCCCCGGTGACGATCCGGACCAGCACCGCGATCGGCACCACGACCGCCAGCCCCAACTGCGGCAGGTACCGGGCGAAGTAGTCGTCGAGGGCGTCGATGCCGCGGGTGGCCAGGTTCGTCAGCTCCCCGGTCCGCAGCTCCAAGGTGCCGGCGTCCTCGGTCCCCTCCGCGCGCTGGACCGCAGCCCCGGGGCCGAGCGCCGTGGCCCGCTCGATCAGCCGCATCCGCAGTTCGGACTTGACCGCCGCGCTGGCGCGGTGCGCGGCCAGTTCGGTGAGCCAGGAGACCAGCCCCCGGCCGACGGAGATGGCGGCGAGCAACGCCACCGGCGTGACCAGCGCGTCGAGGGCGAGGTCGTGTTGGAAGGCTCCGACCACGATCTCCGCGATCAGCATGGCCTGACCGATGACCAGGCCCGCGCCGGCAAGCCCCAGCACCACCACCGCGATGAGGAATCCGCGGGTGGCACGGGCGTACTGGAGCAGGCGCGGGTCGACCGGTTTCACGTGAAACCTTCCGTTCTCCCGAGCCCCGCCCTGGCCGGGCGGGGCGGGACTCAGCTAGTGGGCTTCGGCGATGTGCTGGGTGCCGATCCGCTTGCGGAACACCCAATAGGTCCACCCTTGGTAGAGCATCACGAGCGGCGCGGCGATCCCGGCGCACCACGTCATGATCTTCAGGGTGTAGGGGCTGGACGAGGCGTTGCTGACCGTGAGGCTCCAGCTCTCGTTCAACGTGGACGGCATGACGTTCGGGAAGAGCGTCAGGAACAGCATGGCGACCGCCGCCGCGATGGTGATCCCGGAGAACGCGAACGCCCAGCCCTCACGCCCGAGCTTGTTGGCCCCGAGCGCGGCGACCAGCGCCACCACGGCGACGACCATGGCGACCAGGCTGCTGCCGTTCCCCCGGTCGGCCTGGGTCCACGCCAGGAACCCGATCGCGAGCACGGCGGTGATCAGTCCGAGGACACCCGCCATCCTGCGCGCCCGCTCCCGGATGTCCCCCACGGTTTTCAGCGAGGCGAACACCGCACCGTGGAAGGTGAACAGCGTCAGCGTCACCAGGCCGCCGAGGATCGCGTACGGGTTGAGCAGGTCGAGCAGGCCGCCGACGTACTCCTTGTGGGCGTCGATCTTCACGCCGTGGACGATGTTGCCGAAGGCCACGCCCCACAGCACCGCGGGCAGCAGCGAGGTCCAGAAGATCGCGTGCTCCCAGTTGCGCTGCCAGTACTCCTCGGGCCGCTTGGCGCGGTACTCGAACGCCACCCCGCGCACGATCAGGCAGACCAGGATCAGCAGCAGGGGCAGGTAGAACCCGGAGAAGAGGGTCGCGTACCAGTCCGGGAAGGCGGCGAAGGTCGCGCCGCCCGCACTGAGCAGCCAGACCTCGTTGCCGTCCCAGACCGGGCCGATGGTGTTGATCAGCACCCGCCGCTCGCTCCGATCCCGGGCGAGCAGCTTGGTGAGCACGCCGATCCCGAAGTCGAAGCCCTCCAGGAAGAAGTACCCGGTCCAGAGGAAGGCGATGATGACGAACCAGATGTCGTGGAGTTGCACGGTCGCCTCCTAGTACGAGAAGGCCATCGGCCGGTCGGCGTCGGTGGAGTCTCCACCGATCTTGGTGGGCGGGTTGAGGTCGGAGTCGGTGAGTTCCTGGGGTCCGGCCTTGATGTACTTCGCCAGCAGCCGCACCTCGACCACAGCGAGGATCGCGTAGAGCGTGGTGAAGACGACCAGGGACGTGATCACTTCGCCCTGCGTGACGCCTGGCGAGACCGCGTCACGGGTGCGCAGCACGCCGTAGACGACCCAGGGCTGGCGGCCCATCTCGGTGAAGATCCAGCCCCACGAGTTGGCGATCAGCGGGAAGCCGAGGGTGACGAAGGCCAGTCGCCAGTACCACTTGGCCAGGCGCTCACCCAGCACCTTGTCCTTGGTGAGCGCGAGGTGCGGTGGTTCCTCGTCGCCGGTCCGCAGCGCGGGCGCGAGCCAGAACTTCCTGCGGGTGAGCCACAGGCCGGCCAGACCGATGACGAAGGACGTCATCCCGAAGCCGATCATCCAGCGGAAACCCCAGTAGGTGACCGGGATGTTGGGCCGGTAGTCACCGGGCCCGAACTTCTGCTGCTCGGCCTTGTTGACGTCGTTGATGCCGGGGACCGGCGAGGAGAAGTCGCTGTGCGCCAGGAAGGAGAGCAGGCCCGGTATCTCGATGGCGACCTTGTTGTGCCCCTTGGCGACGTCGCCGTACGAGAAGACCGAGAACGGTGCCGGCGCGGCCTTGTCCCACAGCGCTTCGGCCGAGGCCATCTTCATCGGCTGCTGCTTGAACATGACCTTGCCGAGCGAGTCACCGCTGATCGCGGTGAGCATGCCGGCGATGACCAGGGTGACCAGGCCGAGCCGCAGCGACGTCCGCATGACCTTGACGTGCTTCTTGCGCATCAGGTGGTACGCGGCGACGCCGACCATGAAGGCGGCACCGGTCAGGAACGCCGCGGTCAGGGTGTGGAAGACGACGACGAGGGTGGTGTCCTGCGTCAGCACCTTCCAGAAGTCGGTGAGCTCCGCCCGTCCGGTGACGTGGTTGTACTTGTAACCGACCGGGTGCTGCATCCAGGAATTGGCGGCGAGGATGAAGTACGCCGAGAGGATCGTGCCTATGGACACCATCCACATGCAGAAGCAGTGGAGCTTCTTCGGCAGCTTGTCCCAGCCGAAGATCCACAGACCGATGAACGTGGACTCGAAGAAGAACGCGATCAAGGCTTCGAAGGCGAGCGGCGCACCGAAGACGTCCCCGACGAACCGCGAGTAGTCCGACCAGTTCATGCCGAACTGGAATTCCTGGACGATGCCGGTGACGACACCCATCGCGATATTGATCAGGAACAGTTTGCCCCAGAACTTGGTGGCCTTGAGGTACTTCTGCTTACCGGTTCGCACCCATGCGGTCTCAAGTCCGGCCACCAAAGCGGCGAGGGAGATCGTCAGCGGGACGAACAGGAAGTGGTAGACGGTCGTGATGCCGAATTGCCATCGCGCCATAGTCTCCGGCGCCAGAGCCAGTTCCACGTCGCGACCTCCTTACGTCCTTGCATCGCCGCTTCACGGCAGGTATGTCCCTTTTGCGGCGCGCGAGGCGCCACACATCGGGACGTGAGCTTGTGAACGCGTTCACATTCACAAGCATTATTACCCATGCGCCTCCCACCTTGGGGAAGGGGGGTACGTGACTGCGGTCACGCTCGAATCCATGGCCCGTGAACGTTTATGCCGAGGTTATGTCCACGCTCTTCCGCGCGGCTTCAACATATTGTTGAATTCGTCGCCATGAAGATCCGCATCTCCTGGCCCGCCGGGCACGTGACCGCCACCCTCGACGACACCCCGACCGCCACCGCGCTCCTCGCCGCCCTGCCGCTCCACGGCACGGCGAACACCTGGGGCGAGGAGGTCTACTTCGACACCGGGCTCACCCCCGCCCTGGAGTCCGACGCCCGCCAGGTCGTCGACCCCGGCACGGTCGCCTTCTGGACCGAGGGCAACGCCCTCGCGCTCCCCTACGGGCCGACCCCGATATCCCGCGGCGACGAGTCCCGGCTCGCCTCCCCCTGCAACGTCCTGGGCCGCATCGACGGCGACCCGCGCGCACTGGCCACCGTCCGCAGCGGCGACGCCATCCACGTCCAGAAGGCCTGAGGCCGCACACGCCGGAGGCCGCGGGTCGGACAGGGACCCACGGCCTCGGAACGCACCGCCCGCCTGACGGCAGCACGCCGCCGACGGACCGGAAGACGGCTACAGAACCTTGCGGAACTCCGCCGCCGCCTCCAGGAACAGGTCCATCGCCGGCTCCTCGCCGATCGTCACGCGCACGCCCTCGCCCGCGAACGGCCGCACGACCACCCCGGCCCGCTCGCACGCCTCGGCGAACGCGGTGGTCCGGTCACCCAACCGCAGCCAGACGAAGTTCGCCTCCGACGCCGGGACGGTCCAACCCTGCGCCACCAACGCGTCGTACACCCGCGTCCGCTCGACGACCAGCGCGTCGACCCGCTCCAGCAGCGCCGCCTCGCTGCGCAGCGACGCCACCGCCGCCTCCTGCGCGAGCTGGCTGACGCCGAACGGCACCGCCGTCTTGCGCAGCGCCGCGGCCACCTCCGGGTGCGCCACCGCGAAGCCCACCCGCAGCCCCGCCAGGCCGTACGCCTTGGAGAAGGTGCGCAGCACGCACACGTTGGGGCGGTCGCGGTAGAGCTCGATCCCGTCCGGCACGTCCGCGTCGCGGATGAACTCGCGGTACGCCTCGTCCAGCACCACCAGCACGTCGTCCGGCACCCGGTCCAGGAAGGACTCCAGCTCCGCACGGCGCACGACGGTGCCGGTGGGGTTGTTGGGGTTGCAGACGAAGATCAACCGGGTCCGCTCGGTGATCGCCGCCAGCATCGCGTCCAGATCGTGCACCTCACCGGAGGTCAGCGGCACCTGCACCGGCGTCGCACCGGAGACCTGGGTGACGATCGGGTACGCCTCGAACGACCGCCAGGCGTAGATCACTTCGTCCCCGGGACCGGCCGTCGACTGGACCAGCTGCTGGGCCACGCCCACGGATCCGGTGCCGGTCGCCAGGTGGTCCACCGGCACCGAGAACCGGTCGGCCAACTCCGCCATCAGGCCGGTGCACGCCATGTCCGGGTAACGGTTGAACGACCCGGCGGCCGCCACCGCACTCTCCAGGACGCCCGGCAGCGGCGGGTAGGGGTTCTCGTTGGAGGACAGCTTGTAGGCGACCGGACCGCCGGCCGCCGCCGGCCGCCCCGGCTTGTAGGTGGGGATGCCGTCCAGCGCAGCACGCAGCCTCGGGGTCTTCTCGCTCACCGCAGGTCCTCCTCAACCATCCCTCTCGACTCCAATACTGCACACCTTATGAGGATTGCCCCGTCCGGCGTCAGGCCCTGATGCGACGGCCCTCCCGCGGGCGCTCCCACGGGCCTTCCCGCGGGCTCCGCCGTGGCGAGCGCCGGGCGTGCATCCGAAGGGGAGCGCTAAGCGATGCAGCGCGCGCCGGTGGCTCACTCCGTGGCGCGCGTCCCTCGTCAAGGTGACTTGAGACCTCTTCGAGACCTGGGCATATCGCCAGGCAGACCACTCGCCACTCCCCCCATAGACTCATCAGAGCCGGCAAGTTCCTTCAATTACAAGGCAACTGACGGAACATCACCGTGCAGAAACGTGCCTTCTTGCGGCCGTCGGCGGTCACCCGCGAATGGCCGTAGCGAGCCCTACTATCGGCTCGCCATGACAGCAGCAGGGAAGCACCAGGTGGGCCGGTCGTCCGGTCGCCGACTGGGACGCGCGGGCATCCGGGACGTGGCCGCCGCAGCCGGTGTATCGATCACGACTGTCTCCGACGCGCTCAACGGCAAGGGCCGGCTTCCGGATGCCACCCGTAGCCACGTCCGCGAGGTGGCCGACCGGCTGGGCTACCGCCCGTCCGCGGCCGCCCGCACGCTCCGTACCGGCAAGTCGGGCCTCATCGGCCTGACCGTGACCACCTACGGGGATGAACCTTTCACCTTCACCGAGTTCGCGTACTTCGCGGAGATGGCCAGAGCCGCCACCTCCGCCGCGCTGGCCCGCGGCTACGCCCTGGTCATCCTGCCCGCGACCTCCCGGCACGACGTCTGGTCCAACGTCGCCCTCGACGGCACCGTCGTCATCGACCCGGCCGACGGCGACCCGGTCCTGACCGAACTCGTCCGGCACGGCATCCCGGTCGTCTCCGACGGACGCCCCGGCGGCACCATCCCGGTCACCGGCTGGGTCGACAACGACCACGAGGCGGCCGTCCTCGGCCTGCTCGACCACCTCGCCGAGGCCGGCGCCCGCCGCATCGGACTGCTCACGGGCACCACCACCGACACCTACACCCGGCTGTCGACCACCGCCTACCTGAACTGGTGCGAGCGGGTCGGTCAGGACCCGGTCTACGAGTCGTACCCCGCGTACGACCCGCGGGCGGGCGCCGTGGCCGCGGACCGGCTGCTGGCCCGCCCGGACCGGCCGGACGCGGTCTACGGGCTCTTCGACCCCAACGGCACCGACCTGCTCGCCGCGGCCCGCCGCTACGGACTGCGGGTACCGGACGACCTGCTGCTGGTGTGCTGCAGCGAGTCCACCGTCTACGCCACCACCGAGCCGCCGATCACGACGCTCTCGCTCAAACCGCGGCGCATCGGCACCGCCGTGGTCCAGATCCTGATCGACGCCATCGAGGGGCTCGACAGCACGTGCCCGGTCGAGCAGGTGATACCGACCGATCTGATCGTGCGCACCTCCTCGCAACGCCGCTCCCCGAGGACGACGGTCAGCCCGCCGCGGGGCCCGGCCGGCGACTGAGCGCGCCCCGGCACGACGGGCCAGGCGCCCCGGCGAGCTCCGGGCGCCCGCTCCGCCGAGGAAAAAACGGGCTGATCCCGGGAGAAATCCATCGCGAACGCCGGGCTTCGCAGGATTGATCACCCCCGGGTGCGTCACAACCCGCAAGCGGCGTTCCTATGATGGGCGCACGACACCGCGGACCGCCGTCGACCAGGCAAAGGTCCGAGAGGTGCACGGCGGCGCAACGGTGGAGGGGTCGATGACTCAGGGGGCCAGTCAGGGACCCATGGTGTGGACCATGGGGGCACAACCTCCGGAGTCCGTTCCGCCGCCCCCGGCACCCGCCGGGCAACCGCTCCAGGCGCCGGCCGCACCCCCGGTCGCGCCGCCCACCGCGCCTCCGGTGCAGATGCCCGAGGAGTACACCCCGACCGCCCGCGACCTGCCGGTCATCACGCGCACGGACACCCTCATCGACCACCCGTCCGTGCTGGCGGCGCAGGAGCCGGCCGCCGCACCGGAGGGCCTGGGCCCGCTGTACGTCGTCGGCGACGTGCACGGCTACTACGACGAGCTGCGCGCCGCGCTGGAGGCCGAGGGGCTGATCGACGCCGACGGCACATGGGCCGCCGGCACCGCCCGGCTCTGGTTCCTCGGCGACTTCACCGACCGCGGTCCGGACGGCATCGGCGTCATCGACCTGGTCATGCAGCTCTCCGCCGAGGCCGCGGCGGCCGGCGGCTACTGCAAGGCCCTGATGGGCAACCACGAGCTGTTGCTGCTGGGCGCCAAGCGGTTCGGCGACACGCCCGTGCAGTCCGGCGCCGGCACCGCCTCCTTCCAGGCGGCGTGGCTGCTCAACGGCGGCCAGAAGAACGACATGGACCGCCTGGAGGACCACCACCTCCAGTGGATGGCCCGCCTGGACGCCGTGATGGAGGAGGACGGGCACCTGCTCGTGCACTCCGACACCACCGCCTACCTCGAATACGGCGCGTCGATCGAGGAGGTCAACGACACCGTCCACGACGTGCTGACGCGCAGCGACGCCGACGAAGTCTGGGACCTCTTCCGCAAGTTCACCAAGCGGTTCGCCTTCCGCGACGAGGCCGGCGCGCAGGCCGTGCGCGAACTGCTCGACGCCTACGGCGGCAACCGCGTCGTGCACGGCCACAGCCCGATCCCGTACCTGCTGGGCGAGGTCGGCGCGGAGGACGGCGAGGACGACGGCGTCGCCGTGGACGGCCCGCACGTCTACGCGGACGGTCTGGCCATCGCGATGGACGGCGGTGTCACGATGGCCGGAAAGCTGCTGGTCTGCCAACTCCCGTTGGCGGGCTGACGGTTCCTCCGACGGTCCGATGCCGTCCCGACCTGTTATCAGATAGGACGGGAATCGGTCGCGGCATCAGGCAAATTCCGCAAACTCTCTGTCACCCCGCGCCGGCGGCGCTCTACCATCGGTCTATCCGTAGCAGGCTCTCCTCCGTTTCCGCCCGGCGCACGGCCCCCGGCCGGCCCGTACGGCCCTACGGAGCTTCGGGGGATCCACATGAACAGCGCTCCGCACCTGCTGAACGAGGACCGCGCGGAATTCGCGCGGATCCTTGATGAGGCGCTGCGCACCGCCGAAAACCGCCCGGACGATCTCGCCGCTGCCGCCGGAAACCGGCTCAGCAGCGAGCAGTTGCGCATGATGGCGCTCAGCGCGACCAGCGCGATCGCCGCCTGCGCGACGGCCGAATACGAACGCTTCATACAGCTGCGAACCGAGCTGCGCGCCCCGTCGACCGCCGCGTCCGGCGCCGGAGGTGGCGGTCCGTCGGCGGACCAGACCTCTGGCGAACGCACCGGACCGGCCACCGCGGACGACGAGCCGGAGTCCGATGCTGCCGGATTCGGGCTCGCCGCGATGGCCACCGTCCTCGTGCCGGTGCTCGCCGGCATCGCGGCCGTCCTCTTCCTCGTCATCGGCTACGCGCTGCGCGCCGTCGACCCGGACCCGGCCGTCTCCCGGCCCCTGGTCAGCGTCGGCTGGGTCTTCGCGGGGCTGGCCGCCGCCGGGGCACTAATCGCCATGGGCTGCGTGGTCGTCACCGCGCTGCGCAACGGCACGGCCCGGGACACGGCGGTCGAGGAGCGGGCCGCCGCGCTGGACAGCGCCCACGACGCCTGGCGGCAGGCCCTCCTGGACCGCGGGTTGCTGCCCTTCCTGCGCGAGGCGCTGGCCGATCCCGCGGCCGACCCCGAGGACGATCCGGTCCGGTACGTGCCCCGCCCCGCGCCGACCGAGGAGCGCCGCACCCCCACGCTCGGCTACACCCGTCCCCGCTTCAGCAGCCGCGACACCGACGCCTCCTGGTCCCGCCCCCGCTACTCCAGCCCGGACTTCACCAGCCCCGACTACGGGGGGCCCGAACACCGGCCGGAGTAGCTGCCGCGCGGACGCCCGCGGTGGTGCCCCGCGGAGCCCGGCCGCGTCGACGAACGGGCGGACGGCCCGAAGACGCACGCGACGCACGTCTTCGGGCCGTTCCCGGTCGGTCCCGTCGGCTCAGTCCGCGATCGGCAGGTAGACGCGGTTGCCGGCCGCCGCGAACTCCCGCGACTTCTCCGCCATTCCGGCCGCGGCGTCGGCGTCGGCGGCCAGCGCACCGCCGTGCTCGCGGCGAATGTCCTGGGAGATCTTCATCGAGCAGAACTTCGGCCCGCACATCGAGCAGAAGTGGGCCGTCTTGGCCGGTTCGGCGGGCAGCGTCGCGTCGTGGAAGGCGCGGGCGGTGTCCGGGTCGAGGGCCAGGTTGAACTGGTCCTCCCAGCGGAATTCGAAGCGGGCGTCGGAGAGCGCGTCGTCCCATTCCTGGGCGCCGGGGTGTCCCTTGGCGAGGTCCGCCGCGTGGGCCGCGATCTTGTAGGTGATGACGCCGGTCTTCACGTCGTCGCGGTCCGGGAGGCCCAGGTGCTCCTTGGGCGTGACGTAGCAGAGCATCGCCGTGCCCCACCAGGCGATCATCGCGGCGCCGATGCCCGAGGTGATGTGGTCGTAGGCGGGCGCGATGTCGGTGGTGAGCGGGCCGAGCGTGTAGAACGGGGCCTCTTCGCAGATCTCCTGCTGGAGGTCGATGTTCTCCTTGATCTTGTGCATCGGGACGTGGCCCGGGCCCTCGATCATGGTCTGCACGCCGTGCCGCTTGGCGATGGTGTTCAGCTCGCCGAGGGTCCGCAGCTCGGCGAACTGCGCCTCGTCGTTGGCGTCCGCGATGGAGCCGGGACGCAGACCGTCACCGAGGGAGAAGGTGACGTCGTAGGCGGCGAGGATGTCGCAGAGCTCCTCGAAGTGCGTGTAGAGGAAGGACTCCTGATGGTGCGCCAGGCACCACGCCGCCATGATCGAGCCGCCGCGGGAGACGATGCCGGTCTTCCGGTTGGCGGTGAGCGGGACGTACCGGAGCAGCACGCCGGCGTGCACCGTCATGTAGTCGACGCCCTGCTCGGCCTGCTCGATGACGGTGTCCTTGTAGATCTCCCAGGTCAGCTCCTCGGCCTTGCCGTCGACCTTCTCCAGCGCCTGGTAGAGGGGGACGGTGCCGATGGGGACGGGGGAGTTGCGCAGCACCCACTCACGGGTGGTGTGGATGTTGCGGCCGGTGGAGAGGTCCATGACCGTGTCGGCGCCCCAGCGGGTCGCCCAGGTCATCTTCTCGACCTCCTCCTCGATCGACGACGTGACCGCGGAATTGCCGATGTTGGCGTTCACCTTCACCAGGAAGTTCTTGCCGATGATCATCGGCTCGATCTCCGGGTGGTTGATGTTGGCCGGCAGCACCGCCCGGCCCGCCGCGATCTCGTCCCGCACGAACTCGGGGGAGACGTTCTCGCGGACGGCGACGTACTCCATCTCCGCGGTGATCTCGCCGCGTTGGGCGTACGCGAGCTGGGAGACCGGGGTGCCGCCCCGGCCGCGACGCGGCTGGCGCGGCCTGCCGGGGAAGACCGCGTCGAGGTTGCGCAGGCCACCGCGCGGCGACGTGTGCTTGATCCCGTCGTCCTCGGGACGCATCGGGCGGCCCGCGTACTCCTCGGTGTCGCCCCGGGCGATGATCCAGTTCTCGCGCAGCGGCGCCAGACCGCGGCGAACGTCGGTTTCGATCTGGGGATCGGTGTACGGCCCTGACGTGTCGTAGAGCGTCACGTCCTTGCCGTTGGTGAGGTGCACCCGCCGGACCGGGACCCGGAGGTCCGGACGCGATCCGGAAACGTAGCCCTTGTGCCAGCCGATCTGCGGCTTTTCGCCGTCGGCCGAGCCGTTTTCAGGCGTGCGTGCATCCTGCAGAGTCATGTAGACCCAACTCCCTACGCCGGCATTACCCGGTAACAGGTTCGGCGGTCGACGCAGCGGCTTCCGTCATCCGGTGTTTCACGTGAAACACCGCTGGGACGGAGGTCAGCGCCCTCTCAGCCCGGTGCTCCGAGCTCCCGCGATTGCAAAGGTGCCACCACGGTAGCGGCCGAGGCATCGGTGTGAACAGGGGGCCCACGGCTTCTTGCAATGATCGGGCTGTGAGCCCTCCCGAAACCCAGCACGCCACCGCCGGCCATGCGCACGCGCACGGCCACGGGCCGGCCGCACCGGTGTCCCGCCATCTGCGCAAGGTCATCGCCGCCGTCCTGATCCCGTTCGCGGCCGCGGTGGCGGTCGGTCTGCTCGTCCTCTGGCCCGGTGGCGCGCCGCCTCACAAACCATCCGGTGTGGGCTTCGACCAGCCCACCGAGAAGGCCCGGGTCACCAAGGTCGAGGAGGTGGACT
Source organism: Streptomyces diastatochromogenes (assembly GCA_001418405.1). Taxonomy (GTDB): domain Bacteria; phylum Actinomycetota; class Actinomycetes; order Streptomycetales; family Streptomycetaceae; genus Streptomyces; species Streptomyces albulus_C. The sequence goes on along the minus strand of LIQL01000062.1, from coordinate 9,275 downwards.
GCGCGGCGGTGCACGCCGAGCAGCAGCCGCAGCCCACCACGCCCGGGGGCCAGCCACCGGCCGGCGGAGCGTCCCGCAGCAAGCCCTGCGAACAGGCGACGATCAAGGTCACCACGGGGGAGAACACCGGCCGGACCTTCCAGACGGTGGTGACGCCGGACGCCCCACGGCACTACACGCCCGGACAGGACGTCATCGTCTCCTACTCCCCCAAGGCTCCGAGGGAGCTTCAGTACGCGGTGACCGACGTCGACCGCACGGTGCCGATGTGGGTACTGGCAGCGATCTTCGCCTTCGCGGTGGTGATCATCGGGCGGCTGCGCGGAGTGCTCGCGCTGGTGGCGCTGACGGCCAGCTTCGGCCTGTTGACCCTGTTCATCCTGCCGGCGATCCTCCAGGGCTCCGATCCGCTGGTGGTGGCGGTGGTCGGCGGCAGCGCGATCATGCTGATCGCGCTCTACCTGTGCCACGGCCTGACGGCCCGCACGTCGGTGGCGGTGCTCGGCACCCTCGCCTCGCTCCTCCTCATCGCGCTGTTGGGCTCGATCTTCACCCACTGGGCGCTGCTGACCGGCAACACGGACGACACCACCGGGCTGGTGCACGGGCTGTACCCGAACATCGAGATCCGCGGTCTGCTGCTGGCGGGGATCATCATCGGTTCGCTGGGGGTGCTCGACGACGTGACGGTGACGCAGACGGCCGCGGTCTGGGAGCTCAAGGAGGCCGATCCGACGGCGGGTTGGCGCAAGCTGTACGGCGCGGCGATGCGGATCGGGCGGGACCACATCGCCTCGGTGGTGAACACGCTCGTCATGGCCTACGCGGGCGCCGCGCTCCCGCTGCTCCTGCTGTTCTCGATCGCGCAGAGCAGTGTGGGGCGGGTCGCCGGCAGCGAAGTCGTCGCGGAGGAGATCGTCCGCACCCTGGTGGGCAGCATCGGGCTGGTCGCGTCGGTGCCGGTGACCACGCTGCTGGCGGCTCTGGTGGTCTCGGCGGACCGACCGGCGCCGGACGGGTCGGGGCGGACGGCGGCCGTCGGTGGACGCGGTGGGCGACGCGCGGCGCGCGGACGGCGCCGGAAGCACTGACGGCGGGCGGGCCACGGGGCCGGCCGGTGCGAGGGGACGGTGCGGGTGACGGACGGGGCGCAACAGGGCGGGGGCGGCCGACAGCCGGGCTGCGAGGGCAGGGGAACAGTGGAGAGGGGCCGGGGCCGGCGGCTCAGCCGGCCGGAGCCTCCGTGAGGATCCGGTCGAGCGCGGCCTCCAGGGTGTCGCAGACCTCCTCCTTGCCGAGCGGGACGATCCGGTCCGTGCGGTCCAGGAAGGCGATCAGCGGCGGCGCACTGGCCCGGAACAGCGCCCGCTCGGGGCCGACTTGAAGGCTGATGTAGACGTCGCTGAGGTGCTCGGGGGCGGACGGCTCGACCCGGACGTCGCCCTCGCCCGCCGGCCGGGTCAGCCCGTCCAGCAACAGCTCACGGCCGAACACCCAGGTCACGGGCGCGTCTCCGGGGAGATCGAAGGTGAGCCGGACGGCGTAGGGATCGGCGCTGTCGAATTCCAGCTCCACCGGGATCCGGAAGGCGAGCTCCTCCGAGACGAGGAAGCTCATGATCACTTCTGCCTGAACCGTGTCGTTCATCAACCACTGCCCCGCACTTGATCGGAGATGGCCGGGAATCATCCCCGGAAGCCCTATTGACGCCATCGTCGGTCACATGCAGGCAGATCACAAGGAGTGAGTTTTCAGATACTGATAGAGAAGGCGAGTGTCGTTAGCACCCTCTCCGCCATTTTCCGTAGTCGCTCCGTAACTGCTTGCAATCGGTGCACTTCCGTCGCAGGAAGAGAAACCGCCAGCGTCGCGGCGGCCGAGCCGACTCGGACCGGGATCGCCGAACACACCGTGCCCAGGGCATATTCCTGGCGATCGTAGGCAACCTGGCCGCGACGCACCGTAGCCAGCCGATTCAGTAGATCACCTTCGGAACGCACCGAAAAGGGCGTCATCGACTGCACCGGATAACGGGACAGGTGTTCTTTCCTGGTCGGTTCGTCGAGTTGCGCGAGAAGGCACTGGCCGATCGCGTGGGTGTGGGCGGTGGAGCGGAAGTCGGCCCATTCCTCGACGGGCGGTCGCGCCGGGTCGGCGGTTATCGCCACCACCTCCACTTCGCCCTCGCGGTAGACGGCGAAGTAGACGGCGGCGCCGAGTTCGCGGCCCGCCACGGCGAGCGCGTCGGCCAACTGTCGGCGCTGCCGGCGCCGGGCCCCCGCCCGACCGATGGACTCGGCGCCCTCGCCGATGACGAAGACGCCGTTCTCCCTGCGCAGATAGCCCTCGTGGGTCAGCGTCCGCAGCAGGTGATAGGTCGTGGGCAGGGGGAGTTGGGCCTCCCTGGCCAGCTGCTTGGCGGGCGCACCGTCGGCGTGCGCGGCCACCGCTTCCAGGAGTCGCAGCGCCCGCTGCACCGACCCGATCAGGGTGGGGTGCGAGCCGGACTCGTCGTTGCCGATCGCCAACGCAACCCCCAGGTCCGAGTGCCATGGCCCCGTGGCCCGGACCGCGGGATCCGCTCCCCGCGGCCGTGCGCCTCCCCGGACAGCCGGCTCCGGCCCGATCGCTCGGTATTTTCCGGAACATCACCGTCCGGAAGACGCCTGCGTCCGCACTGTAGCCCGGGCGATCCGGAACGGGAGCCGAAAGTCGGGGAGTTGCCCCCGTATCGACGGCACGCCCGGCCTCGATGACGCTACGAAGCAAGGTACACACTCTTGGTGAGCAGGTGGAACGCCGCGCACCCCACCGGTGCGAGAACCGCAGGTGGGCCGGATTCCGATCCTCGTTCGGCCCCGGCGCAAGGCGTGTCGGACGGTCGCCGGAACGCCGGACGCCCTGCTCCCGGGCGGGGGCAGGGCGTCTTCGGAGGGTGCGGGTCGGACAGTGCCGATCGGTGGGGGCTCGGCCTACCAGTCGCTCTTCGACGAGGACGAGGACGAGGACGAGGATCCGGTGAACCTGCGCACGAGGTAGATGACACCGGCGATCAGCGCCGCCGCGATCAGCACCTTGAAGAGCAGGCCGATCAGGAATCCCACGGCGGTGGCGATCAGTCCGCCGAAGACGACGATCAGGATGACGGGCACCACGACCCAGGTAACCCACCACGGAAGCCCTGCGAGTATCCCCTTACCAGCCACTGCTCTGCCCTGCTTTCTGTCTGTCGCGCCGTTGTCGGTCCGTACCGCTCCGGTGGCACCGTCCGCGTGCTCCGCATCCGTCGCACCGCGTCTCCGGTTCCCCCTGTACACCAACGATGCTAGGCCGCCGGCGGGCGCCGTGGGGGCCCGACAGCCCCGGCTCTCCCCTGAGCTGACCCTTACGGGTTCCGGGGTCCGACCCTCAGCTCTCGGGCGGAGAAAAGACCACCACGACCCGGAGGTCCTCGCTGATGTGGTGGAACTTGTGGGGCACCCCGGCCGGCACGTAGACCACGCTGCCGCGGGCCACCGACTCGGTCTCCGTCCCCACCGTGATCGCCGCCCGGCCGCTCACCACCAGGTACACCTCGTCCTGGGCGTGTGGCTGCTGCGGGTCCGCGGTGCCGGCGTCCAACGCGTACAGCCCCACCGACATGGTGCGTTCCCGGAGGAACTGCAGATACGCGCCGTCGTTCGCGACCCGTTCCGCTTCCAGTTCGTCCAGTCGGAAAGCCTTCATCCCGTTCGCACCTCTCACCAGTCGGCAGTCGTCTGCGACGATCTCACCATGAAGCATTTTCTGGTCAAGACGCTCGCCAACGCCGCGGCCCTGGCCGTGGCCATCTGGCTCCTCAAAGGCATCACGCTCACCGGAGAGAACACCGGCCGCAAGGTGCTCACGCTGATCCTGGTGGCGCTGATCTTCGGGTTGGTGAACTTCCTGGTCAAGCCCGTGGTCAAGGTGCTCTCGTTCCCCCTGTTCATCCTCACGCTCGGTCTGATCACGCTGGTCGTGAACGCGCTGATGCTGCTGCTGACCTCCTGGGTGGCCGGCAAGGCCGACCTCGCGTTCCACGTGGACGGCTTCTGGGCGGCGCTGCTCGGCGGCGTGATCGTCTCCATCGTCTCCTGGGCGATGCACGTGATGCTCCCCGACAAGGACTGACGGTTGTCCACCTGCTACCGCGTCTGCTTCGTCTGCACCGGCAACATCTGCCGTTCGCCGATGGCCGAGTCCGTCTTCCGTGCCCGGATCGCCGAGGACGGGCTCGACGCGCTGGTCGAGGTCGACAGCGCCGGCACCGGCGGCTGGCACGAGGGCGACGGGGCCGACCCCCGCACCCTCGCCGTGCTGCGCACGGGCGGCTACCCGAGCGCACACACCGCCCGGCAGTTCCGCGCCTCCTGGTTCGCGCGCCGCGACCTGGTCATCGCGCTCGACTCGGGCCACCTGCGCGAACTGCGCCGGCTGGCCCCGACCGCCGAGGACGCCGCCAAGGTCCGGCTGCTGCGCTCCTACGGCTGCGGCACCGCCCCGGCCGCCGACCCCTCGGACCTCGACGTGCCGGACCCGTACTACGGCGGCCTCGCCGGCTTCGAGGAGTGCCTGGAGATGATCGAGACGGCCTGCGACGGCCTACTGGAGGCGGTCCGCGCCGAGGTCACCTCCGGGACGCCCGGCCCCGCCGAGCCCCGGCCCGGTCTGTACCACCCCCACCACGAGGAGAGCGCATGACCGGCGACGGCACCCGTGCGGTGCGGGCCGGGCTCCCGGAGCCCGTGGCCTACGAACCGGCCCTTCCCGGACCGGTGTTCGCCGCCCACTTCCACCTCCCCGGCGAGGCCACCGGCCCGTACACCTACGGCCGCGACACCAACCCCACCTGGACCCGGCTGGAAGCCGCCATCGGCGAGCTGGAGTCACCGGACGAACCCGCCCACACGGTCGCCTTCGCCTCCGGGATGGCGGCGATCACCGCCGTGCTCTTCTCCCAACTGCGCACCGGCGACGCGGTGGTGCTCCCCGACGACGGCTACCAGCTGCTGCCCGCCGTCCGCTCCCGGCTGGAGGGCTACGGCATCGAGGTCCGCACGGCCCCCACCGCCGCCGACGCCCAGCTCGACGTCCTCGACGGCGCCCGGCTGCTGTGGATCGAGACGCCCTCCAACCCCGGCCTGGACGTCTGTGACGTCCGGCGGCTGGCGGACGCGGCGCACGCCCGCGGGGCGCTGGTCGCCGTGGACAACACCCTCGCCACCCCGCTCGGCCAGCGTCCGCTGGAGCTGGGCGCGGACTTCTCGGTCGCCAGCGGGACCAAGGCACTGACCGGCCACGGCGACGTCCTGCTGGGCTACGCCACCAGCCGGGACGCGGCGCTGGCCGACGGCGTCCGGCTGTGGCGCAAGACGGTCGGGGCGATCCCCGGCCCGATGGAGAGCTGGCTGGCCCACCGCTCGCTCGCCACTCTGGCGCTGCGCGTCCGCCAACAGGCCGAGGGCGCCATGGCGTTGGCCACCGCACTGGCCGACCGCCCCGAGGTCGTCGCAGTGCGCCACCCCGGCCTGCCGTCGGACCCGTCGCACGCGCTCGCCGTCCGACAGATGCGGCCCGGCCGCTTCGGTTCCGTGGTGTCCTTCGTCCTGCCGGACAAGGCCCATGCGGAACGGTTCTTGGCCGCGCTGACACTGGTGGACGACGCGACCAGCTTCGGCGGCGTGCGGTCCACCGCCGAGCGCCGCGCCCGCTGGGGCGGGGACGACGTGGCCGAGGGCTTCATCCGCTTCTCGGTCGGCGTGGAGGATCCGGAGGACCTGGTCGCCGACGTCCTGCGGGCGCTGGACGAGGCGAAGGCGTAGCGCGAAGGCACCAGTGCGAAGGCGGCAGCGCGAAGGCACCAGCGCACAGAACGGCCGGCAGGGTATCCCCCCTCGTCACCCTGCCGGCCGGCGGTTCCCGTGAATCCGGTCCGGACGTTTTCACGGACCGATGTTTCACGTGAAACGAACCGCTTCAACAAGGCTAGTTGACTGAGCGTCAGTGTCCAATCACGCTAGCGACACAGCCCTATCGACAAATTTATAGTTGGCTCGCGACCAGGCTTCCGAGGGGCGCAGGAGGTACCCGATGGATCTGGCGCTACTGCGTACCTTCGTCACGGTCCACCGGGCCGGCTCCTTCACCCGGGCCGCCGCGCTGCTCGGACTCTCCCAGCCGGCGGTGACCAGCCAGATCCGCACGCTGGAACGGCAATTGGGCCGCCCCCTCTTCGTCCGCTGCGCCCGTGGCGTCACCGCCACCACCGTCGGCGACGAGCTCGCCCACAAGGTCGCACCGCATCTCGACGCCCTCACCGAGATCACCGAGGCCGGGCTGGATCAGGACTCCCCCACCCGCACGCTCCACCTGGGCGGGCCACCGGAGTTCACCGCCGAACGCGCGTTACCCGCCCTGAGCCCGCTCATCTCCCAGGGCCTGTCCATACGGACCGCCTTCGGCGCCGCCGACGAAGTGCTCAACGGCCTCGCCGCCGGACACCACGACATGACCGTCACCACCACCCGCCCCCGCGGCGGACTGCTCACCGCCACCCCCCTGTGCGACGAGGAACACGTGCTGGTCGCCGCGCCCCGCTGGGCGACCCGACTGGGCGGTCCCGGCGCCCTCCAGGCCCGCGGCGTCCGCTTGCTGGATCCGGTTCCGCTGGTCGAGGTCCACGAGAGCCTGCCGCTGATCGCCCGCTACTGGGCCGCCGTCTTCGACGCCAAGCCGACCGCCGCCGCCGCGGTGGTCGCCGGCGACCTGCGGGCGGTGCTGTCCTGCGTCACGGCGGGCGCCGGGTTGGCCGTGCTGCCGCGGTACCTGTGCACCGAAGCGCTGGACAGCGGCGCGGTGGTCGCCCTCCTCGATCCTCCGGTGCCGCCGCTGCGGACCTACTTCCTGGCCGTACGGACCGGCACGTTGGGCCTGCCGCACATCGCCCGGGCCCACGAATGGCTGCTGCGCAGCGCCGCGGGGTGGTGACGCGAGCGGCGGGGCGGGGTTTCACCGGGCCGTGACTGCGGCATCTGTCCCCTATGACCGTACGGCCAGTCGTCAAACGCACCGCCCGCGCGATCCTGCTCGACGGAGCGGACCTCGTCCTGATCAAGCGCACCAAGCCGGGGCGGGCCCCGTACTGGATCACTCCGGGCGGCGGCGTCGAGCCGGAGGACGCCACGGTCATCGAGGCCCTCCACCGCGAGCTGGACGAGGAGCTCGGCGCCAAGGTCACCGATGTGGTGCCGGTCTTCGTGGACACCGTCGAGCACCTCACCGACGGCGGTGTGGACGGCGTCAAGGTCCAGCACTTCTTCGTCTGCCGGCTGGGCTCGATGGACCCGTCGCGCCGGCACGGCCCCGAGGTCGAGGAGCCGTGCGGCGAGTACGAGATCGTGCGGGTGCCCTTCACCCGGGTGGGGATCGCCTCGGTCGACGTCGTCCCGCTGTCCCTGCGGCACTACCTGGACGGCAACATCGAGGGCGTGCGGGCGATGCACGCCCCCGACCTGGGCTAGACCGGGTCGGTCGGCGGCGGCGCGGTGGTGCCCCGCCGCCGGGGGTGCCGCCCGCCGGTCAGCCGTCGCGCCGGTCGAACCAGCCGCGGAACTCCGGCCCGTCCTCCGCGGGGCGACGCGGCTGGGCACGGGCCAGCACCCGTTCGACCCGTTCGAGGAACTCCCCGTTCAGCTCGGCTGCGAGGTCGTTCCCCGGCGACCGCGGCCCGGGCACGGACGCCGGCTCGGCCCCGTGGCCGGGGGCCGGGAGGTCCTCGTGCAGTCCGCCGCGCAGGTGCTCGTTGACGTGCTGCGGACGCCGGAACGGCGGGCGCCGGTCCGCCTCGGCGGCGGCCCCGAAGAAGTCGCCGCCCTTGCGCTTGAAGTCGTCGGTGCCCCAGGCCCGGGCGCCCCGCTCGTTCACCGGGACCTTCTGCAGGTGCGGGATGTGCTTGGCGCAGTGGATGTACGCCTCCTCCACCTCGACCATCACCCACAGCTGCGCCCGCCGGCCGGGGATCGGGTCCACCGGGAGGTCCGGGAAGTGCGCCCGCATCTCCTCGTCCAGCACCACCCGCGCCCGGCCGTTGAGGTGCAGCCCTATCCGGTCCCGGGTGAAGTCGATCATGAGGATGCCCAGCCGCGGGTTCTCGGAGAGGTTGCCGACGGACGCCATGACGCCGTTGCCGCGGTACTCCGGGTACGCCAGCAGCCGGTCGCCCAGCACCTGCACGAAACCGCTCGGGCCGGCCCGGAACGTCGAATCGCACTCGCCGTGCCGGTCCGCCGTGGCCAGGAAGAACATCTCCTGCCGGGCCACGAACTCCTGCATCCGCACGTTGAGGTGGTCCAGGACCTGGTCCGCGTAGAAGCGGTCGGCGCGCCCGGACGTCCCGAGTCTCTGCTGCACCAGGTGCTCACCGTCGCTCCCGGGGCGCTCCGCCGGTTGGCGCAGCCCCCGCCCCTCCGTCGGCCGACCGTATTCACCGTCTGCTGCCAAGACTTCAGTCTCCTGTCGATACCAGCTCTTCGATGGAGTCGTGCCGGATCCGCTCGGCCGGGACACCGACCCCCATCAATGCCTCCACACCGCTGCGGATCAGCCCCGGCGGTCCGGAAAGATATGCGTCGTACGCGTGGTATGGGCCGTACTGCCGGACCGCGTCCGGGAGTTGGCCGGTCAGGGTGCCGGGGCCGCCCCGGGTACCCGGACCGATGGCGACGACCGGGCGGACGGAGAGCCAGGGGTGGGTCTGCTCCAGTCGCAGCATGGTGTCGATGTCGTACAGGTCGTGGTCGCTGCGGGCGCCGTAGAAGACGTCCACGGGGCGCCGGACGCCGTGGTCCGCGACGTCTTCGATCAGCGCCTTGATGGGCGCGATGCCGGTGCCGCCGCCGACGCACAGCAGGCCGCCGGCGGTGGAGTGGTCGACGGTCATCGAGCCGCCCGGCGCGCCCAGCCGCAGCACGTCACCGGGACGGGCGCGGTGCACCAGCGCGTTGGAGACCCAGCCGGCCGGCACCGCCTTCACGTGGAAGGCCAGCAGGCCGTCGGAACGCGGCGCCGAGGCGAAGGAGTAGTGCCGCCAGACCCGCGGCCACCACGGGGTCTCCAGACTGGTGTACTGGCCGGCGCGGAACGGGTACGGCTGGTCCGGGCGGACCGTCAGCACCGCGGTGTCCGGGGTGCGCAGCTCGTGGGAGACGACCTCGGCCTGCCACCAGGCGGGGGCGACCGCCTCGTCCTCGGCGGCC
>LIQL01000619.1 GCA_001418405.1 Streptomyces diastatochromogenes | reverse complement strand
ACCGATCCGGGCACGGCCCCGAACACCCCCGCCGCGCCGTCGGCCGCCACCGCCCCGGCCACGCCGCCGGCGCCCGCCGCGTCGGCCGTCGACCCGGCCGTCGAGCAGCGCGCGACCGCCGCCGAACAGGTCGCCCAGCAGGCCAAGGCCGAGCGCGACGAGCTGCTCGCCGGCCTGCGCCGCGTCCTCGACCCGGACGGGGCCGCCACCGAGCAGGACCCCGCGCGCCTCGCCGAGCAGGCCGCCACCGAGCGCGACCAGGCCCGGGCCGAGGCCCGACAGCTTCGGGTCGAGCTTGCCGCCCACCAGGCCGCCCACGCTGCCGGCGCCGACCCGGCCCGCCTGCTCGACTCCCGCAGCGTCGAGCGGGCCCTCGCCGCCCTCGACCCCGACAGCCCGAAGTTTTCCGACGACCTCGCCGCCGCCATCACGGCCGCCGTTGAGGCCAGCCCACACCTGCGCGCCGAGCCCGTCCGCGCCACCCCGACCCGGGGCGGCGCCGACTTCACCCCGGGCGCCGCCGCGGCACCGACCGCCGAGGCATTCGCCCGCATGGGATACGCCGAGCGGACCGAGCTGTACCAGTCCGACCCCGACCTGTACCGGCAGCTCGCTGCCGCATCCGAGTAAGGAGGCCGCCCCATGGCGACCGGCAAGACCACGTCCGCACAGATGATCGTTCCCGATGTCTGGGCCGATATGGTGCAGGGCAAGTTCAAGGGCAAGTTGGTGCTTGGCACCATGGCACTCAACGACGCCACCCTCGAAGGGACCCCGGGCGATTCCGTCAACTTCCCCAAGTGGAAGTCCCTTACCGATGCGGAAGACCTGACCGAGGGCGCCCCCATGACGCCCGAGCAGCTTGGTACCGACCCCGGCCACTCCGCCACGATCAAGGAAGCCGGCAAGGCTGTTGAGATCACCGACCGCGCGAGGCTGGTTGCGTTCGGCGACCCGTTCGCCGAGACGCAGCGGCAGCTCGCCGTACTGATCGCCCGCAAGATCGACCGCGACCTTACGGCCGCCGCCGAGGCCCCCGGCGCGCTCACCGTCAATGCCGCCGACAAGCCCCTGAGCTGGGATGTGATGGTGGACGGCATCACCAAGTTTGGTGACGAATGGGACCCGGAGTCGATGGCTGGCATCGTCATTCACTCGCTCCAGCGCGCCAGCATCTACAAGGACCCCAATTTCATCAGCGCCGACAAGTTCGGCACGAACGCAGTGATCCCCAAGGGAGTCATTGGCCAGATTGGCGGCGTCGACGTCTACATTTCCGACCGGGTCACCACCACCCCCGGCGCAGGCACCGACCCGGCCACGCACAACGCCCTCATGGTCCGCCGCGGTGCCCTCGGCCTGCTCTACAAGCGGCGCCCCGTCGTCGAGACCGACCGCGACGTGCTCGCCCGTACGACGGTCGTAACCACGAACGTCCACTACGCGTGCCACCGCCTCGACGACGAGGGGATTGTCGTCCTCAAGACCCGGGGCGCCGCATGATCCTGCGCCGCTACCACCAGCGCAGAAACGATTCGCCTACCGATGAGCAGTCCACCGACGCCCCGCCGGCCGAGAAGCCGACGGGGCGTTCTGCTGCCACGAAGAAGGGCGCCAAGGCGACCGACGGGGGGTGAGCCGTGGGCCGCGTCTACGCCACCCCCGAGCAGCTCGCCGCCTTCACGCACGCCCCGGCCCCCGAGGGCGCCGAGCGGCTGCTCGCCCGTGCGTCGGAAGACGTCGAGGCCGCCCTGCTCACCGCCGTTTACCGCGTCGACGCCGACGGCCTGCCCACCGAGCAGCCGGTCGTCGAGGCCCTGCGCGATGCCACCTGCGCACAGGTCGAATGGCAGCAAGCCCTCGGCGACGACGGCACCGGCGCCATGGGCTCATGGGATGCGGTATCCATCGGCCCGGTGTCCCTGTCCGGGCGCAAGAGCGGCCCGCCCGCCGCGTCCGGTGTCGACCTTGCCCCCCGTGCTCACCGCGCCCTGCGCCGCGCTGGCCTGCTCCCGGGGGTGATCTGGTGAGAGTTCCCGACGCCCTGCTGCGCCACCGCGTCACCGTCGCCCCCTATATAGGGGACAGCGCCTATGGCCCCATCTACGGGCCCGAGCAGACCGTGCGCGCCCTGGTCGCCGCGACCGTCCGGCAGGTGCGCCGCGCCACCGACGGCCGCGAGACCGTCAGCACGGCGCAGGTGATCGCAGCCCCCGGCCTCGACTGTCCGCCCGGATCACGGGTGACCTTGCCCGACGGCCGGGTGACGACCGCGCTTTCGACCGCCGACCACAGCGCCCCGGGCCTGCCCGTTCCGGCCTGCGTGGAGGTGAGTTGCGAGTGAGTCCCCAGCGCGCCCGCTTCACGTGGCATGGCGACGCCGTCTTGCGCGGCACCCGCGAGGGCGCCGTGCGCGGCCTGCGTCTGGCCGCCGAGCACATCCTCGAACGCGCCCGGGCCCGCGTCCCAATCGAAGAGGGCACCCTCGAACGGTCCGGCGTCGCGTCGGTCGACGAGGCCAGCCTGACCGCCGGCGTGTCGTTCGACCAGCCGTACGCCGTCCGCCAACACGAGGAACTCAGCTACCGGCACGACAACGGCCGGAGCGCGAAGTACCTCGAACGCCCCATGACCGAGGAAGCCGCGGCCGTCGCCGAGATCATCGCCGCGCAGGTGCGGAGGTCGCTCCGTGGCTGACCTGCTCGACGGCCTCGCCCGCTACCTTGCCGAGCAGAAGCTGCTCGACTACGACCCGACCGGGCGCCGCGGAGACACGTTCATCGAGGCCATGCCCCCGCAGCCCGACCTCGCCGTGTCCCTTGCCCTGTATGACGCCGGCGCCCCGGACGCCCGCGACGACGCCGAGCAGCGCCGGCTACAGGTGCGCACCCGCGGCACCGCCGACCCGCGCGTCTCCCGCGCCCGCGCCGAAGTCCTGTACCGCGCGCTGCACGGCGCGGCCGGCCTCGAACTCCCTGACGGCACATGGCTTGTCCTCGCCGCGGCCCGCGCGACCCCCGCCCCGCTGGGGCCCGACAGCAACGGCCGGCACGAGCACGTCGTGAATTTCGACCTCGACGTCGCCGGCCCCACCACGTAACACCGGAGGTACCCCCTATGGCCGGACGGCCGATTGATGCCCGGGGCTGGATTTTCGAGGTCGAGGACACCGACGCCGCCGCCGAAAAGTGGCTGATGATCAGCGGCATCACCTCGTGGAGCCACAACCCGGGCGAGAACGAAGAGACGACCGACACGACCGCGTTCGACTCCCACGGGCAGTACGAACAGGACGTGATGCAGCGGGGCGCGACCCTCGAAATCGAAGGTCAGTACCGCATCGACAAGACCACCAAGGCGCAGGACGCCGGGCAGGCGTACATCGACACCGTGTGGGCGCAGCGTCTTGGTATCGACTCCCGCAACAGGGTGCGTTGGCGGCACAACACACAGACCAAGTGGGTTGTGTGGGACGCGACATGCACCCCGGGCGAGCAGTCCGGCGGCACCAACGACAAGACGTCTTGGAGCGTCAGCGTGACCAGGTGCGGGCCGGCGACGGTTGCGGAGGTCGCCCCGTGAACGACCTCGACCTCGACGTCGTCGAGCAGGACGACGAGCACCTCGCCGACGGCCGCGGGCCGGCCGACTTCGACGCGTTCTTCGCCGAGGAGAGCCGCACACGCCCGCGCGAGCAGCTGACCCTCTACGGCACCACGTACACCCTGCCCGAGTCCCTGCCGCTCATGTTCACGCTCACCATGGAGCGCGTGCAGGAGTCCAGCGACCCGGCCGACGTCCGCCGCCTGCTGTCCACCCTGTACGGGGCCGACGTCCTCGACGAGTGGGCCGAGCACGGCATGACCGACCGGCAACTCGGCGTCGTGCTGATCTACTCGGCCGCCAACATCCGCACCCCGGGGTCGGTGTCCATGGCCCGGGCCGCCGAGCTGCACGCCGAGCAGGAAGCGGGAAAAGCCGCAGCCCAGAACCGGGCGCAGCGGAGGGCGAAGCCGAAGAAGAAGGCGCCGCGTTCTGGCGCGCAGTCCTAACTCACTGGGCCGCGGTCGAGGCTGACCTCGCCCGTGAATACGGCGCCACCGCCGCCGACGTCGCCCGCATGAGCACCCGCCGGTTTCTGGTCCTGGTGTCCGGCCTGTCCGGCGAGGCCGGATTCGCCCGGGCATGGGCCCGCACGCCCCGGGCCGTGACCGACCCGGCCGAGATTGCAGCACTGACCGGCATTCCCGCCGGCTGATCAGCACGCCCCGGCACCGCGCCGGATGACCCCCGACGGGAGGTGATCCGGTGTCGCTGACCGTTGGGGAGCTGCTCGGCACGATCACCATCGACGACGCCCCGGCGCGTGCCGGCCTGGGGCGGACCGAGACCGCCATGCGGTCGACGGGCGACACGATCGCCGCCGACGCTGACCGCGCAGGCCAACAGGCCGGAACAGCCCTCGGCGAAGGCATGGCCGAGGGCAGCGACCAGGCCGCCGGCCGGGGCGCAAGCCTCCTGAAGAAGTTCGGGTGGGCCGCCGTTGGCGCCAGCATCGGCGCCGCCCTGATGTCCGGGGTCGGCGAAGCCCTCGCGCAGCAGCAGGTCGCCGGGAAGCTCCAGGCACAGCTAGGCACCACGGGACCCGTCGCTGCCAAGCACGGCAAAGTCGCCGGCGCTCTGTACTCGGGCGCAATTGTCGAATCGGTCGAGCAGGGCGCCGAGGTCATCAAGGGAATTGCCCAAAACGGCCTTCTCCCGCCGGAGGCAACGCAAGCCCAGATACAGACGATGGGCAAGCGTGTTGCCGATACCGCGTCCGTCATGGGCGAGGACGTCGGCAAAGTCTCGCGCGCCGTCGGCACGATGCTCAAGACAGGCGTAGCCAAATCTGCCGATGAGGCTATGGACGTCCTCGTAAAGGGGACGCAGAACGGGGTCAATTCAGCCGAAGATTTGCTAGATACTTTCTCGGAATACCCCACCCAATTTCGCGACCTGGGGCTCGACGCGCAGACCTCAATGGGTCTGATGCAGCAGGGTCTACAGGGAGGAGCAAGGGACGCCGATACCGTCGCGGACGCGCTGAAGGAATTCGCGATCCGCAGTAAGGACATGTCCACCGGAAGCGTTGCCGCTTTCAAGGATATTGGCCTTAACGCGGACACCATGGCGAAGGTGTTCACGAAGGGCGGGCCCGAAGCATCCAAAGCACTCGGGGATGTTCTCCAGCGCATCAAGGCAATTGAGGACCCAGCCAAGCGGAATGCAACTGCGGTCGCACTCTTCGGCACAAAAGCCGAGGATTTGCAAGGTGCGCTTTTCAAGCTCAACCCCGCTACTGCCGTTAAGGCACTGGGAGACGTAAAGGGCGCCACGGACAAAGCCGGCGACGCCATGCGGGACAACGCCGCAACCAAGATCGAGGTTTTCAAGCGGACTGCGATGCAGACCGCGGTCGAGGTCATCGGCACGTATGTCATTCCCGCGCTAATCACGGTTGCTAAGCACACAGTTACGGTCGGAAAAGCCTTTGTCACGGCCGGACAGTTTGTCGCCGAGCACTCTACTGCGTTCTCTATCGCCGCCGGCCTGATCACCCTTCTCCTGCTGCCTGCCCTGATCGGGCTAGCCGTTCAAGCAGGGACGACAGCCGTTGCCACCGTTACGGCATGGGTCACGCAGTCCGCCGCGGCAGTCACCGGGGCCGCTAGTTTCATCGCTTCCAACGCGCTGATTTTGGCAGGTTGGATAGCGCAGGGTGTCGGCGCCGGCGCCGCGGCATTGCGTGTTGTCGGCGCGTGGGTACTCATGGGCGCGCAGTCGCTTATACAGGCTGCTCGCATGGCTGCCGCGTGGGTAATTGCCATGGGCCCTGTCGGTTGGGTCATAGCGGCAATTATCGGCCTGGTCGCGCTGGTCGTCGCCAACTGGTCGACCGTGAAGGAATGGACCGGAGCGGCTTGGGATTGGGTTTGGGACAAGATCAAGAGCATTGGTCAGTTCCTGCTCGACTTCTTCCTGAACTGGACGATCGTCGGTTTTGTCATCAAGCATTGGCAAGACATCAAGGACGGCACGTCGCGAATCTGGAATGCCATTGTCGATTGGGTCAAGGGCATCCCGGGGTGGATCGTTTCTTTTTTTCTCAACTGGACTTTGGTTGGGCTGATTATCAGCCATTGGCAGTCGATCAAGGACGGCACGGTTCGCAAGGCCGGGGAAATGCTCGCGTGGGTTCGAAATCTTCCGGGCACGATCGCCTCGTACTTCGGCGACTTCGGATCACTCCTGTACGACAAGGGCGTCGACCTGATACGCGGCCTGTACAACGGTGTTCGGTCCATGGGTTCGTGGCTCAAATCGCAACTGATCTCCTTTGCGAAAAACATGATCCCCGGACCCATCGCCCGGGCGCTCGGTATCCATTCGCCAAGTCGCGTCATGGCGCGGGAAGTCGGCCGATGGATTCCTGCGGGAATCGTTTCCGGAATTCGTTCCGGTCAGGGACCGCTCGACCGCGCTATGTCCAATCTGGTTACCCCGCCACCGGTGCCGGCATTCGCAACAGCTAGTCAGGGTGCGGGATTCGGTTTTACTCCGGAACGGAGCGCGCCGACCGTGCATATCGAGCATTGGCACGGCGGCGACCAGACCCCGCAGGAGAACGCCGCCGCTCTGGAGTGGCGCAGCCGGGCGAGGGGGTGACCTGATGGCCATGGGCGACCAGGTGACCGCGGCCGGGCACGTACAGATAGGGAATTTCCTGCTCGGCCGCGGCACCCCCTACCGCTGGGTGTCCCTGACCGGGTGGGAAGACCTCCCGGCCGTCGACTCCGGCAGCGTCCAGAAGGCGGACGGTCACGGCGCACTACTCGGCGGCCTGCTCGCGCAACAGCGCATCGTCACCCTCGACGGGGTCATGATCCGGGCCCGGGCCGGCGAGATCGGCCGTGCCGTGCAGCAACTCGGCGCCGCGACCGCCCTATCGGACGTCGAGCAGCCCGTCGTCGTCCAGCTCGACGAGCGCGGCCCGCTGCTGATGTTCGCCCGCGTCACCGCCCGGAGTATCCCCGTGGGCCGCGGGTACACCGTCGGCACCGTCACCGGGGCCGCCATACAGCTCACCGCGTCCGACCCGCGCCGGTACGAGCTGCTCGAACAGGTCGCCCGTGCCACCTTGCCGGCGGCCGAGCCCGGCCTCGACTGGCACGACGAGGCCGGCCTCGACTGGCGCACTCGCAACGGCCGCGACGACGGCCTCGACTTCGGCCCGCCGGGCAGCACGGGCGCCCTGACCGTGCGCAACACCGGATCGGCCCCCGCCCATCCGGTCATCGAGTTCCGCGGGCCCGTGTCCACGCCGAGCCTCGCCAACGTCGCCACGGGCGACACCCTCGAATACGACCTCGACCTCGCCGCCGAGGACGTGCTGACCGTGGACACCGGCGAAGGCACGGTCACCCTCAACGGCAGTGCCAGCCGCCTCTACACGGCGACGACCCGCTCGCTACCCGAGCAGGGATTCGCGCTCTGGCCCGGCACAACAGACCTCGCTTTCCGGGCCGCGCCCGGATCATCCGACCCCGCCGCAAACGTCGCCGTCCGGTGGCGCTCGGCCTTCTGGTAAGGAAGGAGGGCGCCGCCATGACCGTGCGTTCCGCATGGCTGCTCGCCGGCCCCCCAGCAGGACAGACCCGCACCGACACCCGCCTCGCCCCCGTCGGCACCATGCAGCCCGAGGGCGCCATGACGTCGCGCTCCGGCGTCATCGCCGGCGGGGCGCCGCTGGACGCGACCGGCGCCGGCGCCATGCGCGTCCAGATCAGCACAGGCCGCGCCCTGGTCCAGGGCACCGCTGTACAGGGCGCCTACCCGGTAGCCGTCACCGTGCCCGAGCAGCTCGCCGTCGACGACGGGCACGCCCAGTTCGCCCGCGTCGACACGGTCGTGCTGCGCATCCTCGACGGCCTGTTCGACACATCCGGGCAGACCCTCGCCCGACTGGAGATCATCAAGGGCAAGGAGACTGCCACCCCGGCCGCGCCGCCCCTGCCCCCGGCCGCACTGCCGCTGTGGGACATCGCCGTACCGGCCGGCACATCCGCCGGAACGGGCGGTATCAACTGGTCCCGCGCCTTGACCGACCGGCGCGTCTACACGGCGGCCTACGGAGGGATCACCCCGCCGGGCGGCTCCATGGCCACCCCGGGCGCCTACGCAGGCCAGTACCGCGACAACGGGCGCGTACTGGAGCGCTGGAACGGTGCCGCATGGCGCGACGCCACCGAACGCCATTACGTCTCGGTGGTCAAGCGGGGCAACTACAACTTGAGCGCGAACAACTACACCACGGTCACATGGGACGGCACCGACGCCGTTTCCGAACCGGGCATGTGGTCCCCGAGTTCCTCGACGCGCCTTATCGCCCCCGTCCCCGGCCTCTACATCCTGTACGCACATCAGATCTGGCCGAGCGGCTCCAAGGGGGCCCGCGCCCGCCTGATCATCAACAGCGGCGACGACGTGCAGATGAGCTACATCGAGAATTCCGGCGGGGGGCAGTCCAACGCCGGCGCGCGCCCGATGGTCCTCCGGGCCGGCGACTACTTCGAGTTGTCCATCTACAGCACAGCCGCGCTCACCGACGTACCCGCCGTTTACAGCAAAGCCGCGCTTATATGGCAGGGGCCCGCGTGACGAGTAGGTACCGCGCCCTGTTCTGCGACCTGCGCACCGACCAAGTCCTCGACCGCCTGCCCCTGCACGGCGTCGCGTTCGATGACTGGATCGGCAAGACCGGCGCTGCATCGGGCACCATCCCCATTCCCAACGCCCAGATTGCCGCCCGCGTCCGGGCCGCGGTCGAGCCCGCACGCACCGCGCTATGGATCGAACGCGACCGCGACCTGTGGTGGGGCGGCATCCTATGGACCTCGGATGTCACGAGCGACGGCCGCGGCAACCTCGCCATGCAGGTACAGGCCGGCACCTTCGACTCGTACCTCGCCCACCGGCAGCTACGCGTGACGAAAACCGCCAAGGGCATGGATCAGCTCGACATCGCCCGCGCCTTGGTCGAATACGTCCAGGACACCCCCGGGGGCGATATCGGCGTCGAATACGACCAGCAGACATCGGGCGTACTGCGCGACCGCACATACCTGCGCTACGACCTGCCGTACGTCCGGGACCTCATCGACCAACTCGCCAAGACCGAGAACGGGTTCGAGTGGCGCGTCGCCGGATTCCTCGACCCGGAGACCGGCCGGCGCGTCAAACGGCTTCAATTCGGTTACCCGATCATTCGTACCGGCGCGTCCGAGATAGTCCTCGACCACCCCGGACCCGTCCTGTCCTACGGGTGGCCCGTTGACGGGACACGGCGCGCGAACACGTGGCAGAGCAGGGGCGCCTCGACCAACACCAACCAGGCATCCGAAAGCGTGCCGCTCATGTCCGCCGAGCTAATAGCCGACGCCGACCTCGCCGCCGGGTGGCCGCGGCTCGACGGAACGAGCGACTACTCGACCGTGGTGACGCAGTCCGTACTCGACGCGCACGCCCGAGCCGACTGGCAGACCGGCGGCCAACCTCGGACCATCCCCGAAATCACAGTCGCCCTCGCACACACACCCATGTCCCCTGCCCTGCTCGGCGCCGTCGTACGGCTCCGCATCCGGGACCTGTGGCACACCCTCGACGAGCGGTACCGGGTGATCGGCCTTTCCGTGCAGCCGCCCGAGCGCGGCCGACCCGAAACCGCGAAATTGTATTTGGAGGCCGCCTGATGGCAGCAGTCCCGCAGGACCTTCTCGACCGCATCCGCGACCTCGAACGCAAGGTGCGCGAGCTGACCGGCCGAGCCAACATCCGGCCAGCGATGAACGAGGTTCTTAACGGCGATGTGACGATCGGCGAGGGCGGACAGCTACTCGTACGGTCAAAAGCCGGCGTCGAGCACCTCACCGTCGGCGACCTCAACACGTATTACAAGGAACGTGAGTTCGGCACCATCATTCGGCGTCGAGACGGTTCGATCGCACTCAGCATCTGGAACGGATTTGAACGCGATAAACCGCAGGTACTGCGCATCCTCGACGCCAAGGGCAACCCCCTGCTAGTCGAGGACATCGACAACGGCGGCCTGTACAGACCGTGGTTCCCTTTGCCCGCCATGGTGCCGGCCAACATCACGAGTTGGCCCTCGACGGACAGTTCGTCATTCGTGACGATCCTCCGAAGCCGGGCCGTCCTCCAACACCCGCGCATCCGCGTCTCAGCCGCGGTCGGACTCGTCAACAACACTGCCGAGATGCGCCTGTTGGTCGACGGCTCGACTGTCGCCACCGAAACGAACGGCATCGAAGGCTTTTACAAGATCCCCGGTTACCAGTTCGACAAAGACGTGACCATCGAGCTTCAACTGCGCAGGTCAGCAGGCACCGGGACGGTATGGGGCACGTGTGAAGCCCTGTACGGCGCCGGCTAGGCCAGACCGCCGCCTCGCCCCAATCACCCCCAAGGAGGACCCCGTTCCTGTGCTTCCCGAGTCCATACCTACCGTCACGGTCACCGGTCGGTTCCTCGCCCCCAACGGGCGCCCCCTGACCGGCAATGTCACCTTCCGCGCCCCGGCCGTCGTCACCTTCCCGAATGCCGACGTCATCCTCGGTGGCCCCGTCATCGCTTCACTCAACGCCGCCGGGCAGCTCGAAGTCGACGGGGGCCCGGTCGTCCTGCCCGCCACCGACGCCCCCGGCATGGACCCCGCCGGGTGGAGCTACACCGTCACGGAGCAGCTCGCCGGCGTCCCGAGCAACCGCTCATACAACGTGGTTCTTCCGGCCGAGAAGTCCGTCGTTGACCTCGCCGACATCGCGCCCCGGGACCCGTCCCGACCCAATTACGTGCCCGTCAAGGGCGACACCGGACCCATCGGGCCAGCCGGAACCCCGGGCAGCCGCATCTACACCGGCACCGCCGCCCCCGACCCCGCCCTCGGCGCCGACGGAGACCTCTACATCAGGTACGAGTCGTCCACTCTGCTCGGTGTCACCTCGACGACCGTGTCGACGTGGCAGCGGGCCGCCGGCGCATGGGCGCAGCAGCCCGGAGACATCAGGGGCGCGGCCTGGTACGTGAACACCGCCAGCACCCCCAGCACCGGCACCCGCCCGGGCGACCTGCTGCTGCGCACCGACACCGGCGACCTGTGGCAGCGCAGCGCGGCCGGGTGGGGAAACCCCGTCGGGAACCTGCGCGGCCCCAAGGGCGACCCCGGCCCCACGGGCAGCACCGGAGCAGCCGGACCCAAGGGCGACCCTGGCGGCGTCCAGTCCATCAACGGGCAGTCGCAGGCCGTCGTCAACCTCGCCGCGGCCGACGTGGGCGCGGTCGCCAACAACGGCGAATACTCCCGCATGTCTGGGATGCTGCACATCGTCTACGCAGGCACAAGCGCCGACGTTTTCAAGGCATCCAGCGCCGATGATTTGGCATACACGGCCATCAATAAGAGCGCCCAACTGGTCACCACCGCCACCGGGACGTTTCCCGACATCCGTATCGGGGGCGAATCTGCGACCCTCGGCGGGGGAACGGGTGGAGTCATCGCGTTCGCCAACGCTGCCACCCCGCCCACCACGAACCCCACGGGGGCAGTGCTCTACGCCGAAGGCGGCGCGCTCAAGGTTCGCCAGGCCGACGGAGCCGCTTTCACCCTCGGCGCCGGGGGCACAGGCGCCGTTTCGTCCGTCAACACCAAGACCGGTGCCGTCGTCCTCGCCGCCGCGGACGTGGGCGCCCTCGCCACGGCCACAAAGGGAGCTGCAAACGGCGTTGCGTCCCTCGACGCGTCCAGCCGTCTGCCTGTTGCGCAGTTGCCGACCAGCACGCCGCGGAACACGTGGACGCCGCAGGCCCTCGGTTTTCAGGCGTGGTCATGCGACCCCGCCCACGTGTCCAACCCGACCACGATCAAGGCCGCAACCGTGCAGCGGCTCTACATGAGCGGCATCAACATCACGGAGCCGACGCAGGTAAACAGGGTCGCGATGTTCGCCCGCGGTTGGGCAGGCTCCGCGGCCGTCCCTGCCGCGCGGTTCTATGCCGGCATCTACAACGAGGCCGGAACGCGCGTGGCCACATCGGGACTGGTATCGAGCCTGCCCGAGGCTGGACAGCTCACCGGGACTGCACCGGGGGCGATGAACAACCACATCGGAGCCGTACCGGTGCCGCTCACGGCCGCGATTACCTTGCAGCCGGGCCGCTACTGGGCCGCGTTCCTGCTGTCCGCAGGATCGGCGACCGATTTCTACTACATGCACATACAGAACGAGTCCCCCAGCGCCCCGGCCAACTTCTACATGGGCACCACGTTCCAACGCGCATGGTGCCTGAACGGCCAAACCTCGCTACCGGCAACCGTGAACCAGGCCGCCGGAGAGGTCGGCCTCGATCCGGCGATCATGGCCCTCGCCATGGTCTAGCCCCCTCTGCAATCCGCACGCCCCGGCACCGCGCCGAGGGCGTTTTTTCATGTCTGGAGACAACACTCATGGCAACCCCCTTCACCCCGGACCGCTTCGCCGCGATCCTGCGCGCCGAGGGCGTCAACGTGATCGAGTACGGCCAGTGGCGCACGCACGACCGCGCCGGCCACGGCGGTTGGGGCCCGATCAATGGTGTGGTGATCCACCACACCGTTTCGTCCGGCACCGCCAGCTCTGTGCAGCTCTGCTACGACGGATACGAGGGTCTGCCGGGCCCGCTGTGTCACGGCGTCATCGCCAAGTCGGGCGATGTCTACCTGATCAGCGCCGGCCGCGCGAACCATGCTGGCAGCGGCGACTCGGACGTACTCGACGCCGTTGTCGCCGAGCGCGCCCTGCCCGCCCCGAACGAGCAGGACACCGACGGTAACGCCCACTTCTATGGGTTCGAAGCGATCAACATGGGCGACGGGCGCGACCCGTGGCCCGAGGAGCAGCTCGACGCCATCGAGAAGGTTTCGGCCGCGATCTGCCGGGCGTACGGCTGGTCGGCCGCATCCGTCATCGGCCACAAGGAGTGGACCGACCAGAAGTCGGACCCCCGCGGTTTCAGCATGGCCACCATGCGCGAGCGCATCGACCGCCGCCTCGCCGGCAAGCCGAACAAGCCGGCCCCGCAGCCGACGTACGAGCCGTTCCCCGGCGAACAGTGGTTCAAGAACAACCCTGTCTCCCCGATCGTGACCGCCATGGGCCGCCGGCTGGTCGCCGAAGGCTGCTCGGCCTACTCCGAAGGCCCGGGCCCGCGCTGGACGTCCGCCGACCGCGAGTCCTTCCGGAAGTGGCAGCGCAAGCTCGGCGACGCCGAGCAGTTCGTCGACGGATGGCCGGGCCCGCGCCAGTGGGACGCGCTCAAGATCCCCAAGTCCTAACCCCCCTGTCCCCACCCTGTGGAAGAGGTAACACCCATGACCCCCGCCAACAAGCGCACCATACGGACCGTCATTCAGGGCATTGTGGCGTTCGCCGTCGCCCTGCCCGCCATCGTCAGCGCGGCTGGCATTCCCGAGTCTCTGCCGTGGGTTGCCGGCGGCCTCGCCGTCGCTGGCGGCCTCGCCCGAGTGATGGCCCTGCCGTCGGTCGAGGCCCTGCTCGACCGTGTCGGCCTCGGCCTGGTCGACGAGGAGGCCCCGCGGCTGTGACCACCGGAATCCCCGGCGTCGACCTCGCCGTCGTCTGGTGCGGCGTCGTCGTCGCCATCGGGGGCGCCGCCGGCCTGGTCTACCGAGCGACCCGGGGCGCGCGCCACCTCGCCACCCGACTCGGTGACCTCGCCGACGACTGGCAGGGCGTACCTGAGCGCCCCGGCGTCTCTGAGCGCCCCGGCGTCATGGCTCGACTCGGCGCCATCGAGGAACGCATCGGCCGCGTCGAGCACGAGCTGCACCCCAACAGCGGCAGCAGCCTGCGCGACGCCGTCGACCGTGTCGACGAACGCACCCGACGCCAGCTCGACGACTAGCACGCCCAACACCGCGCAGCGCCCCCGCCCCGGCATCGTGCCGGGGCGGGGGCGCCCTTTCGCGTTCTACGCTGCGGCGACCAGGTCCCGGGCCCGCTCCGTGAAGTCAGCGACAAGTCGGTGCTTGCCGTACGGCTCCATTCGACGCTGCAAGTCCTGCACTGCCTCGACGCACCGCGTCGACCGCACTTGCCGGGACAGAGACAGCGTCCGCAGGCCGGCCGAGTGCGCCGCTTCAAGGTCGCGACGCTGCAAGTGCGACGCCGCGAGGGCCGCCTGCGACATGGCGCCGCGCCGCGCCCGCTGCTGCTTCCGCGCATGGTTGATGGACTGCTGCGCGTGCTGCTCCGACGTCTCCGATTGGCCAAGGTCCCGGAACGTCACGGCGTGCTCACCGTGCAAGTAGGCAGGGTCAATGAACGCCGCCCACTCCTGTTCCTCTTCCGGGCGCACGATGCTGAATTCAGCCTCAGACCGATTGACCGCCTGCGCTGCGGCTTTCTTGTCACCGAGCTTGGCCAGGGCCCGCGCTTCAAGTGCCCACAGGTCAGCCATACATGCGTGCGAGGCATCCCGCCCCAGTCCGGCGCGCCCTGCCTGCGCGAGGCGGCGCCCTTCGTCAGGGGAGCCAAGTAGCGTGGCCTGATCTGCCATTCCGGCGAGGACGTGAGCGCCGAGAGCCGCATTCTTTGACTCTTCGGCGAGACGCAGCGACTGAATTAGATACCGCTGCGCGACCCCATGCTCGCCATTGTCGTAAGCCATCCACCCCAGGAGGTAGGTTTGCTCCGCTGCGGCTTCACACAATGACTTACGGACGCTTTCGGAATGGGTCCGACGGAGCAAGGGGTATACATGCTGGTTCATGTATTCGGCGAGAATGAGGCGCCCCGTACCGCCGCCCTGTAGAACATCCATTTTCTGAAACTCGCCGAACATATTCTTGACGGCCAACACGTCCTCCGCCCGGACGTTCGGCCCCGGTTCGGGTTGCTGGTTAAGCGTGTTGAGCAGCCAGTCACGCGACGGCCCCACGGCCGCCACGGCGGCGAAAGGTGCCGCAGCCAGGAAACTACGACGGTCCACGTCTGCCCTCCCAAGGTCGGCCACTGCTTCCACCGTAGCGGCGTACGACGTGCTGTAGGCGAGAGAGCGTTCGGTCAGGACCCCGTCGCCGAGGTCGAGATCGTAGGGTGTGACCCGAAATCCGAAGTGCGCCGAGAACACATCTGCGAGGACATCCGGCACAGGCGGGCGCGGTACGTCGCCGTTCAGCCACCGTCGGACCGTCGAGGCGTTCGACTGGATATGAGGCAGACCCCACGCCTGAGCTGCACTTTTCACGCGTCGGGCGAGTTCCGAGTTACTCATGCCTGACCGCCCAAGCCAGTAAGCGAGCCCCTGCTCGTCTGTCGTCATGGCGAGTACCTACCCCTCCGCGCAACCAGCCGTCCAAGTAACACGGTCCAACACCCCTCCTGACGGTACCTCTCGGCGCCGCACAGCGGTTGCCTAGTTGGGCAAAGTGATCTGGCAGTAAGGAAGTTGCGGCATCCGACCCCGTCGTCGGCCAGCCAGCCGCCGCAGGGCGTGACTCCCCCTCTGCCTCCCCCAGCACCTAGCCGTCGTCGCCGACGGCCAGCACCGTCCAGAGGGGAACTGCATGACCGTCATGACTCATGAACCATCAACCGCGCCCCGAGTGGAGATCACCCTTAAGCATGGCGCGAACGGCGCCGCAGAAGCACGTCACTTCGTGCGCAAGTACCTCGCCGACCACGCCGCGCACCTCAGCGACGAACAGCGCGACGACTGCGTGCTGATCATGTGCGAGCTGGAAACCAACGCGAGCCGCTACGGCGGCGAACCCGATGACTTCATCCGCCTCGCCATCTCGGTATCCGAGGGCAGGACCGTACGGCTCGAAGTGCGCGACACCGTCCGCCGCCACCCGCGTTTCCGGCCCGAGTCGGATGAGAGACAACGGGGGCGCGGACTCTTCATCGTCGACGCCCTCGCGTCCAAATGGGGAATCGACGACGTCCAATTCGGGAAGATTGTTTGGGCGGAGGTGAGCCGGTGAGCGGCCTGTTACTCCCGATCGCCCTCCCTGGCCGTGAGTTCCTCGAAAAGGCGATCGTCTCAACGTGGCTTACGGTACCGCGCCCCGGTAGCACCGTTCCTCACCTGCTTATCGGGCACGGCGCACCGCGGGACACCAACGAAGACTGGTACACGATCAACTGCCGCTTACGCGGACTGGCCAACGGCCTGAACCTCCAACCCGTCGCCGGCCGCACCATCCACATCGGCCCCCGACTGAACGTCCAGCCCGAGCACCCCACCCTCGATTACGGACACCCTCACCTACTGCTCACCCTGCCGGCGACCACCATGCGATGGCGCGAGCAGGCAGCACGCCGAGGAAGCGTGTTCATCACTCTGTCGCTCGAACCCCTGCGCCCCGGAATGAAGCAGGAAGAGGTCGAGAACTGCCTGCGCCACATCACACAGACGCAGCGCGCGTACTGCGGGATCACAGCCGTAAGAGGTGGACAGTGACCGTCCCCCCTATCAACATCACGCCGAGCCTCGCATTCTTGACGGACGTCACGTTCTCCCACGGGATGCACCACTCGACAACCGGCCCCGTCGCTCAACTGCTGATGACCCACAACCCGCCTCGACGTCCGGGCGAAACCCTTGAGTGGATCGACGCCGGAATGCGCGCCCTCTCGGTCTGCCTGAACCTGGGCCCCGTAGACGAGGACCCGCGCTACATCGGCGCACGGCTCACGCTTCACCGGGGCATCGTCTCTCTCGACTACGGCGACGACCGGTGGGTGCTCCGCATCCCCGGGACGGGCCAGGAGTGGCAGAAACACGTCGCCGAGGGTGGCCCCGTACGCCTGACCCTGTCGTTCGTGCCGACGCCCCCCGGCCGAACGCAAGAGGACTTGTCGAGCTTCATAGAGCAGGGCGTAAAGGCCGGAACGGTCCGATGGGCGACAACGGACGTGCGCCGCAGGTGGCGACTGAACGCACGAACGGGCCGCCCCGGGGTGGCTTAGACCCCGGGCCGACCCGCCGAGGTTCGAGCGTACAAGGACCCATCCGACCCGATAGAAGGTATGCGCCATGCCCCCGCCTACCCCACTCGCCCCCGGTCACCCCGTGACCGCTTCCGTGCTCATCACAGACCCCAGCGACAACCTGCTGCTCGTGCACCCGGCCAACGGCAAGGACGCGTGGCAGCTCCCCGGCGGCATCGTCGAACAGTGCGAGTCCCCCCTCGACGCCGTGCGCAGGGAAGGCCGCGAAGAACTCGGCCTCGACCTCGACATACGGGATTTCGACCTGTTCGCCGTCGAGTGGCTGCAAGCCACCCGCCCCGGCCGTCGCGACCGCCTCGCCTTCCTGTTCGCCGGCCCCGTGCTGGAGCCAGCCGACACCGACCGCATCACCTTGCAGCGCGACGAACTCGACTCCTGGCGCTGGGCCACCCGCGCCGAGGCGAAAGAGCTGCTGCACCCCGCCATAGCCGTGCGAATCGTGGGGCCGCTCCAGACCCCCGGCGGCGCGGTCTACCGTGAACGACGACACGAAGGGACGTTATGAACGACTTTCCGGCCCGCACGCTGCGCATCGGCACTCGCAGTTCGCCCATGGCCCTCGCGCAGGTCGACCTCGTATCGGGCCTGCTGCGCAAGCACGAGCCCGATCTGAAGATCGAAGTTGTTCCGATCACAACCGAGGCGGACAAGTGGCAGGGCGACCTCGCCCAGCTCGGCGGTAAGGGACTGTTCGTCAAGGAGATCGACACCCTGTTGCAGCGTGGGCAGGTCGACATGGCCGTGCACTGCATCAAGGACGTGCCCGGCGACGTACCCATGCCGAAGGGCTTGGTATTCGCCGCGTACCTTCCCCGCGACGACGTACGCGACGTCCTTCTCTTCCCCGAAGGATCGGACGGTAAGACCCTCGACGACCTGCCGTCCGGCGCGGTGCTCGCGACCTCCGCGGTACGCCGTAAAGCACAGGTCAACATGGTCCGGCCCGACATCCACGTCGTACGTGTGCGCGGCGCCGTCGGCTCCCGAATCGACAAGCTCGACGGGAAGAAGCAGAGCGACACCAAGCTCGACGCCATGATTCTCGCCACGTCCGGCCTCGAACGGCTCGGCATGGCGCACCGCGGCCGGCAGGTGTTCACCCTCGACGAGATGCTGCCCGCTGTGGGGGCCGGCGCCCTCGGCCTCGAATGCCGCAAGGACGACGAGGCCGTCGCCGGCCTGCTCTCCATGCTGAACGACGAGCAGACCATGCGGGAGATCACCGCCGAACGGGTCATGCTGCACAACCTGCGCGGGCACTGCAACAGCCCCATTGCCGGATTCTGCGTGACAGGGCCCGACGGAAAGCTGCACCTGCGCGGGATGGTCTTCAACCGCGACGGCTCCAACTTCGTCCGCTCCCACATGTGGGACGAGACCGGCGGCGACCCCGCGGTGCTCGGCGCCCGCGTCGGCGCCGACCTGCTGCGGCAGGGCGCCCGCGACATCATCGAGGGCATCCCGCACTAGCCCCTCTACGCACCCCTAGACCGGCCCCGGCCGTCCACCACCCCTTCGGCGGACGGTG
Organism: Streptomyces diastatochromogenes; assembly: GCA_001418405.1. GTDB lineage: Bacteria > Actinomycetota > Actinomycetes > Streptomycetales > Streptomycetaceae > Streptomyces > Streptomyces albulus_C. The sequence continues at coordinate 1,368 of LIQL01000619.1, read as the reverse complement.
ACCGGGGCCCCGTCTCTTTCGGCCTCGGAGAACGGCGCACAGGGCCACAGGGCCACAGGGCCAACGAAAGGGCCGCCCCAGTGGCTCCGGGGCGGCCCTCGCTAGTGGCGTTTCAGCAGGTCAGGGCTTGTTCTTCCCCTCCTCTGCCTCCTCTGCCACTTTGAAGGCAATGCCGTCCAGAATGTCGTGCTCGCTGACGACGACCTCGTCGGCGCCCACCCGATCCATGATCGACAGCAGGACGAGGGCGCCGGCGGCGATGACGTCGACCCGCCCCGGGTGCATGACGGGGATCGCCGCGCGCTCGGCGTGGGTGGAGGTCAGCAGCCGCTCGGTGATCTCGGCGACCGTGGCCCGGGACATCCGGGAGTGGTGGATGGCCGCCGACTCGTACTGGTCCAGGCCGAGTGCGACCGCGGCGACGGTGGTCACCGAACCGGCCAGGCCGACCAGCGTGGCGGCCTCGGTCAGCGGGACGGTCTCCTCGGCGCGGTCCAGGGCCGCGGCGATGTCGGCCTTGATCGCGGCGATCCGCTCCGGCGCGGGCGGGTCGGAGACCACGCCGTCGTGGACCAGGTGGCGCTCGGTCATCCGGACGCAGCCGACGTCGACCGAGCGCGCGGCCCGGACCGCACGGTCGCCGAGGACGAACTCCGTCGAGCCGCCGCCGATGTCCACCACGAGGTAGGGGAGTTCGATGTGCGGGTGGCCGGTCAGCTCCTTGGTGGCGCCGACGAAGGAGAACTCCGCCTCCTGGTCCCCGCTGATCACCTCGGGCTCGACGCCGAGGATGTCCATCACCCCGCGGACGAACTCGTCGCGGTTCTCCGCGTCCCGGGACGCGGAGGTCGCCACGAACCGCAGCCGCTCCGCGCCCAGGTCCTTGATCACCGCGGCGTACTTCCGGCAGGCCGCGAAGGTGCGCTCCAGCGCCTCGGGCGCCAGCCGCCCCGTCCGGTCCACGCCCTGGCCCAGCCGGACGATCTCCATCCGGCGGTCCAGGTCCTTCAGCTCACCGGTCTCCGGGTCGAGGTCGGCGACCAGCAGGCGGATGGAGTTGGTACCGCAGTCGATGGCGGCGACCCGCTTCACTTGGCGTCTCCTTCGGGGCGGCGGCCGCCGTCGGCGGCGTCCGGCCGGGTTTCGGAGGTGTGCGCGGGGCCCGGGGCGGGCTCCGCGCAGGGCGTCACGCAGGGGCCCTTGCGCCACCACTCGGGGAGCATCGCCAGGGCCTCGTCACCGAGCGGGTTGACGCCCGGGCCGGCGGCCAGCGAGTGGCCGACGAGCACGTGCAGGCACTTGACCCGGTCGGGCATCCCGCCCGCGCTCGGGAAGCCCTGGAGCACCTCGATGGCATCCCGCCGGCGG
>LIQL01000618.1 GCA_001418405.1 Streptomyces diastatochromogenes | reverse complement strand
CCCGCACACCTTAACGCCGGCGCCGACGGCGGTGGGGCGCGCATCGGAGCGCGCTGGGGGCGCTCCCATCGCGCTCCGATGCGCCGCCCCCGCCCGTCGGCGCCGGCGTTAAGGTGTGCGGGACAACTTCATCCGTACCCGATCGGGGGAAGCCGGTGGAAATCCGGCACTGACCCGCAACCGTGAGCAGGCCGCCACGCGGACCTGTAAGCCGGAGCACCCGATGGGGCACGACCAAGGCTCCCGCCACCGGACCCTCCCCGCTCTCGACTTCGCTCGGGCCGGGGACCCCCATGCCGCTGCTGCGGCTGGCCGGTGCGCGCCACCGTCGAGGTATGCGGAACCGAGCCCGGTGCCACCGCGCCGCACCCCCGGGGTGCGGCGGACGGTCGCCCGAGCGCGGCTCGGCTCCACACCCCGCCGCGACCCGACCGACCCGAGAGGCACCCACCCGATGGCCCGCATGGCCCCCACGGCTGCGCCGCAGCCGCACTCCGCCGCCCCCCGGCCGCGCCGCGCCGCCACGGCGCTGGCCGCCCTGGCGACCGCCGCCGTGCTGGCCGGTGCCGCGGCCCCCGCCGCGTACGCCGACGGCCCGGCGGCCCCGCCGCAGCCGAAGCTCCCCAAGGGGCTGTACGGCGACAAGGACCCGCAGTACGACGGCGTGTGGCGGCAGTCGCTGGCGCTGCTGGCGCAGCACACCGTCGGGGTGCGTCCGGCGACGGCCGCCGTGGACTGGCTGGCGGGGCAGCAGTGCGCCGACGGCGCGTTCACGGCGTTCCGGGCCGATCCGGGCAAGGCGTGCGACGCCGGCACGCTGCGGGACACCAACCAGACGTCCGCCGCGATCCAGGCGCTGACCGCGCTCGGCGGGCACGGCGACGCGGTGCAGAAGGCCGTGGGGTGGCTGAAGTCCGTCCAGCACCCGGACGGCGGCTGGAGCTCGATGCCCGGCGGGCAGGGCGGCTCGGAGAGCGACGCCAACTCCACGGCCGTGGTGATCGGGGCGCTCGCCGCGGCGGGCGAGAAGCCGGAGTCGGTGACGGCGAAGGGCGGCAAGTCGCCGTACGACGCGCTGCTGGGCTTCCAACTGGGCTGCGACGCGAAGGACGGCGAGCGCGGGGCGTTCACCTTCCAGCTGAAGAACGCCGCACCGAACGCCGACGCGACCGCGGCCGCGATCACCGGCGCGCTGGGCAAGGGCTTCGTCGTGGCACCGGCCGGGAAGGACGCGGGCCAGCCGGTCAAGGCGCTGGACTGCGCGAAGGGCGGCGCCCCGGGCCGCGGCGCGGACGCCCGCGCGGCGGTCGCGGACGGCGGCGCCAGCTGGCTGGTCGGGCAGCTCGACGCGAACGGGCAACACCTGAAGTCCGCGATGCCGGGCGCCGAGCAGCAGCCCGACGTGGGCAACACCGCGGACACGGTGGTCGCGCTGGCGGCCGGTGGGCACGGTGCGGCCGCGCAGCAGCCGCTGGCCTGGCTGGAGAAGAACGCCACCGCCTGGGCGAAGCAGAACGGCCCGGCCGCGTACGCCCAGCTGGTCCTCGCCGCGCACGCCACCGGCACCGACCCGCGGTCCTTCGGCGGCACCGACCTGGTGGCCGCGCTCAACGCCACCGGCCCCGCGCCGGCCGGCAACAGCGCCACGTCGCCGGCCGCCGCCGACGATGACGACACCAAGGACGGCGACGGCGGCGGCATCGGACTGTGGTGGGTGATCGGCGTCGGGCTGGCCGTCGGAGCCGGCGTCGGCTTCCTGATCAGCGGCCGCAACAAGAACAAGACCGGGCTGTGATGCGGGCGCGGCGGACCGCCGGGGTGCTGCTGGCGGCGGGGGTGGTGACCGGTCTGGGCGCCGGGCCCGCGCAGGCACAGCAGTACCGGTACTGGTCGTTCTGGGACGGGAAGCCGGCCGCGGCCGGCGCCGCCGCTTCGTGGGCGTACGCCACGGAGGGGCCCGGTACCGCGCGGCCGGCCGACGCCTCCGTCGTGGGGTTCCGCTTCACGGTGAGCGTGGACTCCGCCAAGGCGGCCGGCCCGCGGACCGCTCCCGACTTCGCCGCGCTCTGCGACCGGACCCCGGCCCGTTCCGGCGCCAAACGGGTCGGCGTGGTGATCGACTTCGGGACCGCGGCGGACGCGCCGTCGGGTGAGCGCCCGCCGGCGGGCCGCACGGCCTGTGCGCAGGTGCCGGCGGACGCCTCGGCGGGCGAGGCGCTGGCCGCGGTCGCCAAGCCGCTGCGGTACGACGCCAACGCGCTGCTGTGCGCGATCGCGGGCTATCCGCGGTCGGGCTGCGCGGAGCAGGTGTCCGGGGGCGGCGCGGAGCCGTCGGCGACGCCCCGCACGAGCGCCGCGGGCGAGGGGGACGACGGCGGCCCGTCGGCCGGTCTGGTCGGCGGGATCGGTGCCGTGGTGGTGCTGGGCGCGGCCGGCGTGTGGCAGGCGCGCCGGCGACGCGGATGAGCGCGCCGCGGGCCACCCGCAGCACCGCACTGCACGCCGGCGCCTGGTGGGTGTGGGCGCTCGGTCTGGCGACCGCGGCGTCGCGGACCACCAATCCGCTGCTGCTGGCGCTGCTGGTGGGGGTGGCCGGCTACGTGGTGGCGGCGCGCCGCACCGAGGCGCCGTGGGCGCGCTCCTACGGGGCTTTCGTCAAGCTCGGGTTGGTGGTGCTGGGCATCCGGTTGGTGTTCGCGTTCGTGCTGGGGTCGCCGATCCCGGGGACGCACACCTTGGTGACGCTGCCCGAACTCCCGCTGCCCGACTGGGCGAAGGGGGTGCGGATCGGCGGCCGGGTCACCGCGGAGGGGATGGTCTTCGCGCTGTACGACGGGCTGAAGCTGGCCACCCTGCTGATCTGCGTCGGGGCGGCGAACGCGCTCGCCAGTCCGGCCCGACTGCTCAAGTCGCTGCCCGGTGCGCTCTACGAGGCGGGGGTGGCGGTGGTGGTCGCGATGACCTTCGCGCCGAACCTGGTGGCGGACGTGCAGCGGCTGCGGGCGGCCCGTCGGTTGCGCGGCCGTCCGGACCGCGGGGTGAAGGCGCTGCTCCAGGTCGGGATGCCGGTGCTGGAGGGGGCACTGGAGCGGTCGGTGGCGCTGGCCGCGGCGATGGACGCGCGGGGGTACGGCCGGACGGCGCAGGTGCCGACGGCCGTGCGCCGGTTGACGACGGTGCTGACGCTTGGCGGTCTGCTCGGGGTGTGCGCGGGGTCGTACGGGTTGCTGGGGGACACCGGTGCCGGTTACGGGCTGCCGCTGTTGGCGGTCGGGCTGGCGGCGGCGCTGGCCGGGCTGTGGTTGGGGGGCCGCCGGTCGGTCCGGACCCGCTACCGGCCGGAGCCGTGGGGGGTGCGGGCCTGGCTGGTGTCGGGGTCGGGCATCGCCGTGGCGGCGTTGATGATCGCGGCGAACGGCTACGCGCCGGGGGCGCTGCATCCGCCGGCGGTGCCGTTGACCGCGCCGGTGCTGCCGCTGTGGCCGGCGCTGTCGGTGCTGGTGGGGCTGGTGCCGGCGTTCGTGGCGCCGGTGCCGGCGCGGGCCGGGGGCGGCGCGTCGGCCGGCCGCTCCGCCGGGTCCACACCTTCCACCTCTTCCACCCCCTCCGTCACGTCCGTCACGTCCGTCACGTCCGTCACGTCCGGCGCCTCCGCCGCGTCCGGCCGGCGTTCCGGTCCCGATCCGTCCATGAAGGAGCCCACCCAGTGATCCGCTTCGAGCAGGTCTCGGTCACCTACGCGGACGCCGCCGCGCCGGCCGTCCAGGGGGTCGACCTGACCGTGCCCGAGGGGGAGTTGTGCCTCCTCGTCGGCCCGTCCGGGGTCGGCAAGTCGACCGTGCTGAACGCCGTGTGCGGGCTGGTGCCGCACTTCACCGGCGGCACCCTGCACGGCCGGGTGACCGTCGACGGACGGGACACCCGCACCCATCCGCCGCGGGAACTGGCCGACGTGGTGGGCACGGTGGGCCAGGACCCGATGGCGCACTTCGTCACCGACACCGTCGAGGACGAGTTGGCCTACGGCATGGAGTCGTTGGGGCTGGCGCCGGACGTGATGCGCCGGCGGGTCGAGGAGACCCTGGACCTGCTGGGCCTGGCCGAGCTGCGGGACCGGGCGATCAGCACGTTGTCCGGCGGACAGATGCAGCGGGTGGCGATCGGTTCGGTGCTGACCGCGCACCCGAAGGTGCTGGTGCTGGACGAGCCGACGTCGGCACTGGACCCGGCGGCCGCGGAGGAGGTGCTGGCGGTGCTGCAACGGCTGGTCCACGACCTGGGGACGACGGTGCTGATGGCCGAGCACCGGCTGGAGCGGGTGGTGCAGTACGCGGACCAGGTGATCCTGCTGCCCGGCCCCGGCGCGGCCCCGGTGATGGGTGAGCCGGCCGACGTGATGGCGGCGTCCCCGGTCCGGCCGCCGGTGGTCGAGCTCGGCCGGCTGGCCGGCTGGTCGCCGTTGCCGCTGTCGGTGCGCGACGCCCGACGCAAGGCGGCCCCGCTGCGGGAGCGGCTGTCGGCGGTGGCCCCGCCGGCGCCCGGGCCGGCGCCGGCGGCGGACGCGGAGCCGGTGGCGACGGTCGCCGGGCTGGGCGTCCACCGGGACCGGACGCCGGTGCTGCACGGGGTCGGGCTGACCGTCCGGCCGGGCGAGACGGTCGCGCTGATGGGCCGCAACGGGGCCGGCAAGTCGACGTTGCTGCGGACGCTGGTGGGCATGCACCAGCCGTCGGCGGGGTCGGTGCGGATCGGTGGCGCCGTCCCGCACCGGACCCGGCCGCGGGACCTGGTGCGCCGGGTCGGGCTGGTGCCGCAGGAGCCGCGTGACCTGCTGTCCGCGGACACCGTGGCGGCGGAGTGCGTCGCGGCGGACCGGGACGCGGCCGCGCCGGCCGGCCGTTGCCGGGAGTTGGTGGCCCGGCTGCTGCCCGGGGTGCGGGACGCGGCGCATCCGCGGGACCTGTCCGAGGGGCAGCGGCTGGCGCTGGCCCTGGCGGTGGTGTTGACCGCGCGGCCGCCGCTGCTGTTGCTGGACGAGCCGACCCGCGGGCTGGACTACGCGGCGAAGGCCCGGTTGGTCGAGGTGGTGCGGGGGCTGGCCGCCGAGGGGCAGGCGTGCGTGCTGGCCACCCATGACGTGGAACTGGCCGCGGAGTTGGCGCACCGGGTGGTGATCCTGGCGGACGGGGAGGTCGTCGCCGACGGCCCGACCGAGGACGTGGTGGTCTCCTCCCCCGCGTTCGCCCCGCAGGTCGCCAAGGTGCTGGCGCCGCTGCCGTGGCTGACCGTCGCGCAGGTGGCGCGTTCGCTGGAAGGGGCGGTGGCGTGACGGCGTCCGCGCGGCAGGTGCGTGCGGTCCGGCTCGGTCCGCGGTCGGTGGCCGCGCTGTGTCTGGTGTCGGCGATCGGGGTGGTGGCCTTCGGGTGGCCGCTGTTGGCCGGTTCCGGTTCGGGGTTGGCGCATTCCCAGGACGCGCCGTGGTTGTTCGCCGCGCTGTTGCCGCTGCTGCTGGCGGTGGTGGTGGCGACGATCGGGGACCGCGGGCTGGACGCCAAGGCGATCGCGATGATCGGCGTGCTGGCCGCGGCGGGCGCCGCGCTGCGGCCGCTGGGTGCGGGCACCGCGGGCATCGAGCCGATGTTCTTCCTGATGGTGCTGTCCGGGCGGGTGCTGGGGCCCGGTTTCGGTTTCGTCCTGGGGTCGGTGGCGATGTTCGCGTCGGCGCTGCTGACCGGTGGCGTCGGGCCGTGGATGCCGTTCCAGATGCTGGCGATGGGCTGGGTGTCGATGGGGGCGGGGCTGCTGCCGGGGGCCGTGGAGGACGCCCCTGGCCGCGCGGGGTCGAGAGCTCGGGGGAGGATGCGCGGCCGCCGTGAACTGCTGCTGCTGGCGGGGTACGGGGCGGTGGCGTCGGTCGGCTACGGGCTGGTGATGAACCTCCAGGGATGGCCGTACATCGCGGGGTTGGCGTCGGGCGTCTCGTTCGTGCCGGGCGATCCGCTCTCCGCCAACCTGACGCGCTATCTCGCGTACTGCCTGGCCACGTCGCTGGGGTGGGACCTGCCGCGGGCGGTGGTCACGGTGGTGCTCACCTTCGCGTTGGGCGGCACGGTGTTGAAGGCGCTGCGCCGGGCGACGCGCCGGGCGGCGTTCGAGGCGCCGGTGGCGTTCGAGGCGCCGGGCGGGCCGCCGGACCGGTCCTGACCGGTCCTGACCGGCATCGGGGCCCGGCCGGGAGCTCCGGCCGGGCCCGGTGGCCGCTACAGCCGTTGGATGATCGTCGCGGTGGCCAGCGCGCCGCCCGCACACATGGTGATCAGGGCGAACTCCTTGTCGCGGCGTTCGAGTTCGTGGAGGGCGGTGGCCAGGAGGCGGGCGCCGGTGGCGCCGACGGGGTGGCCCAGCGCGATGGCGCCGCCGTTGACGTTGACCTTCTCCAGGTCCTGGCCGAAGACCTGGGCCCAGGACAGCACGACGGAGGCGAACGCCTCGTTGATCTCGACCAGGTCGATGTCCTTGAGGGACATGCCGGCCTTGCCGAGGACGGCCCGGGTGGCGTCGATCGGCCCGTCGAGGTGGAAGTGCGGGTCGGAGCCGACCAGGGCCTGGGCGACGATGCGGGCCCGCGGCTTCAGGCGCAGGGCGCGGGCCATCCGCTTGGAGGCCCACAGCAGGGCGGCGGCGCCGTCGGAGATCTGCGAGGAGTTGCCGGCGGTGTGCACGGCGGAGGGCATGACGGGCTTGAGGCCGGCGAGCGCCGCCGGGCTGGTGTCGCGCAGCCCCTCGTCGCGGTCGACCAGCCGCCACATCCCCTGGCCGGCGGCCTGTTCCTCCTCGGTGGTGGGCACCTGGACGGCGAAGGTCTCGCGCTTGAAGCGTTCCTCGGCCCAGGCGGTGGCCGCCCGTTCCTGGGAGCGCAGGCCGAGCCCGTCGACCTCCTCGCGGGTCAGGCCCCGGTGGCGGGCGATCCGTTCGGCGGCCTCGAACTGGTTGGGCAGGTCGACGTTCCACTCGTCGGGCCAGGGCTTGCCGGGGCCGTGCTTGGAGCCGCTGCCGAGGGGGACGCGGGACATCGCCTCGACGCCGCAGCCGATGCCGACGTCGATGACGCCGGCCGCGATCATGTTGGCGACCATGTGGTTGGCCTGTTGGGAGGAGCCGCACTGGCAGTCCACGGTGGTGGCGGCGGTCTCGTAGGGCAGGCCCATGGTGAGCCACGCGTTGCGGGCGGGGTTCATGGACTGTTCGCCGGCGTGGGTGACGGTGCCGCCGACGATCTGCTCGACGCAGTCGGGCTGGATGCCGGTGCGGGCGAGGAGTTCGCGGTACGTCTCGCCCAGGAGGTAGGCGGGGTGGAGGTTGGCGAGCGCACCTCCGCGCTTGCCGATCGGGGTGCGTACGGCTTCGACGATGACGGGTTCCGCGGCCATGACTTCAACTCGTCCTCTCCTCGCGTCCGTGGGCGTCCCGACGCCCACGGAGGGAAGAACTAGTACGCGTTCTAGTTCTGCGAACAGTCTCGTGAGCCGCCCGGCGTGGCGCAAGAGGGCTGCAACGCCCTTGTGCGCAAGAGGTCTTGCCGTGGCCCTTGCCACTTGTGGAACTCGTTACTACCTTCACCGCGACCTGCATCTGATGCACCGTCAGACACGTTGTCGGGCGGTACCGTCAGAGCGTCCGACGTCCGCTGGACCAGGAGTCGCCGATGCACTGCCCCGCGCTGCCCGAAGGGTTCGACTTCACCGACCCCGACGTCTACCAGTCCCGGGTCCCGCTGCCGGAGTTCGCGCGGCTGCGGCAGACCGCGCCCGTGTGGTGGAACGCCCAGCCGCACGGCATCGCCGGCTTCGACGACGACGGCTACTGGGTCGTCACCCGCCACCAGGACGTCAAGGAGGTCTCCACCAAGCCGGAGGTCTTCTCGGCCAATCTGAACACCTCGATCATCCGGTTCAACCAGGGCATCTCCCGCGACCAGATCGAGGTCCAGAAGCTGATCATGCTGAACATGGACCCGCCGGAGCACACCCGGGTCCGCCAGATCGTGCAGCGCGGCTTCACCCCGCGGGCCGTCCGCGCCCTGGAGGCGGCGCTGCGCCGGCGGGCCGAGCAGATCGTCGAGGAGGCCCGGCACAAGGGCTCCGGCGACTTCGTCACCGACGTCGCCTGCGAACTCCCCCTCCAGGCCATCGCCGAACTCATCGGCATCCCGCAGGAGGACCGGGCCCGGATCTTCGACTGGTCGAACAAGATGATCGCCTACGACGACCCGGAACTCGCCATCACCGAAGAGGTCGGCGCCAACGCGGCCATGGAGCTGATCTCGTACGCGATGAACCTCGCCGCGGCCCGCAAGGAGTGCCCGGCCCAGGACATCGTCAGCCGGCTGGTGGCGGCCGAACACGACGGGAACCTCGGCTCCGACGAGTTCGGCTTCTTCGTGCTGCTGCTGGCGGTGGCCGGCAACGAGACGACCCGCAACGCCATCACCCACGGCATGCACGCCTTCCTCACCCACCCCGACCAGTGGGAGCTCTACAAGCGCGAACGGCCGGCGACCGCCGCCGAGGAGATCGTGCGGTGGGCGACCCCGGTGGTCTCCTTCCAGCGCACCGCCACCCAGGACACCGAACTGGGCGGCGCGCGCATCAAGAAGGGCCAGCGGGTCGGGATCTTCTACTCCTCCGCCAACCACGACCCCGAAGTCTTCGACCGCCCCGAGGTCTTCGACATCACCCGCGACCCCAATCCCCACCTGGGCTTCGGCGGCGGCGGCCCGCACTTCTGCCTGGGCAAGTCGCTGGCCGTGCTGGAGATCAACCTGATCTTCAACGCCCTCGCGGACGCCGTGCCCGGGATCTCCCTGGCCGGCGACCCGCGACGGCTGCGCTCGGCCTGGCTCAACGGGGTCAAGGAACTCCAGGTGCACTACCGCTGAGGGAGAGCACCGCCAGGGCGAGCGCCCCCAGGGCGCCGGCGCCGAGCAGCGCCGCCACCAGGCGGCGCCGCAGCGCGCGGTAGGCGCCCTCGTACTCGGTCCGCAGCGCGGCGCTGCGGACCGCGATGCGCTCCAGGTAGGACCGGGACTGCTCGTGCTGTTCCCGGCAGTAGTGGCGGACCACGTCGGCCCGTTGGGAGTCGGTGAGCCAGGGCAGTCGGGCACAGAACTCCTCCGCCCGGCCGCGGGCCCGCCGCTGCTCCGCCTCCCACAGCAGATAGCCCTCGATCTCGTTGACCGCCGCCGCCATGCGCAGGTCCTGCCCCGCGCCACTCTCCTCACCCATGGGCACTCCTCACGCCTCGATCGCGGGCGCGACGTCCGGGTGGTGCAGGTCGAACGCCGGGGATTCGGAGCGGATGCGCGGCAGCGACGTGAAGTTGTGCCGCGGCGGCGGACAGGACGTCACCCACTCCAGCGAACGGCCCCAGCCCCACGGGTCGTCCACCTCGATCTTCTCGCCGTACCTGGCGGTCTTCCAGACGTTGTAGAGGAACGGCAGGACCGACATTCCCAACAGGAACGAGCTGATCGTGGAGACGGTGTTCAGGGTGGTGAAGCCGTCCGCGGCGAGGTAATCGGGAATCCGGCGGATCATGCCCTCGGCGCCCAGCCAGTGCTGGACCAGGAACGTGCCGTGGAAACCGACGAACAGCGTCCAAAAAGTGATTTTCCCGAGCCGCTCGTCGAGCATCTTGCCGGTGAACTTCGGCCACCAGAAGTGGAAGCCGGCGAACATCGCGAAGACGACCGTGCCGAAGACGACGTAGTGGAAGTGGGCCACGACGAAGTACGAGTCGGAGATGTGGAAGTCCATCGGGGGCGACGCCAGGATGACGCCGGTCAGACCACCGAAGACGAAGGTGATCAGGAAGCCGATCGCCCAGAGCATCGGCGTCTCGAAGGACAGTGAGCCCTTCCACATCGTGCCGATCCAGTTGAAGAACTTCACACCGGTCGGGACCGCGATGAGGAATGTCATGAAGGAGAAGAACGGCAGCAGCACACCGCCGGTCACGTACATGTGGTGCGCCCAGACCGTCACCGAAAGACCGGCGATGGAAATCGTCGCGGCAATCAGGCCGACGTAACCGAACATCGGCTTCCG
>LIQL01000617.1 GCA_001418405.1 Streptomyces diastatochromogenes | reverse complement strand
GCGCCGGCCACCGAGAGCACCAGGGTGCAGCTCATCCGCCGGGGCCGCTCCTTGCCGCCCGCGCCCCCCTTCTCCTCCCCGTCCGGCCTCGCCGACCTGCCGACCGGCTCCGCGGCGTCCCCGGCCCCCGGCTCCAAGGAGCGGCGGATCGCGCTCACCGGCGCGCTGGGCGGCAAGGAGCGGCCCCGGCGGATGAGCTGCACCCTGGTGCTCTCGGTGGCCGGCGCGCTGGCGGTCGCCACCACCACCGCGGTGTTCTTCGGCGTGCTCAAGGGGCCGGGGGGCGGCGGCTCGGCGGCCACACCGCCGTCCGGGAACCACGCGACGGTCGGGTCCCCCGCGCCGACCGACGCGGCCGGCGGCGTCCCGAAGGGCTTCCTCGGCACCTGGAGCGGCACCGTCACCATGGCGAACGGGATCCCCAACGGCACCATGACCAGCGTCATCAAGGCCGGCCACGAGGGCGACGTCGTCGTGCGGACCACCTATGACGTGGTGCTGCTGCGTTGCCGGGCCGCGTCGAAGCTGGTGTCGGCCACCGGCGACAAGCTCGTCCTGCGCGAGAGCCCCGACGGCGAACAGGGGCCGGGGTGCACGGGCAACACCTCCACCGTCACGTACGTCCTGGGCAAGGACGGCTCGCTCTCCTTCACCTCGGACGACGAGCGGGGCGGCACCCCGAAGGCCACCCTGACGAGGAGCGGTGGTCGAGCGACGGACCGGCCGGCGGAGTAGCAGGCCGGCGGGCCGGACCGCGCGCCGGCCCCCACCGGCGCCGTCGGACCCCTGGCGTACGCTGGTTCAGTCCTGCTTTTCTGCAGTGCTCGCAGTCTGTCCGCCTCCGAAAGGGACGCCCCGGTGACCGAGAACGCCGACCTCCAGTCCGTACTCGACCGCGCCGCGCAGGGCGGCCGCATCACGCCGGAGGAGGCGCTCGACCTCTACCGCTCCGCGCCGTTGCACGCGCTGGGCCAGGCCGCCGACGCCGTGCGCCGCCGCCGTTACGCCGGTACGGAGCACATCGCGACGTACATCATCGAGCGCAACATCAACTACACCAACGTCTGCGTGACGGCGTGCAAGTTCTGCGCCTTCTACGCCGCCCCCAAGGACACCGAGAAGGGCTGGACCCGCGACCTCGACGACATCCTGCGGCGCTGCGCGGAGACCGTCGAACTGGGCGGCACCCAGATCATGTTCCAGGGCGGCCACCACCCGGACTACGGCGTCGAGTACTACGAAGAGCACTTCTCGGCGATCAAGAAGGCGTTCCCGCAGCTGGTCATCCACTCCCTCGGCGCCTCCGAGGTCGAGCACATGGCGCGGATCTCGAAGGTCTCCGTCGAGGAGGCGATCTCCCGGATCCACGCCGCGGGCCTGGACTCCTTCGCCGGCGCCGGCGCCGAACTCCTCCCCGCCCGCCCCCGCAAGGCGATCGCGCCGCTGAAGGAGTCCGGCGAGCGCTGGCTGGAGATCATGGAGGCGGCGCACGGGCTCGGCGTCGAGTCGACGTCCACGATGCTGATGGGCACCGGCGAGACCAACGCCGAGCGCATCGAGCACCTGCGGATGATCCGCGACGTCCAGGACCGCACGGGCGGCTTCCGCGCCTTCATCCCGTACACCTACCAGCCGGAGAACAACCACCTGAAGGGGCGGACGCAGGCCACCCTCTTCGAGTACCTCCGCATGATCGCCATCGCCCGGATCTTCCTCGACAACGTCGCCCACATCCAGGGCTCGTGGCTGACCACCGGCAAGGAGATCGGCCAGCTGTCGCTGCACTACGGCGCGGACGACCTCGGCTCGATCATGCTGGAGGAGAACGTGGTCTCCTCGGCCGGTGCCAAGCACCGCTCCAACCGCCAGGAGATCATCGACCTGATCCGCAAGGCGGGCCGGGTGCCGGCGCAGCGTGCGACGACGTACGAGCACCTCGTGGTGCACGACGACCCGGCCAACGACCCGGTCGACGACCGCGTCGTCTCGCACCTCTCCTCGACGGCCATCGAGGGCGGCACCGCCCACCCGGAACTCAAGCTCGTCGACGCCAACTGACCGCCCGCAACGGGACGTTGACCGAAGAGGAACGCTGACGACACCGGATGCTGACGCTCCACAAGGTGCGGGCCGTGCGGCCCGCACCCACTGAGGACGCCGAGCCGCTCCCCGGCTACGCGGTCGTCGTCGACGGCGACCGGCTGGCCGCCGTCGGGCCGTACGAGGAACTCGCGGCGGCCTACGGGAGCGCCCGGATCCGGGAGTGGGACGGGGTGCTGACCCCCGGCCGCCACGAACCGGACGGTGCGGCGCTCCTGGAGGCCGCCTACCACCCCGATCCGCGCGAGGCCGACGAGCTGGGCACGGAGCCGCTGACCGGCGTGGCGCTGGCCGCCCTGTCGATGTCCGAGGCCCGCTGGGGCGCGAGCGCCCGGCGCGGCCTGCAGCGGCTGTTGGCCGCCGGCACCACCTCGCTGGCCGGGCCGTTCACCCGCCCCGCGGTCCGCACGGCGGTGCAACGTTCCGGCCTCGGTCGGAGCGACGGCCGGCCCCCGGCCCCCCTCGCCCCCGG
>LIQL01000616.1 GCA_001418405.1 Streptomyces diastatochromogenes | reverse complement strand
CGGGCGTGAACTCCACCGGCAGGGTGCGCAGTCCGCGCATGATGAGCCCGCCGCGCCAGCGCAAATCATCTGGTTCCACCGCAAGTCGGAAGTCCGGCAGGCGGGTCAGCAGGGTCGCCAACGCGGTCTGCCCTTCCAGCCGGGCCAGCGGGGCGCCGAGGCAGTAGTGGATGCCGTGCCCGTAGCCCAGGTGCGGGTTGTCACCCCGGGTGAGGTCGAGCACGTCCGGCTCGTCGAACCGCGCCGGATCCCGGTCGGCGGCGGCCAACACCACCAGCACCGGGTCCCCCTCGGCGATCCGCTGTCCGCCGAGTGTCAGTGCGCGGGTCGCGTACCGCCAGGTGGCCAGTTCCACGGGTCCGTCGTAGCGGAGCAGCTCCTCGACGGCGGTGCCGAGCAGCTCGGTGTCGCCGGCCGCGAGCGACTTCTGGAGCAGTTCGCGCTGGGCGGGGTGGCGGAGCAGGGTGTAGGCGCCGTTGCCGATGAGGTTGACGGTGGTCTCGAAGCCGGCGAAGAGCAGGATGAAGGCCATCGCCGCGGCCTCGTTCTCCGTGAGGTGCTCGCCGTGGTCGGAGGCCCGGATCAGCCCGGAGATCAGGTCGTCGCCGAGGTCGGCCCGTTTGCGGTGGATCAGCTCGGCCAGGTACGCCCGCATCTTCTTCACCGACCGGGCGACGCCGCCGCGCGGCCCGCCGCCGTGCCGGATCATCATGCCGGCCCAGTCCCGGAAGTCGTCCTGGTCCTCGGGCGGGACGCCGAGCAGGTCGCAGATCGCGTAGATCGGCAGCGGGAACGCGAACTCGTGGATCAGGTCCGCGCTCCCCCGCTGCCCGCCGTGCTGCTTTTCGATCATGGCGTCGATCAGCCGGTCGGTCAGCTCCTGTATGCGCGGCGCGAACGCGGCGACCCGGCGCGGGGTGAACGCCTTGGAGACCAGGCGGCGCAGCCGGGTGTGGTCCGGCGGGTCGATGTTCAGCAGGTGCGTCATCAGGTTGGCGCCGCGTTCGCCCGGAATGCCGGTCTTGCCCTTTCCGTGCGCGGCCTCGGAGTGGTGCACCGGGTTCTTCGACAGCCGGGCGTCGGCCAGCGCCTGCCGGGCGTCCGGGTAACGCGTGACCAGCCACGCCTCGACGCCGCTGGGCAACCGGGTCCGGTGCACCGGCGCGTGCTCGCGCAGCCAGGCGTACGCCGGATAGGGATCGGCGGCGAACTCCCAGGAGAAGAGGGCGGGGCTGGGTCCGGCGGCGGCCGGACAGCCGGTGGGCGGATCACCCGCCGGACGGGCTTCGGGCCGGGCCTCCGGGTGGGAGTCGGACCGGTTCTCCTGGCGGGCGTCGGACGTCTGCTGCACCTCTCGACCGTAACCGGTGCCGCACCCGCCCCACGCAACACAGCAGGTCACCCCGTCTGGACGCCCAGCCCCGCCAGGAACGCCGCCGCGGCCGGCGACGGCCCCAACCCGCTCCACACCACCCGCTCGGTCCGCACCGGCGCCGGCCGCACCCGCACGAGACGCAGCCCGGTCAGCTTCCGGGCGGACACCTCCGGCACCATGCCGATGCCGAGCCCGGCCCGGACCAGCTCCGCCAGGAACTCGACTGTGGTCACCTCGAATGCCACCTGCGTCGTCAGCCCCGCCGCCCGGAACGCCTCCTCCCGCTGGCGCCGCGCCGCCGAGCCCTCGGCGTAGTCGACGAAGGTCTCCCGCGCGACCCGCGCCAGCGTCGTCCACTCCCGCCGGGCCAACGGGTGCTCCGGCGGCACCACCGCGACCAGTTCCCCGCGCGCCAGCACCTCCTCCCGCACGCCGACCGCACGCGCCCCGGGCACCAGCCCGACGAACGCCACGTCCAGCACGCCCGCCCGCACCCGCTCGATCAACGCATCGCTCATCTCCATCTGGAGACTGATCCGCACCTTCGGGTACTTCGTGCGGAACGCGCCCAGCTCCCGGGCGAGGTGGACCGCCCCCACGGTGGAGATCGCCCCCACCGCCAGCCGCCCGCGCACCTCCCCGGTGACCGCCTCCACCTCCGCGCGGGCCCGCTCCGCGGCCTGCAACGCCTGCCGGGCGACCGGGAGGAACGCCTCCCCGGCGGCGGTCAGCCGCACGCTGCGACTGGTCCGGTCGAAGAGCCGCGCCCCCAGGTCCTTCTCCAACCGGGCGATCTGGTGACTGAGGGCGGACTGCACCACGTGGCAGCGCTCCGCGGCCCGGGTGAACCCACCGGTCTCGGCGACCGCGACGACGTACCGCATCTGCTGGAGCTCCATGCGCGCGATCGTAGGCACCCGCCGCCCCGCACCATCAATCGCGTTCCACGATCGATGCAATGAAAACTATGCGTTGGACCGATCAATGATCCCGGCGGGACGCTGGGCCGCATGAACGAAGCCGCGCACGGCGCGCACCCCACGACCGGACCGCAGGCGGGCCCCGGAGGCGATCCGGGACCCGCGGCACAGGCCCCGGCGACACCCCTGCTGACCCGCGGCACCCTGCTCCTGATGACCGTCGCCACGGCCCTCTCCGCCGCCAGCAACTACTTCGCCCAGCCCCTCCTGGACGTCATAGGCCACGACCTCCGCCTCTCCACCAGCACCGCCGCGCTGGTCGTCACCGTCGCCCAGACCGGCTACGGCCTCGGCCTGCTGCTCCTCGCCCCCCTCGGCGACCTGCTGGAACGCCGCCGGCTGGCGGTCACCCTGTGCGCCCTGACCGCCGTCTTCCTGACCGTGACGGCCAGCGCCCCGAACGGCACGCTGCTGCTCGCCGGCACCGCCCTGACCGGCCTGACCTCCGTCGCCGCCCAGGTCGTCATGCCGTTCGCGGCGACCCTGTCCGCCCCCGCCGAACGCGGCCGGACCATCGGCACCCTCATGACCGGACTGCTGCTCGGCATCCTGCTGGCCCGCACGGCGTCCGGGCTGCTCGCCGAGGTCGGCGGCTGGCGCACCGTCTACTGGGTCAACGCCGCCCTGATGCTGCTGATCGCGCTCCTGCTGCGGCTGCGGCTGCCCGCCCTGCGCACCACCGCCGGACTGCGCTACCCCGCGCTGCTGCGCTCGACGTTGGCGCTGTTCGCGCAGGAGCCGGTGCTGCGCTGGCGGGCCGCGCTC
This sequence comes from Streptomyces diastatochromogenes, assembly GCA_001418405.1. Taxonomy (GTDB): domain Bacteria; phylum Actinomycetota; class Actinomycetes; order Streptomycetales; family Streptomycetaceae; genus Streptomyces; species Streptomyces albulus_C. The sequence goes on along the minus strand of LIQL01000616.1, from coordinate 4,414 downwards.
GGCGCCCTGACCTTCGCGGGCTTCAGCGTCCTGTGGACGGCGGTGGTGTTCCTGCTGTCCGGGCCCGCGTACGGCTGGCAGGAGTCGACGATCGGGCTGCTGGGACTCGTCGGCGCGGCCGGTTCGTTCGCCGCCTCGACGGCCGGCCGCCTGGCGGACCGGGGGCTGGCGCACCGCGTCACCGGCGTCAGCGCGGTCCTGCTGCTGGGCTCCTGGGGCCTTCTGGCGGCCGGCGGCACGGGCGGCGCCTGGTCACTGGCGGCCCTCCTGGCCGGCGTGATCGTCCTGGACCTGGCCGCCCACGCGATCCACGTCAGCAACCAGAACCTGGTCTACGGCGTCCGCCCCGAGGCCCGCAACCGCCTCAACTCCGCCTACATGACCAGCTACTTCGCCGGCGGCGCGGTGGGCTCCGCCCTCACCTCGATGGTCTGGGGCCTGGGCGGCTGGGGCGGCGTGTGCGCGCTGGGGGCCGGGGTGGCACTGGCCCTGGTGGCGACATGGGCAGCGGAACGCCTCAGGCGCCGAACTCCCCACGCCTGACCGCCGCCACGAACGCCGTCCAACTCCCGGTGGAGAAGGCGAGCGCGGGGCCGGTGGGGCGCTTGCTGTCACGGACGGGGATGGTGGCGTGGCCGCGGGCCACTTCAAGGCAGTCCCCGTTACTGGGCCCGCTGTAGCTGGACTTGTACCAACCGGCGAGGGTGGAAGCGTCGGAAACGCTCTGATTAGCGCTGGCCATGATCGAATTCCTCTGCTGTGGCCCGCACGAGGGCCAGGGATTCCTGATGCGACACCGCGTCGCCCACAGCGAGATCGTAGGCCGACCGGCAGGAGCTCACCACGGCCGGATCGTCCATCAAGTGCCCTGTGCGCAAACCTTCGACATAGGCCACGGGTGCGGCATCAGTGAAGCTCATCAGAGTGACCATGCTCTCCACGAGGGCATGGGACCCGATCGCGAACGGCAGCACATGCAGCCGAATGCGCCCAGCCTCAGCCATATCCGCGATCTTGTGTAGCTGTTCCGCCATGACCTGCGGTCCGCCGATCTGGCGCCGAAGCACCGCTTCGTCCAAGAGGGTCCACACGACGGGCTTCAATGGCTTGTCGAGGATCCGCGCACGCTCTATGCGATTGACAACACGCCGGTCAATGTCCTCTGCCCGGTAGTTCGGGCTGGCCGTACGCAGTACCGCACGGGCGTAGTCGTCGGTCTGGAGCAGGCCAGGGATCAAGGAGAGGCCATACAGTCGGATCTCCGTGGCAAGCGGCTCCAACACAGCCGCGTTCGCGAAGTGATCGGCGTATTTCGACTCCAAGTCCACCAGCCACCGGACGAAGAACCCGTCCGTGCCCAATGCCTGGTCAATCCGCTGCGCGTCATCCGGCTTCGGCGTGCGCCTGCCCGCCTCGAAGTGGCTGATCAACGTCGGCGAGCACACCACACGCTCGCTCAGTGCCTCCTGCGTCATGTTGGCCGCTACGCGCCGGATCCTCAGTTCCTCCCCGTACTTCTCCCTGGGCGTGCGTGGCTCGCGTTCCTTCTCCATGGGCTGAACTCCCCTGCTTGACGGCTGCTTTGTCGGGCTCGCCCCACTAGCAGCCTAGCCACAGCGGGCTTGATCCTGTGAGGGAACGACCACACAGCGTGAAGAAACGCAGAGACCCTCGCGACCGGCGTGCACCGGCCCGAGGGCGTGGTCACCAACCCCAGGAGGTTGACGACATGGCCGAGCCTAAGCGACGGCTGCTGCACGACGGGCGACTTCTGCCATGGAGCAGCATGGAGGGGAAGCCCTGCTATCTCCTCGGCGGCGACGGGACCGGATACGTCTCCCGCATGGCCGACCGGGTCGAGGCGGAACAGCTCGATTCGGCGGCCGAACTCATCGAGGAGGCCCGGGACGTGCTGCGCGAACGGTGCTGGACGCCGGGCGAAATCCACCTGCTGACCAGCGACTTGGCCGCCTCGCTCAGCAACGTGCGGCGGATCGCGGTCAGCCGGGGTGCCCGGTTGCCCGCGCCCGCCTACGACTCCCCCGACCGGGCAACCGCCGAGCGGGACGGCACGCGTCCCGTCTGAGCCGACGGGCTCGACGCACGGCACCGCCCGGTCCGCCCCGCGGGGAGCGTTGCGGACGCTCCCCCGAAGGGTGCCGCGCCACCGCGGCGCGGTGAGGGAAGAGTCCCGTCCGGCGGACCAGCACGTTCGCCGGGCGGGGCCGCCCACGCGGCGCTACGCGTCCGATTCCCCCAGCGTCCGCTTGGCCCCGGGGTGGCCCATGGCGGCGGCCTTGCGGTACCAGGACCGGGCCTCGGCCTCGTCGCCGTCCTTCTTGTGGAGCTCGGCGAGGCGGAACGCCCCGTAGGCGTCGCCCTGTTCGTAGCCCTTGAGGTACCAGGGGCGGGCTTCGTCGGGGCGCGCACGCCGTTCGAGGAGGACGCCGAGGTTGGTGGCGTCCAGGGCCCGGCCGCGTTCGGCGCCGTAGAGGACGTCGTCGAGCGCCATGTGCACGCTCTCCACGCGGTTGCGCTCGGTGTGGTCCTCCTTGTGCTCGTACCCCGCGAGTTCCGACGCGGCCCACACGTCGCCGGTGTCGGCGGCGCGGCGCAGCCAGACCACGGCGGACTCGTTGTCGTTCCAGAGCTGGTTGACCCGGGCCATGCTCGCGGCGACCGGGGCGTACCCGGCGTCGACCGCCTGGAGGTAGCTGTCGAACGCGTCGTCCAGGGCTCCGCTGCCCAGTTGCAGGTCGCCGAGCAGGTGCGCGGCCTCGCCGCTGCCGCCGTTGGTCGCCGACGACAGCCAGCGTTCCGCCCGCTCGCGCAGCAGCTTCCCGAGCAGCGTGGCCGCCCCGGTGTCGCCGGCCTCGGCCGCCGTCTCAAGGAACGGCTCGGCCTCCTTGGCCGCGCCCCGCTCGGCGAGCATCCGGCCCAACCGCCCCGCCGACCGCGGCTCGCCGGCCTCCGCCGCCCGCCGGAACCAGCGTTCGGCCTCCTCCCCCTCGTCCAACGACTCGGCGAGGACGCCGAGGTCGTGCAGGGCGGAGGTGTCGCCGGTGTCGGCGGCGCGTTGGAAGGCGGTCCGCGCCCTTGCCGCAACCTCCGCGTAGTCGTGGGTCGTGTCCGTCCGGGCGGTCTCCAGGGCGCAGCCCCACACCGGGCCCGGCACGTCCGGCAGTTCCTCGTGCCGGGCCGCCGCCTCGACGAGGAGCGGTGCGGCCCGCCAGGTGTCCCCCGTGCCGCGGGTGAGGAGGGGCAGCAGGCCGTGCCGGGGCCGGGCCGCCCAGGCGAGGGCGTCCTCGGCCGGCTCCCGCTCCCTGCCGGTCACGTCCGCGTAGCCCTCGTGGACCTTGAGCAGGAGGTCCGTGGGGAGGGGGCCCGTGAGGCCGCAGCGGGCGAGGTCGAGGGCGGCGCGGACCAGGGCGTGGCCGCGCGGGTGCCGGTCGGCGCGGCGGGCGCGCCACCACTCGTCCCAGAGGAGGGGCGAGAGGGCGAGGTAGGCGGCGACGCCCTCCGGGCCGCTGGCCGAGGCCGCGCCCACCAGTCGCGGATCCGCCTTGCGCCCGGCCTCCCGCGCGAGGCGTTCCCGCTCCGCCGGGCTCCACTGCCGGGCCAGCTCGATGACGTGGGCGAGGTCGAGGGCCCGGCCCCGGGGCTCGGCGCGGCAGGCGTCGTAGGCGTCCTCGCGCATGGTGGCCAGCACGACGACCCGCAGGGCGGTCAACTGGGCCAGCAGACGCGGCTCCAGGCCGCCTTCCCCCAGGTGCTCGTCGAGGTCGTCGAGCCAGAGGACGTGCCGCTCCGGGCGGCCCTGCAACAGGGCGGGCAGCCCCCGCAGGTCCGTACCGCCCGCGGGCGCGAAGACACGGAGGCCGGCCGGCCCCCGGCCCAACGCGGCCAGCGCCGCACGCGACTTGCCGGCGAAGGGCTCGCCGAGCACCAGGACGAGTCCGCCGCTCGAACGGGCCTGCGCCAACGCCAGACCGAGGTCGCCGTCGCGATCACGCAGGACGTAGCGCGGGAGGAGCGGGTGCTTGCGCACGCGGTGGGCGGGCCGCACCCCGAAGGCGACGGGCTCCAACTGTCCGACCGTGGGCCAGCCACCGGGGTCGGGCAGCGCAGCGGAAGGGGAGGGCGCGTGGAGAGTGAGGGTGCCGATGGTGCCGGCCTGCACGACCGGGCCGTGCGCCGTGCCGCCGGCGAGGGAGTTGCGGACCGCGCCGGCGACCGGGGGCGCGGGTGCCACGCCGAGGAAGGAGCGGAGGTGGGCGGCCAGCCCGGGATCGCGCTTCAGCTCACCGCGCAGGACTTCCAGCCACCAGCGTTCGGCCTGGGCGGGGTCCTCGGGCGGGGACGCGTCCGGCGCCACCAGCAGACGGAGCTCACGGTAGTCCGCGGTGTCCACCCC
>LIQL01000615.1 GCA_001418405.1 Streptomyces diastatochromogenes | reverse complement strand
CGTACGGGCCCCCGTCCACGCTGGTGGGCGGGGGCCCGTACGCGTGCCGCGGGCAGCCGTCGCCTGCGCGTCGCCCGAACGCCCCCGTTCGTCCGCGGCCGGTTCACACGGGGTGCGAACTCCCCCTGATTACGCTGGACTTACGGAGTCCGTACGTCCCTGGGGGCGAGGCATGGAGCCCAACACGCTGCTCGACGCGATCCTGGACGAGGCAGGCATCTCCCACGCCGGGCTCGCGGCGCGGGTCAACCACCTCGGGCGGCAGCGCGGGCTGGCGCTGCGCTACGAGCACACCGCGGTCGCGCGGTGGCTCAAGGGGCAGCGGCCGCGCGGGCAGGTCCCGGACCTGATCTGCGAGATCCTCGGCGAGCGGCTGCACCGGCCGGTGGGGCTGGCCGACATCGGGTTCAGCGGGCCGGGCACGCGCCAGGCTCCGGGCACCCCGCTGTCGGGGTTCGTCGAGCGGGCCACCGCGCTGTGGCGGTCCGACGAGCAGCAGCGGCCGCACGTGGTCGCGGCGCCCGCGCTCACCGGGACGTCGGCGATCATCCCCGTGTGGGAGTGGGAGAACCCGCCGGAGGACTTCGACGTCTCGCGCGACGGGGTGGCCCGGGTCGGGATGGCCGACATCGAGATGCTCCGGGCCGCGCGGGCCCACTACGAGCAGATGTACCGGAAGGCGGGTGGTATCGCTACCAGAGCACGCATCGTCGGATTCCTCAACACCGAGGCGGCGCCGCTGCTGCGGGGCAGCTACAGCGATGCGACGGGGCGTCAGCTGCACCGGGCGACCGGTGGACTGGTGGCCGTCGCGGGCATCTGCGCGTACGACTCGGACGCTCTCGGGCTGGCCCAGCGCTACTTCCATCAGGCGCTGCGGCTGGCGAAGGCCAGCGGGGACCGCGGGCTCGGCGCGTACATCATCGCGCTGTTGGTCAACCAGTCCCTCTTCGTACGGGAACACCGCCAGGCCGTCGCCTTCGCGGAGGCGGCCCTGCGCACCGCGGGCGGACAGCTCACCCCGGCGCTCTCGGCCGACCTGCACGCCATGCAGGCCAAGGCGTACGCGCGGCTGGGCGACGGCGCCGCCGCACTGGACTGCATCCGGCGGGCCGAGGCGGCGGCGGAGCGGATCCGCCCCGGGATGGAGCCCGCCGAGACGGGCTACGTGCAACCGGGCCTGGTGAACGTACAAGTGGCGGAGGCGCTGCTCAGCCTCGGGGACCTGCGGGCCGCCCGGGAGCAGGCGGATGCCGCCGTGGACACCCCCGCACACGACCGCGGCCGGGTGCACCGGCTGGCCATGCTCACCCACATCGAGCTGCGCCAAGGGGACGCGGACCGGGCCGTGGCCAACGCCGCGGAGATGACGGAGCAGGCTCGGGGCATGGAGTCGCAGCGCCTGCGGGACCGGCTGCGAGCAGTGCGCGAGCATCTGGCGGAGACCGGGAGCTCCGCGACGGACGAGGCTGCCGATCTCATCGACGAGGTGCTGCGCGTTCCGCTGTGACCGGGCTCGTGTCACCTTGCCGGCCCAACAGCGGAAGGTGGCAGTTACGTGCGTTGGAACAACCTCAGCGAAAAGCCCGTCTACGCGAATCCCTGGTTCCGGGTCAACCTGGCCGACGTGGCGCTGCCCGACGGCCGTCACCTGGATCACTTCCTGATCCGGATGCGGCCGGTCGCGGTGGCCACCGCGGTCAACGAGGCCAATGAGGTGCTGCTGCTGTGGCGGCACCGGTTCATCACCGACAGCTGGGGCTGGGAACTGGCCGCCGGCGTCGTGGAGGACGGGGAGGAACCGGCCGCCGCGGCCGCGCGCGAGATGGAGGAGGAGACCGGGTGGCGCCCCGGGCCGCTCCACCACCTCCTCACGGTGGAGCCGTCCAACGGCCTCACCGACGCGCGGCACCTCATCTACTGGTCCGACCGTGCCGAGTACCTCGGCGCCCCGGAGGACGACTTCGAGTCGGACCGGCGCGAGTGGGTCGACCTCAAGCTGGTGCCCGACATGGTGCTCAGGGGGGAGGTGCCGGCCGCCAACATGGCCGCGGCGCTGCTGATGCTGCACCACATCCGACTCGGCTGAGGCCGCTCGGAGTCAGCGTCCGGAGAGCTGCCACACGGTGGCCGCCAGCGCGGCGAGCCCGGTGAGTGCGACGAGCGAGGGCAGTGGCCAGCGGCGGCTCTCCAACCGCGTGACGCGGGCTTGCAGTTCGTCCGCGTCACGCGTGTTCTGCTCGCAGCGCTCGGCCTGCAACCTGAGCTGACCGTCGACGGTCGCGGTGCGCACGTCGAGTAGGCGTCTGAGCTCCGCTAAGTCGGCGGTGATCGGATCGGTGTCCCGGTGGGCGGTCACGTTCCGCTCCTCTTTCCTTCTCCTGGTGGCGGTCGGGGGATTACCGGCACCAGTCAACTGTGCTGCGGAGGAAGGCGGGAGCGTGTGCGGAGGGCGGATGCGGGTCAGCGGTTCACACCCCGTGCGAAGTGACGCACGGTGAGCATTTCGCACGGGGTGCGAAGCGGGCGCACGGAGATGGCGCATTCACACACTGTCATCAACGGCCGGAAGGAGGTTCACTCTTAGGCACGGGGGCCGAAGCCGGCGGTCGGGCGCCCGCCGGCCGGATCCGCCCGCCGAACCATCCCCCGAGCGGCGGGCGGACGGCCCCCGTACCTCCGTCCGCGGAGCGGCAGATCGTCGGCCTGGTGCAGGAGGTCGACGGCGGCTTGGGCGTCCCCGTCGTCCGCCGTGGAGCGGGCCAGAGGGCCTGGCGCAATGGCCGAATTCCTACGTCAGGGTCTCCGTGCCGCACTTGATGGGTAGTTACCCTCCGGTCAATGTGCGATCGGCTATCCATTCGTGATCGATCTGCGAGCGAGGCGATCCACTTTTTGATGCAGATGTGATCGATGGTGGGGGTCGGTGGAACGGGGGGGCGGAT
>LIQL01000614.1 GCA_001418405.1 Streptomyces diastatochromogenes | reverse complement strand
CCCGCCGAGACGGCGCGGGGCGGGGGTGTCACCGGCCCCGCGCCGTCTCGGCGGGATGTGCGCAGGCTGGGCCGACCACTCGTCTCGGTCGTCTCTCACACCACGGATTGCTCCAGTTCCGCGAGCCAGTCCTCGACGGCCCGCGCGGTCAGCGCGGAGTGTTCCTTGGCGAGGGACAGGTGGTCGGCGTCGATGTCGCGGACCGCGTCGGCGGGGACGGACGAGGTGTCCAGCCGGAAGCCGGCGAGGTCCCGGGCGGCGCGGACGAGCAGGGTGGGGGCGGTGGGCGCGGGCGCTTCGATGTCGGTCATGGCCATGAACCAGTGCGCCATCGCCGACATCCGGGCGCTGTTCAGCGTCACCGAGGGCGAGTCGATGTCGGCCAGGTAGAACCGCGTGGTGCGGTCCAGGTCGTTGCCCTCGCCGGGTTCGTAGCGGATGGATGCGGTGTCGAGGAGGACGATCCCTTCGGGCCGTACGCCCCAGACGTCCTCCAGGACGCCGGCGGCGAGGTAGGCCAGCGATCCGCCGGTGGAGTGGCCGACCATGACGAACGGTTCGCCGTCGCTGGCCAGCAGGACGCTCTCGGCGACGATGCGGGCCGCGGCCTCGCTGGTGGCGGGGAGCAACTCGCCGGGGGCGAAGCCCATCAGGGGCAGCGCGGAGACGTGCCGCGTGCCGCGGAAGTGGGCGGCGATGCGGGCGTACTGGTGGACGCCGCCGGTGGCGCCCGGAGCGCTGACGAAGACGAGCCGGGGCCGGCCCGGGCCGTCGGCGAGCGTCACCGGTTCGGAGAGCGCGTCCAGTTCGGCGGGCGTGTCGAACATCGGTCGGGTGTTGGCGACGGCCTTCAGCATCCGCATCGCCTCGACCAGCTTGCCGCCGCGCACCGCGTGGTGGAAGAGGCCCTCCAGGGTGTCGTCGGAACGCGGTGCCGGCCGGGTCTCCGCGGCGGCCGGGCCGGTGGTGCCCGGCGCGGAGGCGGCGCCCAGCTCCTGCTGGAGCCAACGCGCCAGTTTCACCGGCGTCTCGGTGTCGAAGACGACCGAGGAGGGCAACCGCAGGCCGAGGACCTCACCGAGCTGATTGCGCAGGCTGACCGCGACCAGGGAGTCGAAACCCAGCTCCAGGAAGCCGCGTTCGGCGTCGACGGCGGTGGGGTCGGGGTGGCCGAGCAGTCCCGCGGTGTGGCCGACGACCAGGTCGGTGAGGAGCTGTTGGCGGCCGGTCTCGTCGAGGTGGCGGAGGCGTTCGCGCACCGTGACCGGGGAGCGGTCGGCGGCGGCCGCGGTGCGGCGGGACCGCGGCACCAGATCACGCCAGAGCGCCGGCAGGGCCTGCTGCTCCCGCAGGCCGGCGACGTTGATGCGGCTGGGCACCACGGTCGGCTCGGGGCGGGCGACGGCGGCGTCGAACAGGGCCAGACCGTCCTCGACGGTCAGCGGTGGCAGGCCGCCGCGCGCCATGCGTGCCAGGTCCGCGTCGCTGACCGAGGCCGTCATACCGCTGCCCCGGCCCCACGGGCCCCAGGCGAGGGAGAGCGCGGGCAGTCGCCGGTCGGCGCGGTGCCGGGCGAGGGCGTCGAGGTAGGCGTTGGCGGCGGCGTAGTTGCCCTGGCCGGGGCTGCCGAGGACGCCGGAGACCGACGAGTAGAGCACGAAGCCGGCCAGGTGGAGGTCGCGGGTGGCATCGTGCAGGTGCCAGGCGGCGTCGACCTTGGGCCGCAGCACGGCGGCCAGTTGGTCGGGGGTGAGCGAACCGATCAGGGCGTCGTCCAGGACACCGGCGGTGTGGACGACGGCGGTCAGCGGATGCGCGCCGGGCACCGAGGCGAGGAGCGCGTCGAGGGCGGGGCGGTCGGCGACGTCGCAGGCGGCGATCCGCACGTCGGCGCCCCGTTCGGTGAGCTCCGCCAGCAGCGCGCGGGCGCCGGGTGCGTCGGGTCCGCGGCGGCCGGCGAGCAGCAGGTGGCGGGCGCCGTGGACGGTGACCAGGTGGCGGGCGAGGGCGGCGCCGAGGCCGCCGGTGCCGCCGGTGACCAGGACGGTGCCGTCCGGGTCCCAGGCGGGGGCGGGTTCGGTGCCGGCGGCCGGTTCCGGCAGTCGGGCCAGGCGGGCGGCGCGGACCGCGTGGTCGCGGACGACGAGTTGCTGCTCGTCGAGGGTGAGGATGTGCGGCAGCATCCCGACGGACTGGAACGCGTCGTCGAGGTCGAGCAGCAGCAGGCTGCCGGGGTTCTCGGTCTGGGCGGAGCGCACCAGGCCCCAGGCGGCGGCGCCGGCCGGGTCGGTGACGGTCTCGCCGGCCGTCGCGACGGCGCCGCGGGTGACGAAGACCAGCCGGGCGGCGGCGAGCCGCGGTTCGGCCAGCCACTCCTGGAGCACTTCCAGCACCCGGGCGGTGACGGCGTGCACGCCGGCCGGGCCGGCGTCCGGGCCGCCGACGATGGGGACGAGGAAGACATCGGGGGCCAGGCCGCCGTCGCCGACGGCGCCGCCGAGCGAGGCGGCGTAGGCGCTGACGGTCTCGTCGGCGCGGTGCAGGGCGTAGCCGAGGTCCAGTTCGTCGTTGCCGACGACGGCCCAACGGGTGCCGGTGGCGCGGGCACCCGGGTCGACCGGCACCCAGTCCAGGTGGAACAGGCCGCCCTGGCGGGTGTCGCCGGCGGGTGCGGGCTGCGGGCGGTCCTGCGGGGCGCCGAGGGTGATGCGGTCGGCGGTCAGCACCGCGCCGCCCGCGGCGTCCACGGCGGCGAGGGCCACGGTGTCGGGCCCGGTCGCGGTGAGCCGCAGGCGCAGCGCGGTGGCTCCGGTGGCGTGCAGGGTGAGCCCGTCGAAGCCGGTCGGTGCGCGCGGGCCGCCGTCCTGCGGCGACGCGGCGTCGAGAGCCCCGGCGGCGCGGACCGCGGCGGCCAGTAGCGCGGGGTGGATGCCGTAGGCCCGGTCGGCGGCGGTGCCGGCGGTCAGTGCCGCCTCGGCGAAGACCTCGCCGTCGCGCCGCCAGAGCCCGGTCAGACCCGCGGAGCCGTGGTCGGCGGCGGGGTCGAGGGCGGTGACGGGCATCGGGCGGGCGTCGCGCGGTGGCCACTCGGTGGTGTCCGGGCCGGCCTGATCGGTGGTGCCGTCGGGGGTGAGCAGGCCGGTCGCGCAGGTGGTCCACGGCGCGTCCTCGGCGGCCGCGGGTCGGGCGTGGACCGCGACCGGCCGGTGCCCCTCGGCGTCGGCGGCACCGACCCGGACCTGAAGGGCGACGGCGTCGTCGGCGCCGAGGACGAGCGGCGTCGGCAGGTCGAGCCGTGCCACGTGCGGGGTGCCGGTCAGGTCGCCGGCGCGGACGGCGAGTTCGACGAAGGCGGTGCCGGGGACGGTGATCCGGCCGTCGGTGCGGTGGTCGCCGAGCCAGGGGTGGGTGGCGGGCGCGAGCCGGCCGGTCAGGACGGTCTCGTCGGCGTCGGCGAGGGCGACGGCCGCGCCCAGCAGGGGGTGGGCGGCGGCGGTAAGGCCCAGTGCGGCCGGGTCGCCGGTGCGGGCCCGGAGGGTCGGCCAGTAGCGGTCGCGTTGGAAGGCGTACGTGGGCAGGGCGACGGGCTCGGCGCCGGGCGTGCGGGTGCCGGCGAACACCGCGTCCCAGTCGACGTCCGTGCCGTGCGCCCACAGGGTGCCCAGGGCGGCCAGCACGGTGGTTTCCTCCGGGCGTTCCTTGCGCAGCGCGGGCACCACGACGGGGCCCGGCTCGGGGAGGTTCTCCCGGACCAGGGCGGACAGCACGCCGTCCGGGCCGAGTTCGAGGAAGGTCCGTACGCCGCGGTCGGCGAGGGCGCGCACGCCGTCGCCGAAGCGGACGGCCTGCCGGACGTGGCGGACCCAGTAGTGCGGGTCGGCCAGTTCCTCGGCGGTGGCGGGCAGGCCGGTGAGGTTGGAGACGACGG
>LIQL01000613.1 GCA_001418405.1 Streptomyces diastatochromogenes | reverse complement strand
AGGCCGGGGTGCGGGGTGCCGATCGGGACGGTGCCGTTGCGGGTGGCGGGCCAGTCGGCGGGGTCGGCGGGGAGGCGGTAGGTGACGCAGGTGACGGTGAGTTCGGTGGGGCCGTAGGCGTTCTCCAGCGTGCTGGCGGGGGCGGCCCGGTGCCAGGCGGCGGCCTGCTGGAGGGTGAGCGGTTCGCCGCAGAACATGCTCTGCCGCAGGGTCGGCATGCTGTCGGGCTTCAGGGCGCGCAGGCGCTGGGCAAGGGAGACGAGCGAGGGGACGGAGTTCCAGTGGGTGAGGGCTCGCCGGTTGACGAACCGCACCGGTGCGAGGAGTTCGCCGCGGGTCGGCACGACGAGGGTGGCGCCGCTCCCCCAGGCGGTGAACATGTCGTGGACCGAGGGGTCGAAGGTCAGGTCGAAGGTCTGCGAGAAGCGGTCGCCGGGGCCGGCGGCGGTGCGCGCGACGACGTGCGCGAGGTAGGCGCAGACGTTCCGGTGGCGGACCGGGACGCCTTTGGGGACGCCGGTCGAGCCGGAGGTGAACAGGAGGTAGGCGAGGTCGTCGGGGTGCGCGGTGCGGGCGTCCGGGACGGTGCTCGCGGGCAGGGCCGCCAGTTCGTCGTCGGTGAGGGTGAGGGTCGGCACGCCGAGGGGCTCGGGGTGGTCGGCGGTGGTGTCGGCGAGCACCGCGTCCAGGTCGGCGGCCCGGGCGATGGCCGCGTTGCGTCCGGCGGGGAAGGTCGGGCCGAGCGGGACGACGGTGGCGCCCAGCCGCTGGACGGCGAGGTAGCCCGCGTAGGCCACGGCGGTGCGGGCGGCCAGCAGACCGATGCGGCGGGGCGGGCGCGCGCCGACGTGTTGCCGGAGGCGGGCGGCCAACGCGTCGACGCGGGCGGCGAGTTGGGCGTAGTCGAGGGTGGTGCCGGCGACTTCCAGGGCGGGGCGTTCGCCGTGCCGGTCGACGGCGGCGGCGAACCAGTCGTACAGGGTGCGGTGGCTGGCGGCGGGCGTGCTCATGCGGGCGGTCCGGCTTTCTCGACGGGGGCGTCGCGGTCGGTGTAGGCGCAGCTCAGCGGGAGTGTGGAGCGGTCGCGGAGGGTGGTCCAGCGGTATCCGCCCCAGTGCCCCCGGCGGGCGCCCGGCGGGACACGGATGGTCCAGGGGCGACCGGCCAGGCCCGCGCCGCTGGCCTTGACGCAGGCTTCCTGGGCGGTCCAGATCCAGGCGACCTCCTCCGCGGCGTGTTCCGGGGGGAGCGCGGCGAGCTGCCGGGCGTGGTGGGGCAGCAGCCGGCGGGTCAGGGCGGGGCTGACGTGCGCGGTGGGGCGTTGCAGGTCCACGCCGAGGGCCCGGCCGACGGCGACTCCGGCGGCCACCCCGCCCTCGGTGTGCGAGACGCTGATGCCGATGCCGGGGTGGCCGTGCAGGGCGGGTTTGCCCCGTGGATCGGCGGTGATCTCGGCGTCGGCGAGGTCCGGGCGGACCGCGGTGAGCAGCTGCCGCAGCAGGCCGCGCCCGGCGAGGAATTCACGGGCCCGCCATTCGGGCAGGGCGGCGGCCCGGCGCAGGTCGTCCGGGTGGCGACTGGCCGGGGCCGGGCCGGGGCGTCCCCGCGGGTCGCTGGTGGTGCTCAACCAGACCCGGTCGGCGATGCGGAGGGGGCGGGTCACGGCAGGGTGCCCGGCCGGACCAGGCCGTCGAGGGCGGCCTCGGCGGTGTCCGCGACGGCGCCGAGGACGACCTCGCCGGCGCCGCCACCGATGTCGAACAGCGCCGCCTGGGCCCGGATCTCCTGGATGCCGCCGGTGGTGAAGCCCTCCGCGCCCCACAGTTGGCCGCAGGCGGCGAGGACGTGGTTGACGGTCGAGCCCGCGGCGGCCTTGAGGGCGGCGGCGGCCGTGGCGTCGTGGCGGAGGGCCACCGCGTCCGCGCAGTCCGCGGCCAGGGCGTGCAGTTCCCGCACCCGGACCAGGCAGGCCGCGAAGCGCTGCCGCACCGGGTCCAGGTCCCACAGTGTGCCGTCACCGTGCGGGCGCCGGGTCAGGTGGCGGTGGGTGTCGGCCAGGACGCGCCGGCACAGGGCGACGCCCCACTGGGCGCCGGCCAGGCGCTCGGTGGCGATGTGGCGGGCGAAGAGGGGCAGTCCGAAGCCGGTGCGGCCGACCAGGTGGTCGCGGTCGAGCCGGACGTCGTCGAGGGTGAGGTGCCCGGTGCCGGAGGGGGCGAACAGGGCCGAGTCGGCGGCCCGGACGGTGACGCCGGGTGCGTCGGCGGGGACCAGGACCCAGGTGAAGTGGGTGAAGTGGCGGCCGGGCCGGTGCCGGGCCAGGACGAGGTGCCAGGCCGCGGTGGTGGTGTTGGCGATCCACCGTTTGGTGCCGGTGAGGGTCAGGCCGTCGTCCGCGATCCGGACCTCGGTGCGCAGGGCGGCGAGGTCGGTGCCGGTGGTGGCGTCGGTGGCCGCGAGGGTGACGGTGGCCCGACCGGACAGCACCTCGTCCAGTGCCTGCCGGGCGAGTGGCGTCCGGCCGGCGGCCAGGACCGGTAGGGCGGTGGCGAGTTGGACGCTGGCGGAGAGGGTGGCGGGGATGCTGAAGCGGGCGTCGACGGCGGTGAGCAGGTCGGCCAGGCCGTCGGGGTCGGTGCCCGCGGTGACGGCGCCGTCGCGGTAGGCGCGGGTGAGCAGGCCGGCGCGGCCGAGCGCGGCCCACACCTCGGCGCCGGTCGCGGTCGCCGGCAGCGCGTCGAGGGCGGCGTAGCGGGCGGCCGGTGGTGCCGGTGGGGTCCCCTGGTCGGGTGTCGGCGGGCTCGCCGGCACGGGCGGGCTGTCAGGCAAAGGTGACTCCCTGGTCGCGCAGGGCCAGGCGGCCGTCGGCGAGGTGCAGCCGGTCGTTGCTGTAGTTGAGGGCGGCCGAGCGCAGGTCGCGCAGGGCCCGTTCCAGGCCGGTGGGCGAGTCCTGGAGGTAGCCGTGGCGCAGGCCGAGGGCGGTGACCAGGTCGTCGACCGCGGCGTGGCACTCCTCCGCTGCGGTGATCTTGAGCGCGTTGAGCTGGAGCTGCCGGGCCGGGACGGCGAGGTCGGCGCCGGACTCCAGGGTGCGCAGGCTCTGTTGGAGCAGGGCGTGGACGGTGTCCAGGCGCTGCCGGGCGCGGGAGATCCGGGTGAGCAGCAGTTCCGAGCCGAGGTCGAAGCGCTCGCGGCCGGCCGGGCTGCGCAGCAGCCGCAGGACGCGGGAGAGCGCGCCGGCGGCCGTGCCGAGCCAGGCCGCCGACCAGCCGAGGTGCGCCAGCGGGCCGAAGACCTGGGCGGCGATGTGGTGGAACCCGCCCTGTTCGCCGATGACGTGGTGGTCGGGGACCCGGCCGGTCAGCCGCAGGGCGACGCTGTGACTGGCCCGCATCCCCATCGGCTGCCAGTCGCCCGAGGGGGTGCGGGTGAGCTGGTCGCGGTGGGCGTAGACCAGCGACACCTCGCTCGCGGTGGCGTCCGCGCCGGGGCTGCGCATGGTGATCAGGTAGCCGTCGGCGTGGCTGCCGCCGGTGACGATGGGCGCGAACCGGTCGATCGTCAATTGACCGTCGCCATCGACGAGTTGTGCCTCGGCGGTGAGCAGGTGGCCGCCCTTGCCGGCCTCGGTGGTGACGGAGGCGAGGTAGCACTCGCCGGCCGCGATGCGCGGGAGGAGTTCCTTGCGCAGCCGTTCGCCGGCGAACCGGACGACCGCCTGGACCTGCTGGCAGTGCATCGCGAAGATCATGCCGACGGACATGTCGACGCGCCCCAGCGCCTCCGCGGCCGTCACCAACTCCCGTGCGGTGCCGCCGAGTCCGCCGTGTTCGGTCGGGACCAGGAGGCCGAGCAGGCCGGTGCTGCGGAGCGCGTCCAGGGCCTCGGTGGGGAACTCCGCGGCCCGGTCGGTGCGGGCCGCGTGCCGGGCGGCGACCTCCGCCGCCTCGGACAGCCGGGCCGCGAGGTCGTTGCCGGTCATGCGGTGACCTCGCCGGGCAGCTGTGCGGCGATCGCCTGCCAGAGGCTGCCGGCGGTGGCGAAGGTGGTGTCGTTGAGGTCCTCGTCCGGCAGGGAGATCCCGAAGGTGTCCTCGATGGTGAAGAGCAGTTCGATGGCCTGCATGGAGTCGACGCCGAGCCGGCGCAGGTCGGTGTCCGGGGCGAGGTCGAGCGGTTCGGCGCCGGGGTGCTTGAGGAACGGGCGGAGCATGTCGGTGAAGCGGGCGTCCATGGGGCCTCTTCCAGGAAGGTGGGTGGTCAGCGGGCGATGCGACAGAGGTCGTCGACGCGGCGGAGGTTTTCGGGGATGAGTTCGTCCGCGTCGAGTTCGCGGTCCAGGGCGCTCTCCAGCCGTTCGATGATCTCGACCAGGCGGAACGAGCTGAACGCCGGGAAGGAGTCGAACGGGGCCCCGCCGAGCAGATCGGCGGCCGGAACGCCCAGCACGTCGGCGGCCACCGCGGCCACCCGGCGGCGCAGTTCGCCGTCGGCCGCCGGCGGCGCCGCGGGGTCGGGGACCGTCCCGAAGACCGTGCGGTCGGCGGTGAGGACGGCGCGCAGGCGGTCGACCACGCCCGGCGGTTCGGCGTGACCGCGGGCGACCCGGCGGTGGGCGAGGTAGGTCTGTTCCACGACCTTGTCCCAGGCGCGCAGGTGGTCGGCCTCGGGGCCGGGCTCCGGCCCGTCGACGCGGCCGGCGAACAGCGCGCGGTAGGTGGCGTGCAGTTTGCGGGTACGGGCCAACAGCCAGGTTTCGACGGTGAGTTGTTCGATCGCCCGGGCCCGGTCCGGCCACTTCTCGTAGGTGTCCAGGTAGGCGTCGGCGGCGGTCGCGTCGCAGTCCGGGGCGGGCCGCAGGGCGGGCAGCGGCGGGAGGTCCGTCGGCGCCAGTTCGACGACGTCGGCCGTGGTGAGTCCGGCGAGGTCGGCCGCGGGCAGCACCCAGTGGCCGGGGGTGGCCGGTCCCCACTCGGTCTCGTTGCGGTAGGCGTCGGTGACGTGCCAGCCGTCCGGGCCCGCGGCCAGCAGGAAGCTGTGCGGCATGTGGGCCCGCCCGTGGTAGGGCAGCCAGGGCAGTTCGTGGGCGTCCGCGACGACGTAGCGGACGCCGTCGTCGGGGGTCAGTGCGGCCAGCAGCTGCGCACCGGTCGACCGGGCGTGGTCGACGACCCGCAGGCCGACCAGGGCCGGGAGGGTGGCCAGTTGTTCGGCCAGCGGCGGGTCGACGGTGGGCAGCC
>LIQL01000612.1:285-15409 GCA_001418405.1 Streptomyces diastatochromogenes | reverse complement strand
CGGCCGCGGCCGCGCCGATCAGCTTGGTCGTGCGGCTCGTCCGGCGCCGGTGTGCCGAGGAACTCATCTCGTGCCTGCCTGTCGTCACATGGGGTGGGGGACGCACCCGTGGGGGGAGGTGCGCCCCGCACGCTAGCGGCAGCGAAACGGACAAATGCCGGGTTCCGTGCGGAGGTTGGCGGAATTATGGCCGCCTTAAGGAAGCGGAAGGGGCCGGTTAAGAGCCGGCGCCCGACACGGCGCCGCGGGCCGCCCGCCGACCCCGGCGGCCGAACGCCCCGCCGCCGATCCGACGGCGCAACCGGTGCCCGCGGCGGGCGCCGGGGTGGGGGCGCCGCCCGTCCAGCGCCAGCCAGACCCGGATCTCGGTGCCGCCCAGTACGGAACGGCCGATCCGGACGTCACCGCCGGTGGCCTCGGCCAGTTGGCGGACGATGTCGAGACCGAGGCCGGTGGACCCGTCGCCCCCGCCGCCGTGGCCCCGGCGCAGCGCGGCGGCCGGGTCGGCGATGCCCGCCCCGGCGTCCGAGACCAGCACGATCACCGCGTCGTCGGCGTTGTGCACGTCGACGGCGAAGGCGGTGCCCTCGGGCGTGTGCCGGAAGACGTTGCCGAGCATCGCGTCCAGGGCGGCGGCCAGGTCGGGGCGGGCGACCGGCACCCGCACCGGACGGTCCACGCCGGCGACCCGGGCGGTGCGGCCCTCGTCCTCCGCCAGCGCCGACCAGAAGTCCATCCGCTCGCGGATCACTTCGGCCGCGTCGCAGCCGGCCGCGGCGGCGACCTGGACGGTGTGCTCCCGTTGGGCGCGGGCGGTGCGGATGATCTGGTCGACCTCGCGCTCCAGTTGCTCGACCGCGGCCCGGGTCTGCTCGGCGGCCGGACCGTCGCCGAGCGAGGCGGCGTTGAGGCGGAGCACGGTCAGCGGGGTGCGCAGTCGGTGCGAGAGGTCGGCGGCCAGCTCGCGTTCGTGGGCGAGGAGTTGGACGACCTGGTCGGCCATGGAGTTGAACGCGCTGGCCGCCGAGCGCAGTTCCTTCGGGCCGTCCTCCTGGACGCGGACGCCGAGGTCGCCGCGGCCCAGGTCATGGGCGGCGGCGGACAGCCGCTCGGCCGGCCGCACCATCCGGGTGCCGAGCCGGTCGGCGACCGCGACCGAGCCGATGACCAGCGCCAGCCCGACGCCGGCCAGCACCGCCCAGGAGGTGGCCACCCCGTTGGTCAGCGCGTCATCGGGGACGTAGACCTCGACGACCGCGATGCCGGAGGCGACCGCGGTGGGCTGGAGCAGCGAAGTGCCGCCGGAGACCTGGGCGATGGAGGCCCGGCCGAGCCGGATCGCGGCGGCGACGTCGGCGGGGGCGGCCCGGCGGGCGCCGATCTCGGCCGGGTTGCCGCCCTTGCCGGCGGCCGGGACGTGGATGCCGATCCGGCCGCCGGGACCGGTCTCGGCACTGGCCAGCGCCCGTTCGAGTTGGGTGCGGTCGGTGGTGATCGCGAGGACCGGGCCGAGGGCGGCGGCCTGCCGTTCGGCGCCGCCGTAGGCGCGGTCGGAGGCCATCTCCTTGACCACCAGCCCCAGGGGCACCGCGAACGCGACCACGACCATCGTGGTGACCGCCAGGGCCACCTTGACCAGGGCCCACCTCACGGCGTCCGCCCCGCGGCCGCCCGGTCCGCGCCGCGGGCGGCGCTCATCGCGGCGGCTCCAGCTTCACGCCGACGCCGCGCAGGGTGTGCAGGTAGCGGGGCCGGGCCGCGGTCTCGCCCAGTTTGCGGCGCAGCCAGGACAGGTGGACGTCGATGGTCTGGTCGTCGCCGTAGGACTGCTGCCACACCTCGGCGAGGAGCTCCTTGCGGGGCACGACCACGCCGGGGCGCTGGGCGAGGAAGGCCAACAGGTCGAACTCCCGGCGGGTGAGGTCCAGTGCGCCGCCGTCGAGCGCGGCCCGGCGGCGCAGCGGGTCGATGGACAGCCCGCCGACCCGGATCACTCGTGAGGGCGGTTCTGCGCCGGGGGCCGCGCCCCGGGACCGGCGCAACACGGCGGCCATCCGCGCCGAGAGGTGCTCGACCGAGAAGGGCTTGGTGAGGTAGTCGTCGGCGCCGTCGTTGAGCAGCCGGACGATCTCCGCCTCGTCGTCCCGCGCGGTGGCGATGATCACCGGGACGTCGGTGATGCCGCGCAGCATCTTCAGCGCCTCGCCGCCGTCCAGGTCGGGCAGCCCCAGGTCGAGGACGACCAGGTCGAAGCCGACCTGCGCGACCTCGCGCAACGCTTCCAGGGCGGTACCGACGCTGCGCACCGCGTGGCCGGCCTCGGTCAGGTGCCGGATGAGCGCGGAACGTACGAACTGGTCGTCCTCGACCACGAGCACTCGTGCCATGAGCCGCACCGTACGCCATACGGGCGAGTTTCCTTATGCGAGGTTGACACGCGAACGCCGCCCCACCCGGCAACGGGCAGGCGGCAACCGGTGCGGCGGGTGGGGCAAGATGAGGCAGATGCAACGAGGTCTGGTTCATGCGGCGGCCTGGACGCTGGCGACCGGCGCCGCGGTCGCCCTGTCGTGGTTCGGCGTGCACACCGTGCTGGCCGGCACCGTCTACGACGCACCGCGGGCGCTGCCCCTGTCCGACCAGGTGGACTCCTCGGCCCTGCCGCAGGTCTCCTCGACCCACCGGCCCAAACCGTCCGCTCCGGCCGCCGCGAGCCCGTCCTCCCCCGCCGACGACCGGCCGGCCCGGACCGCCGCACCGTCCCGCACCGCCGGCAGTCCCACGCCGTCCCCGCAGGTCGGCGCGGGCGGCGGTACGTCGCCGACCACCGGCGGCCGGGTCCGCAGCTACGCGACCTCGGGCGGGCGGGTGGTGCTCTCCCTGGGCTCCGACGCCGCCGAGTTGGTGTCGGCGACCCCCAACGCGGGCTGGGAGATGCAGGTGTGGAAGCAGGACCAGTGGCTCCGGGTCGACTTCACCGGCGGCGGCGCGCGCACCTCGGTGATCTGCACCTGGAACGGCCACCCGCCGATCGTGCAGACCAGCAACCACGCGTCGTAGCACGGGGGTTGGCGCCCGCCGCGGGCTTCCTCAGGTGAAGACGCCGGCGGGCGGGGACGGGGAGGCGACCGCGGTGGCGTCGGTGACCGGGGCGGCGCCGCCGGTGAAGTCCAGCAGCGCCCGGCCGTGTTCGACCCGGCCGGCGTGCGGGTCGCCGGCCGCCCGTCGGGTCAGCTCGGCGAGCGGCAGCGTGCGGTCCGCGGCGAGCAGCACGGCGTTGCCGAACCGCTTGCCGCGCAGCACGGCCGGCTCGGCGGTCAGCGCCAGTTCGGGGAAGACGGTGTGGACGGTGGCGATCTGTCCGCGCAGGAAGGCCAGCGGGGGCCCGTCGGCGAGGTTGGCCGCGTAGTACCCGCCGGGTCGCAGCACCCGGCGCACCTCCGCCGCCCATTCGACGCTGGTCAGGTGTGCGGGGGTGCGGGCCCCGGCGAAGACGTCGGCGATGACCAGGTCCGCCCAGTCGTCCTGGATCTTGGCGAGTCCGGCGCGGGCGTCCGCGCCGCGCACCCGGATGCGCCAGGTGCTTTCCAACGGCAGGTGTTCCCGGACGAGTTGGACCAGAGGGGCGTCGATCTCCACGACCTGCTGGGTGGACCGCGGCCGGGTCGCGGCGACGTAGCGCGGCAGGGTCAGGGCGCCGCCGCCGAGGTGGACGACGCGCAGCGGGGCGCCGGGCGGGCCGGCCAGGTCGGCGACGTGACCGAGCCGCCGCTGGTAGGAGAACTCCAGGTGCGACGGGTCGGCGAGGTCGACGTGGGACTGCGGGGCCCCGTCGATCAGCAGCGTCCAGCCGTGCGGCCGGTCCCGGTCGGGGCGTAGTTCCGCGACCCCGCCGCCGACCGTTGCGGTGACGGTTTCCGGGCCGCCGCGCCCGCGCCTGCTTCGTGCCATGCCTTCCAGTATGGCGTGCCGCCGTGCGGCGGTATCCGCTGGTCAGGCCGGTGCGGAAGCCGGGGCGGCGGACCGCCCAGCGGCCGGGGCCGTGGGCAGTCCGCCTGAGGTGCCGCGTCCCGACCCGGTCCGCAGGTCCCGGCGGACCGGTGCCGGGTCACTTGTTGACGCAGATGTTCCCGAACCCCGGGTTCAGCAGGGAGAGCACGTTGACGGTGTTCCCGCACACGTTGATCGGGATGCTGATCGGCACCTGGATGACGTTGCCGCTGAGGACGCCCGGCGAGCGGACGGCGATGCCCTTGGCGTGGGCACCGCCTCGGCCGTGGCCCTCGTCGAAACGACCGTGGTGGTGCCGACCCTGACGGCCGTGGTGCCCACCGTCGGCGGAGGCGATACCCGCGCCACCCAGGACAAGCGCCGAGGTGACCGCGGCCAGCGCGGCGGTCTTGGCGAACCGCTTCATTCCATTCTCCTCTCAGTTTACGAATGGGGCATCGGACACAACGAACAATATGGACCGGGGATGCGGGCGTTACCACTTAAGCGGATTCATTAGCCTGTCTGGCTGGTATTCGTCTGATCGAAAACCAGGAAGGTGCCGCGGCGCGCCTGCCGCGATTTCCAGCATGATTTCTGCCAGAGTGCTCTCCTGTTTGACTGATTTGCAGCCGGAGAGGACGTCATGCCGAAGTCGCTGGACCGCACCGGGCGTGGCGCCGTGGGCGCGCTCGCGGCCCTGGTCCTGTCGGCCGCACTGACGTCGGCGACGGCGGCGGCGCCCCGGGGGCCCGGGGAATCCGCCCGGATTCCTTTCGCGGAGCGCTTCCACACCACCGGGCACGGCGGGATCGCGCGGATCACCCAGACGGTGGCGGCCTGCCGGCCGGCGGCGCGCGGGCCGGCCGCAGCGGCCGGCCCGTCCTGCTCCGCGACCCGGCGCACCGACCGCGCCCGGCTGCGGCTGCCGGCCGGCTCCCGGGTGCGCTACGCGCGGCTGTACTGGGGCGGCGACCTGCGAGGCGGCGGGCCCGCGGCGGCCCGGGACGCCGGGCAGGTGCTGCTCGCCGGGCCCCGCGGCCGTTACGAGGCGGTGCGCGCGGAGGGCCCCGTCGGGCGCCGCAGCACCCGCCGGACCGACGACTACCAGGCGTCCGCCGACGTCACGCCGCTGGTGCGGCAGGGCGGCGCGGGCCCGTACGCGGTGGCCCGGCCGGCCCCCGGGCACCGGCGGGCGCGGGGCACGGGGCGGGCCGGCTGGGCGCTGGTCGTCGCCTACGAGAATCCTCGGGAGCCGCTGCGGCGGCTGGCCCTGTGGGACGGCTTCGAACCGCTGGGCGGGCGCCGGCGGGCGTTCGCGGTGGAACTGGCCGGGCTGCACCTGCCGGCGCGGGCGCACGGGCGGGTCGGGGTCGTCGACTACCACGGAACCCGCCAACACCGCCGCACACTCTCCGCCCAGGCCGGTCGTATTACTCCGGTCGCGCTCCACGATTCCGTCGATCAGCCGAACGGCACGAAGAATTCGGCCGGTCGGAATTCCGGTCGGCGGGCGTCCGGGGCATCGGTTAACCGCAGCAACCGTGGTTTTGCTTCAGAGGTCTTGGACCTGACGCCGGCGCTCCGGTCCGGGGGCGATCGGCTGACATTCCGCTTCACCACCCGAAAGGCGGGATATCTGCTCGGGGCGCTCTTCGTCCAGGCCGATCTGCGGCGCTGAACGACGGGCCCGGGCAATTCCCGCGGAGTTCTGACAGCTCGGTAATCAGGGGAGCAGTGCGCGTGCTGCCACAAGACCTGCCGTCCCAGGACCGGCTCACGGTCCTCCATGTGTCCCAGCCGGTCGACGGCGGGATCGCCCGGGTCATCGCCGACCTGGTGCGGTCCCAGGTGGCGGCCGGACTGCGGGTGGTGGTGGCCGCACCGCCCGGCGGGATCCTGCACGTGGAGGCCGCCATCGCGGGCGCCGAAGTGGTGCTCTGGCCGGCCCGCGGCACCCTCCGGACGCTGCTGTCCGGCCGCCGGCGACTGGCCCGGCTGGTCCGGCGCGCCGGCCCCCACCTCGTCCACGCGCACGGTCCCCGCGCCGGATACACCGCCCGAATGGCGCTGCGCGGACGCATCCCGACCGTCCACCAGCCGCACTGCTGGCCGTTCGAGGTGGTCGGCGGGTTGGCGGCGCGGGTCTGGGAGCGGTACGCGGCGCGCTGGACGCACCGGGTGCTGTGCGTGAGCGAGGCCCAGCGGCGGCGCGGCGCGGCCGTCGGGGTGACGGGCCGGTGGGTGGTCATCCCCAACGGCGTGGACCTGCGGCGCTTCGCGCCCGCCGCCGATGCCGCCGACGACGCCCGGGAGGCGCTGCGCGAGGCCCTGCCCGGGCTGCGCGACGCGGTGCCGGTCGGGGCGCCGCTGGTGGTGTGCGTGGCCCGGCTGTGCGCGCAGAAGGGCCAGTCGACGCTGTTGCGGGCCTGGCCCGAGGTGGCCGCGGCGGTCCGGGACGCCCGGTTGGTGCTGGTCGGGGACGGGCCGGACCGGGCGGCCCTGCAGCGGTCCGCGCCGCCCGGGGTGGTGTTCGCCGGCGCCGCCGACAGTGCCGCCCCCTGGTACCGGGCGGCGGACCTGGTGGTGGTGCCGTCGCGGTGGGAGGGGATGGCGCTGGTCCCGTTGGAGGCGATGGCGTGCGGGATCCCGGTGGTGCTCAGCGACGTCGGCGGAGCCCGGGAGTGCCTGCCGGCCGATGCCGCGGACGACTGCCTGGTGCCGCCGGACGACCCGGCCGCCCTGGCCCGGGCCCTGACCGCCCTGCTGTCCGACCGCGACCGGCGGGCCGCGCTCGGCGTCCGGCTGGCGGAGCACGTGCGGATGGCCCACGACGTGCAGCGGACCGCGGGCGCGGTGCTCAACGTCTACCGCGAACTGCTCGCCGTACCGCCCGTCCTGACCACGACGCGGACCGATCGATGAGCGCCGACCGCGCGGACGCGCCCGCCCGGCACGCCGGGACGCTGCCCCGGCCGGCCGCCCCGGGCCGGCCGCCCCGCCCGGCGTCCGCCGCCCCGCCGGCACCGGTCCGGGCCGGCCGGCCGCTGCCGCGGCGGGCGGCCCCGATCCTGCTCGCGACGGCGGACGCCCTGGCCACCGCCGGTGCGGCCCTCCTCGTGGGAGCGGACCCGGCGGTGCTCGCCGGGCTGGTGCCGGTCCTGCTGCTGCTCAACGCGCGGGCCGGCCTGTACCGTCCGGGACCCGCGCCGGCCGCGCTCGACGAGACGGCGCCGCTGGTGGGCCGGGCCGCTACCGCCTGGTGCGCCACGGCCGCGGCGCTGGCCGCGCTGCGCCCCGGGGACGCGCTGGGCCCGGTCGCCCTGCCGGCCGCGGTGGCCGCGACGGCCGTGCTGGCCGGCGCCGGCCGGGCCGTGGTGTACCGGGTCCGGCGGGCCGCCGCCCGGCGCCGCCCGCGGTCGGTGCTGCTGGTCGGACCGGAGCCGGCGGGCCGGCAGTTGGCCGTGGCCCTCCTGGCGCACCCGGAGTACGGGCTGCACCCGGTGGGCGTGGTGGCGACCGGACCGGCCGGGCCCGACGGCGTCCCACCCGGTGCCGGACCGCCGCTGCTGCGCTCCTCCGAGGCGGTGACCCGCGCGGTCATCCGGCACACCGTCCGCGACGCGGTGTTCCTGCTGCCGCCGGAGAGCGACCCCTACTCCGCGGCGCTGCTCCGCCGGTTCCTCGGGCAGGGCGCGGCCGTCTGGCTGGCCGGGGCCGCCGCCGGGCGCGACGGGCGGCCGGCGGCGCCGGGCACCGGGCACCTGTGGGGGTTCGCCTGCCGGCCGTACGAGACCGCGCGGTCGCGGCCCGGCAGTCCGGTCAAACGGGCCGTGGACCTCGTCCTGGCGTCGGTGGCGCTGGTGCTGACGGCGCCGCTGCTGCTCGGCTGCGCGCTGGCGATCCGGCTGGCGGACGGGCCCGGGGTGTTCCACCGGCCGGAGCGCGTCGGCAAGGACGGCCGCCGCTTCGCCCTGCTGCGGTTTCGCACCGGGCGCCCCGGTGGCCGGCCCGGTCGCGTCGGGCGGTGGCTGCGGCGCACCGCGTTGGACGGGCTGCCGCAGCTGTGGAACGTGCTGCGCGGCGAGCTGAGCCTGGTCGGGCCGCGCCCCGAACGCCCGTCCCGGGCCGCGGAGTGCGCCCGCCGGCACCCCGACTACGCGGCCCGGCTCCGGATGCCGCCCGGCCTCACCGGCCTGGCGCAGGTGCACGGGCTGCGCGACGGCGCCCGGGCCGAGGACCGGACGCGGTTCGACAACCTCGCCATCGACGGCTGGTCGCCCGGGCAGGACCTGCGGATCCTGCTGCGGGCCGCGATCCGGCCGCGGTTCCGGCGGGAGGGCCGGTGACCCCGGCCCCGGCGGCGCCGCGCCGCCGCGCGCAGCCCCACGACGAGGCCGACCCGGCCGCTGACCAGGCCACCCTGGCCGCTACCCCTGGAGGGACCCGGTGAAAGTCCTGCACGTCATCACCGGCCTCGAAGTGGGCGGCGCCGCGCTGCAGCTGCGGCTGCTGCTGCGCCGGCTGCCCGCCCACTGCGAGGTCGTCACCCTGACCAACCCCGGCCCGCTCGCCGAGGCCATCGAGGCGGACGGCGTCCGCGTCACCCACCTCGGCATGACCGGCAACCGGGACCTGTCCGCACTCCCCCGGCTGGCCGGCCTGATCCGCGACGTCGGCCCCGACCTCGTCCACACCCACCTGTACCGGGCGTGCGTCTACGGCCGGATCGCGGCCCGCCTGGCCGGTGTCCGGGCGGTCGTCGCCACCGAGCACTCGCTGGGCGACGCGGTCATCGAGGGCCGGCGGCTGACCCGCGGTGTGCGCGCCCTGTACCGGGCCACCGAACGACTGGGCTCGGCGACCGTCGCCGTCTCGGACACCGTCGCCGCCCGGCTGCGCCGCTGGGGCGTCCCCGAGCGGCGCATCCACGTGGTGCCCAACGGCATCGAGGCGCACCGCTTCGCCTACGACCCGGCCGCGCGGGCCGCGGTCCGGGCCCGGCTCGGCCTGCCGGTCGACGCGTTCGTGGTCGGCGGCGCCGGCCGGCTGGTGCCCGGCAAGCGGTTCGACGTCCTGGTCCGTGCGGTGACCCAGCTTCCCGGCGTCCACCTGCTGCTGGCCGGTGACGGACCGGAACGGGAGCTGCTCCGGCGGACGGCCGGGCAGTTCGGCTCCGGCGACCGGATCCACCTGCTCGGCGCCCGCAGCGGCGTGGACCGGCCGGCGGCCGGCGACGGGCCGGACATCCCCGGGCTGCTGTCGGCCATCGACGTCTTCGTCTCGCCCTCCCCCGACGAGGCGTTCGGGCTGGCGACCCTGGAGGCCCTGGCCGCCGGACTGCACGTCCTGCACGGCAGCTGCCCGGTCGTCGACGAACTCCCCGACGACCAGGCCCCCGGCGCCCGCCGCTTCGGCCACGGCGTGCACGAACTGACCGCCGCACTGCGGGAGTTGAGCCGCACCGAGGTGGTCCGGCTGCCGGTGCCGCCGGTGGTGCGGCGCTACGACATCGACCGCAGCGCCCAGGAGTTGATGGCCGTCTACGAGGAGGCCCGGGCCGCGGCGCGCCGGACCCGCCCCGGGGCGGCGCCCGCCGGCCCCCCGCCGCAGGGCCTGCCGCCTGGGGTCTCGCTGCCCGACCCGTCCCCGGCGCCGCTGCCCGACGGGCACTCGCTCTCCCAGCGCTGACCCGGCGGCGGGTCGACCGGTCCGGCAACGGCCAAAGGGGCGGCACCACGGCCGCCCCTCACCGGCGCCGTCGCCTCGCGGACGGCGGTCACCTCACTGGCAGCGGTCGACCGCCTCGATCGTGCGGGCCGCCTCGCCCAGCGCCGCCCGCAGCACCGTCGGGTCGGTGGCGTCGCCGTACGCCCCCTCCGGCGGGACCAGCCAGCCGGTGCCGTTCACCGGCGGTTCCGGCGGCGCCCCGTCGTCCGGCGCGCCGTAGGCGGCCCCGCGCGCGTAGGTCTGGGTGCAGGCGCTGCCCGGCACGTCCCAGCCGTCGGCCGTGCCCGGCGGGACCAGGAAGCCGAGGGTGTCGCAGGCGCCGTCGTGCAGGACCGGGCCGACGCCGTCCCGCCAGCGCAGGATGTCCACCGCCTCCAGGCCCTGCCGGGCCGGCACCGTGACCAGGTCACAGGGCTGGACGGCGGTCACCGGGACGGTATGCCCCTCGCGGCCCGCGGTCCGGCCCGCGGACTCCTTGCCGCCCCTGCTGACGCCGGTCTCCCACACGGAGAACCCCTCCTCCTGCACGCGCCACACCCTTTACACCGTCTCCAACGGCGAAACGCGTCAACAGCTACGGCGGCGGAACGCTGCAAAGGATGGCACTTCATGGCGGATCGCGGGTGAGATATTCCGGTTTGTTGCCAAACGCAGGGTGTCGGACCCGTCACAGCGGGTACCGTCGTCCCGCCGCACCGCCAGGACGCGGCACGGTCACACGATGGCACGGAGTAGGGCACGGAAGAGGTCCGCCATGGCGTCGCAAGCGCAGCGTTCAGCGTCGTCCCGCACCGTACCCGCCCGTCCGAACACCGCCTTCCGACAGCTGCGCGGCCGGCTGTCGCCCGGTGAGTTCGCGGCGGCGGTCCGACGGGCCGCCCGTGAGATCGGCGAGCAGGTTTCGTGCGACGCCCGCTACGTGGGCCGCGTCGAATCCGGGGAGATCCGGTGCCCGAACTACGCCTACGAACGGGTGTTCCGGCACATGTTCCCCGGGCTGACGCTGCCCGACATGGGGTTCGCGCCGCGCGAGACGGTACGCGGACGGGGGGCCCGTACGTCGCCGGACAGCGCCGCGCCCCTGGCGACCGACCCCGACCACCGCGATACCCGTATCCAGAACTGCGAGGAGAGCGACGTGCTACGTCGCGCGTTCATCACCGGCGGCCCGGCGGCCGCCCTGGGCCTGACCGGCCTCTGCCCGGCCGGCCGGACCGACCCCCCGGTACCCGCACCGACCGCACCGGAGGGCCCCGCAGCGCCCCTTGCCGCCGTGCCGGGGCCCCGCACCGCCCCCGGCGCCCGGGCCGGCGCCACCGAGGCCACCGCCGTCGAAGAGGCGGTGCGCCGGATCCGCCTGCTGGACGACCGGCACGGCGCCGACGACCTGTACCACCGCGCCACCCAACCCCTGCGCGCCGCCTACGAACTGCTGGACGCCGGCGCCCAACGCCGGGCGATCTACGACCGGCTGCACGCCGGCGCGGGCGAACTCGCGATCTCCGTGGGCTGGTTGGCCCACGACTCCGGCCGCTTCGACGACGCCCGTTCGCACTACGCGGAGGCGCTGTCCACCGCCCGGGTCTGCGGCGACGCCGCCCTGGAGGCGCACGCCTTCTGCAACACCGCCTTCCTGGCCCGCGACACCGGCCGGCCGCGCGAGGCGGTGCGGGCCGCGCAGGCCGCCCAACAGGCCGCCAAGCGGCTCGGTTCGCCGCGGCTGCGGTCGCTGCTGGCGCTGCGCGAGGCCGGCGGCTGGGCGGGCCTCGGCGACCGCACCGGCTGCACGCAGGCGCTGGCCCGGGCCGAGCGGCTGTTCGCGGCCGGGCCCGGGGAGCGCGACCCGGAGTGGATGAGCTTCTACGGGGAGGCCGAACTGGGGGGCCTCACGGCGCAGTGCTGGTCCGCACTGGGCGAACGGGGGCGCGCGGCGGAGCACGCACGCCGGGCGGTGGCGCTCCAGGACCCGCACTTCACCCGCAACATCGCCCTGTTCACCGCGGAACTGGCCGGCAACCTCACGGCGAACGGCACCGTCGACGAGGCCGCCACCGCCGCCCTCCAGGCGCTCACGCTGCTGTCCCGGGTCCGCTCCGCCCGGATCCGGGCGATGCTGGACGACACGGCGCGGGCGTTGCGCCCGTACCGCAGTTGCGGCCCGGTCGGCGAGTTCCTGGACCGCTACCGGACGGCCGACGCCCCCGTCGGGCGGCAACCGGCCTGAGCCGTGGCCCGGCCCACGGCCCCGTCGCGACGGCCGCAACGGGCGCGAAGGGCGCGGCGGCGGTGCTCAGTCCAGGTGCCCGGTCTCGTTCCAGCTCACCACGGCCGGCTCGCCGTACGCCCAGCCGAGCACCGACAGGGACGTCGGCGCCAGTCGGAGCCGGGCCGCGAAGGAGACGTCCAGGCCCAGCCAGCGCGCCCCCAGGACCCGCAGGACGTGGCCGTGCGCGAAGACCAGCACGTCCCGGTCGGCCGAGCGCGCCCAGTCGACCACCTCGTCGGCCCGCGCGGAGACCTCGGCGAGCGTCTCGCCGTCCGGCACCCCGTCCCGCCAGATCAGCCAGTCCGGCCGGTCGGCCTTGATCTGCGCCGGGGTCAGCCCCTCGTAGGCGCCGTAGTCGACCTCCAGCAGCGCGTCCCACTCCTGGGCCCGCGCACCGAAACCGGCCAGTTCGCAGGTCTCCTTCGCGCGCACCAGCGGGCTGGTGCGGACCTCGACGCCCGGCAGGCCGTCCCAGGGGGCGCGGTGCAGCCGCTCGCCGAGGAGCTTGGCGCCCTGCCGCCCCTCGTCCAGCAGGGGGATGTCGGTGCGTCCGGTGTGCCGGCCGGAGACGGACCACTCCGTCTGCCCGTGCCGGGCCAGGAGAATGCGCGGTGCCATGGGTCGTACCTCTCGCCGGATTCCCGGCTTGTCGTCGTGCTTCGCTGGGCGCGGGCGGCGCTGACCGCGGCCCCTCCATCATCGCGCACCCGGCGGAAAGCCCCGGCGGGGGCCCTGGCGGGGCCACCGGCAAGCAGCCCGGGCGGCGCCCCCGGTGCCCGCCGTCGCGGTGGAGGCGATGCCCGCGGCGGGCGTGGTGGATGCGAGACTTCGGCAGGTGAACGTTTCCCGCGAGAGCCCACCGAGCCCGCCGCCGGGGGCGCCTCCCGGCGTGATCCGGGGGAGTTTGACGGAACTGCGCGGGCCGGGGGTGCGCCCCCGGTCGCTGGACGCCCGCGCGCTGGCCGCGCTGGCCGCCAATCCCGGCTGTCGACGCCGGGCACTGCTGGACGGCGCGGGCGTCGACAAGGGCGCGCTGGCCCGCGCGCTGGGATCGCCCGCGGGCTACGGGCAGTCCCAGTTCGCGCTGGTCCGCGGCAACTCCTTCGAGGCCCGGGTGAAGGCCGACGGCGGCGTCGAACTGCTGCGGCTGGTGTGCGAACGGCTGGCACCGGGCACCGCCCTGCCGGAGGTCGACGCGGTCGCCCGGCCCGACCTGTCCGCGGCCGGCCCCGAGGGGCGGGCGGCGCGCACCGCGCTGGCGCTGCGCGAGGCGACCGCGGCCGGCGACTGGGCCCTGCTGGACCACCCGCTGCTGGCGATGGACGTCGCCGGCTCGCCGGCCTACGTGGAACCGGACGCCGTGGTCGTGCATCCGGACGGCGGCTGGACGGTCGTGGAGATCAAGTCCTTCCCGATGATCGACGGGGCCGCGGACGCCGCGAAGGTCGGTGCCGCGGCCCGCCAGGCGGCGGTCTACGTCCTCGCCCTGGAGCCGGTGGCCGAGCACACCGCGGCGCACACCGGCCGCCCCGTCGCCGTCCACGACCGGGTCCTGCTGGTCTGCCCCAAGGACTTCTCCAACCTCCCGACCGCCGCCACCGTCGACGTCCGCAAGC
The DNA here is from genome assembly GCA_001418405.1 of Streptomyces diastatochromogenes. Lineage (GTDB taxonomy): Bacteria > Actinomycetota > Actinomycetes > Streptomycetales > Streptomycetaceae > Streptomyces > Streptomyces albulus_C. The sequence continues at coordinate 1,807 of LIQL01000612.1, read as the reverse complement.
AACTCGCCACCACCCGGCGCCAGTTGGCCCGGCTCACCCGCGTCGAAGAGATCGCCGCCGCGCTCCCCCCGGGGACCACCTTCGACCTCGGGCTGAGCGACGACGGCCAGACCGCGACCCGCCCGGCCGCCGAACTGACCGAGGCGGTGGAAGCGGTTCCCGCGGCCTACGCGCCCGAGTGCCTGGCCGCCTGCGAACTGGCCTTCCACTGCCGCAAGCGCGCCCGCGAGGACGGCGCGGTGGAGGCACTGGGCCGCGGCGCGCGAGGCGAACTGGGCGGGCTGCGCACCGTCGACGAGGCGCTGGCGGCGGCGGCCGGCGACCCCGGCGCGAACCCCGACGACCCGGCCGTCCAGGCCCTGCGCGCGGCCGCCGCACTGCGCCGCGCGGCCCTCGCCGACGCCTCCGGCGCACGCGCCGACTCCACCGGAGCGGCTGACGCCGCGCCCCTACCCGCACCGCGGACCGGGGAGGACCCGTGTCACTGATCGAGACGCTGGCCAGGATGGAGGCGGCGGCAGCCGGCCGCGCCCAGCCGCGGACCACGGTCCGCCACCGCCACCTCGCCGCCCGCCCGTTGGTCCTCGTCCCGCTGACCACCGCCGGTGAGGCCGGCGCCCCGTTGGGCGCCCTGGTCGGCACCGACCGCGAGAAGCCGCTGCTGTTGACGGTCCCCCAGCCCCGGGACCGTGACCTGCGGTTCGCCTTCCTCGCCGACCTGGCCGAGGCGGTGCTGCCCTACGTGGACGGCTTCGCCGACGACGTCGAGTTCGAGGAGCGCAAGGAGACCGACGCGGAGACCGGCAAGAAGGTCCCGATCCAGGTCGAACTGTGCACCGACGCACCCCAGTTGATCGTGCCGAGCACCGCCGGCATCGAGTACGTGCGCCTGTTGGGCCGCTCGATGCGGTTCCGGCGGACGGCCGAGCAGGAGCCGGAGACGCCCTTCCCCGCGCCGCCGCACGTGCCGCTGCTGGGCCGCTGGTTCACGCACTTCGGCGAGCGGGCCCGGGTGCCGGGCGCCTGCCTGCTGCTGTCCCTGACGGAGCTCCTGACCCGCCACTGGGCGACCGGCCAGAGCGCCCTGGAGGACCAGCACCTGGGCGCGCTGCTCGCCTGGATCGCCCCGCCGCCCGGTGTACCGGCCCAGCGGGCCGCCGAGTTCGCCGAGGCGGGCCGCGACGCGGGCGGCCAGCTCTACTGCCCGCCGGCCGGACCGGCCACCGACCCGGCGTTCGACAACCGACTGCTGGCGCCCGCGATGGCCCGTTACGACGCCGGCACCCCCGGGGCGGAGGAGGAGGTCCGCGCCCTCGTCGAGAGCCAACTGCGCCCCACCTGGGACGCCGTCTGGCAGGGCGTCGACCTGCTCCGCGGCCTGCCCGAGGGCGCCCGGGTCACCGACCGCTGGAAGCGCGACCGCTGGTCGTACACCGCCCACCGCGACCGGATCCGCGCCGGCGAACCGCCACAGCCCAAGCGGGACGACGCGGTCACCGCCGCCCAGAAGCTCGCCGCCCGG
>LIQL01000612.1:0-232 GCA_001418405.1 Streptomyces diastatochromogenes | reverse complement strand
CGTCCGCCGCTGGCCGAGGGCACCAAGCTCCACCGCACGCTGTCCGACGGGCGCACCCAGACCGCCGAGTTCGTGGCGTACGCCGCCGGCGCGGAGGGCGCGCCGGTGGTCCGGCTCACCGGCGGCATGGGGCGCGGCCGCACGCCGGAGCCGGGCTCGGTCCCGGAACCCGGCGACGTCCTGTGCTGGACGCTCTTCGAACACGCCCCGCGCGGCGGCCCCACCCTGCCGG
>LIQL01000611.1:226-4437 GCA_001418405.1 Streptomyces diastatochromogenes | reverse complement strand
GCACGGGCCGGTGCACCGGCCGCCTCGACGGCCACGAGGGCGCGGTGTTCCGCGCCCGGTTCAGCCCCGACGGCACCCTCCTGGCCACCGGCGACCACGGCGCCGACGGCCACGGCACGGTCCGCGTCTGGCACGTCGCCGAGCGCCGCCTGCTGCACACCTTCACCGGCCACACCGGCCGCGTCTACACCCTCGACTTCCACCCCGAGGGCACCCTCCTCGTCAGCGGTGACACCGACGGCCAGGTCCGGCTGTGGGACCCCGTGGTCGGCGCGCCCGCCGGAGCGCTGGAGCGGTGCACCGGCGCGGTCTACCAGGTGATGTTCGGCAACGGCGGACGGCTCCTCGCCGCCTGCGACAGCGACGGCACCGTACGCCTGTGGCGCGTCGCCCTCTCCGGCGGCCACCGCGCCATCAGCCTGCTGCGCCAGCAACCCGTCGAGCACCGCGGTTCCGCCTGGGCCTGCCGTTTCCGCCCGCAGGACAGCCAACTCGTCACCGTCGGCAACGACGGCGGCGCCCAGATCTGGAACGCCGACACCGGCCAGGGCCAGCGCATCCTGCGCGGCCACGGCCGCCGGGTCAACACCGTCGCCTTCAGCGCCGACGGCTCCCGCCTCGCCACCAGCGGCAACGACGGACTCGTCCGCCTGTGGGACGCCCGCACCGGCCGCCGCACCGCCGAACTCACCGGCCGCGGCGACCGGTTGATCTCCGCGGTCTTCAGCCCCGCCGGCCCGATCCTCGGCACCGCCAGCAACGACGGCGACGTCTACCTGTGGAACGCCCTGACCGGCGAGTACCTCCGCGAGATCGACGTGGAGACCGACCACACCTGGGCCGAGGCGTTCAGCGCCGACGGCACCCTGCTCGCCACCGCCAACGACGACGACTCGGTCCGCCTGTGGTGGCGCGCCACCGGAGCGCACGTCGTCACCCTCTCCGACCACCGCGGCCGGGTGCGGTCCATCGCCTTCCGCGGCGACGGCACCGCCCTCGCCACCGGCTGCGACGACGGCCGGGTCCGCCTCTGGCACCAGGAGGGCGGCGGCCTGACGGCCGAACTCGACGGCCACAGCGACCGCGTCTACGCCGTCGCCTTCGGCTCCGACGACGACTGGCTGGTCAGCGCCTCCTGGGACGGCACCGCCATCGTCTGGCGCGACGGCGTGCCGCAGCACGTCCTGACCGGACACCGCGGACGGCTCTGGGCGGCCGTCGCCCACCCCCGGCTGCCGCTGCTCGCCACCGCCGGCGACGACCGCGTCATCTGCCTGTGGGACGCCCGCACCGGCCGCCGCACCGCCCGCCTCACCGGCCACACCGGACGGATCTTCTCCCTCGCCTTCAGCCCCGACGGCAGCCGGCTGGCCAGCGGCGGCGAGGACGGCACGGTCCGCCTGTGGAACGTCCCCGCCCCGGACGGCCCGCCGCCCACCCCGCACGCCACGCTCATCGGCGTCCCCGGCGGCTGGGCGGCACTGACCCCCGAGGGCGGCTACAAGTACGAGGGCGAGGTGGCCGGCGAGTTCTGGCACGTCGTCGGCATGGCCCGCTTCACCCCCGGCGAACTCGACGAGTACCTCCCCGGCGTCCACCGCCTCCCGCTCGACGCGGAGCTGTGACGCGCCGGGGCAGCCGCCCCGGCTCCACCGGGCGGCGCACGTCACTTCGGCGCGCCGAACCAGTGCCCGAGCGCCGCTTCCGGTCCGTCCGGGCCGCCGGCCCAGCACACGTACCCGTCCGGTCGTACGAGCAGCGCCCGCGTGCCACCGACCCGGCTCACCCGGTCCACCCGGTCCGACCAGAGGTCGGCGACCTTGGCGAACCCGTCGGCCGGGTCGAGCAGGACCCCGCGCCCGGACCGCAACAGTTCGTGCAACGGGACCGGCCCGAGGCCCGGGTCCGAGGCGGGCAGACCGACCAGCGGCTCGTCCTCGCCGCCCGGCATCGGGTAGCGGATGCCCATGCCGGACAGCATGTCGTCCAGGTGGTACTGGACGTCCCGCAGGCGCGTCATGCCCGCGAACAGTTCCCGGGCGGCCGCCACGTCCGGGGTGCGGGTGCCCTCCGAGTCCATCAGCAGGCTCTGCGCCTGGACGTTGCGCAGCACACTCGCCCCGACCGGGTGCCGTTCCCCGTGATAGGTGTCCAACAGTCCTTCCGGGGCCCAACCGCGCACGGCGGCGCCGAGTTTCCAGCCGAGGTTGAGCGCGTCCTGGATCCCGGTGTTCATGCCCTGCGCGCCGATCGGAAGGTGCACGTGGGCGGCGTCGCCGGCCAGGAACACCCGTCCGTGCCGGTACCGGGCGACCTGGCGGGCCGCGTTGGTGATGCGGCGGGCGTAGCGCAGTTCGAGCAGTTCCACCCGGGATCCGAGGACGCTGCGCAGGCCGTCGCGGATCTCGTCCGCGGTGACCGGGACGTCCCTGGGCAGCGACCGGCCCGGCCCGCCCATGGCCAGCCGGCGCAGCGGCCTGCCCTGCGGATCGGTGCCCAACGGGAACACGTGCACCCAGTGCCCGTCCGGACTCCAGGTGTGCGTCGGGACCTCGTCGCCGCCCAGCCGCACGTCGGCGGCGACCGTGGTCGCCGTGCCCGGCCGGCCGGGGAACTCGGCCCGCAGCAGTGACCGCACCGTGCTGTGGGCACCGTCGGCGGCCACGAGGTACCGGCAGCGGATCCGCGCACCATCGGCGAAGGTCGCGGTGACCCCGTCCGCGTCCTGGACGAGGTCGGTCAGTTCGTGGTCGCGCCGGACGCGGCTGCCGCGCGCGGCGAGGTGCCTTTCGAGGAACCCCTCGATCGCCACCTGCGGTATGGACCGCCAGGGCAGGCGGTGCCGACCACGGGTCAGCGGCAGCGGAATTCCGGCGAAGTGCGCGGTGCCGGCCGGGTAGTTGCCGGTGGCCAGCAACGGTTCCAGCAGTCCGCGCTGGTCGAACGCCTCCTGCGTGCGGGACTGCACGCCGCCGGCCTTCGACAACTCGCTGCGCCGCGCGAGCTTGTCGACCAGCACGGCCGACACCCCCGCCACGAGCAACTCGTTGGCCAGCGTCAGACCGGTCGGACCCGCGCCGACGATGAGCACATCGGTGTCCATGACTTCCCCTCCGAACGTCTCGATCAAGGCGCCTGCAACACTCCGCCCACCGAGCCCTCCGAGCCACCAACCGGCCGCCGCACGGCGTCATCCGACACCACCCCCCGCCCCCTCGGCAGAATCCGACCACGCCGGCCGCGCCAGCCGGCGCGCACCACCGCCCCGCTCAGCCGGACGTGGACTCAGAGGTGGGGCGGCCCGCTCCGGCCACCGGCACGGCGCCGCAACCAGGCCGCCTCCAGTGGCGTGAGGTGCGGATCGGCCAGCTTGGCCACGGCCACGTCCCGGATGCGTCCCGCAGGATCGGTCCGACTGCCCTGGCGCACGCCCTTCACCAGCAGCCTCCGCCCGTTCCAGCACCATGTCGGTGGCGGTGACGTCGTACACCTCCGGCACGGGATACCCGTGGGCCGCCACGTGTGCCATCAGCCGCGCTTCCCGCTCCGTCGGCCCACCCCGCCGATAACGCCGCAACACCCTGGACCCGTCCAGGGCATACACCTCGGCGTCCCGCCCCCGCGTCAACAACTCTATTTCCCGCAGTGTCTCTTGACGAAGCGTCAGGGACCAGGACGTAGACCCGGGCCTGGCGAGCCACCTCCGGGTTGGCGTTCCCGGAACGGCGGGAAGGCGTCGACGCGGACGGGGCCACCGGCTCGCGTCCGCCGTGCGGAGCCCTACGGCCGCCGGGGCCCTAACGCGGTGCGGCCGCCTGGCGCAGGTGGTGGCGCACCTCGCCGACCAGGTTGATGCGGACCCTCCGCTCGACGAAGCGCCACCGGCCCTCGGCGCGCTCGAAGCGGTCGTGGTACCGGCCGGCGGCGATGGGCTGCAAGGGCAGGTCGGGCAGGGCCTGCAACACGGTGACGTAGGAGCGCGCTTCCGCCGTGTGGGCCTGTTCGTCGACCTCGATGGCCACGTTGGTGACGACGTGCTGGGTCCGCGGCGTGCCGTCGTCGTAGACGATCAGCGTGTCCCGGAACGACTTCTCGATCGCGTCGCGCCCGTGCACCGGCCCGCCGCTGCCGACGAAGGTGGCGTCGGCGAGGAGGACGCCGAGCCCGGCGAAGTCACCGTCGTCCACGAGCTCGGCGTAGCGGGCGATCAG
>LIQL01000611.1:0-221 GCA_001418405.1 Streptomyces diastatochromogenes | reverse complement strand
GGCTCGGCCGCCGTGCGGTGGGACGTGGACATGGTTTCCCCCAAACGAGACGGTGGCCTGTACCGTGCCGGCCGCGGCGCACCCGAGGTGGCCGGGTGACGGGTCATGACGCGTAGCTTGCCATGGTGGTGGGCCCGCGGAAGCGCGCGGCGGTCGGCGGCCGGGTGCGATCGGGAACCGCTAGCGGGGCGGCCGACTGGCCCCGCCCCCGCCCCCGCGGT
>LIQL01000610.1 GCA_001418405.1 Streptomyces diastatochromogenes | reverse complement strand
GCCCCGGCCCCGGCCCCGGCACCGGGGCCGGGGCCGGGGCCGGGGCAGGGATCATGACGGGGCAGACACCGAAGGACGGACGGACGAGATGAGCAGCGACGACGCACAGCAGGCCGAGACCGGCGGCGAGGACGAGGGCCGCACCGTACGGGTCGTGCTGGTCGACGACCACCGGATGTTCCGGGCCGGCGTCCAGGCCGAGATCGGCCGGACCGAGATCACCCGGGTCGAGGTGGTCGGCGAGGCCGCCGACGTCGACCAGGCGGTCACGGTGATCACCGCCACCCGCCCCGAGGTCGTCCTCCTGGACGTGCACCTCCCCGGGGGCGGTGGCGTCGAGGTGCTGCGCCGCAGCGCCGCGATGATGGCCGACGCCGAGCGGCCGGTGCGGTTCCTGGCGCTCTCCGTCTCCGACGCGGCCGAGGACGTCATCGGGGTCATCCGCGGCGGCGCCCGCGGCTACGTCACCAAGACGATCACCGGTGCCGACCTGGTCGACGCGGTCTTCCGGGTGTCCGACGGCGACGCGGTCTTCTCGCCGCGGCTGGCCGGCTTCGTGCTCGACGCCTTCGCCTCGACGGACGCCCCGCCGGTGGACGAGGACATGGACCGCCTCACCCAGCGTGAGCGCGAGGTGCTCCGGCTGATCGCCCGCGGGTACGCGTACAAGGAGATCGCCAAGCAGTTGTTCATCTCCGTGAAGACGGTTGAGTCACACGTCTCGGCCGTCCTGCGCAAGCTCCAGCTCTCCAACCGCCATGAGCTGACCCGCTGGGCGGCCGCGCGACGCCTGGTCTGACCTGCGGTTTCGTCGGGAACGGGGGGCACGGGGGCGGATGATCGGGTTCCGCCCCCGCTGCGGGGGGCGTGCAGGGGGCGCGTAAAGAAGGGCCCAAGGCGGGCAACCGGGATCGCGCGGATCGCCATCTAAGGGCGCGGAGAGGCTCGCTGCCCGAAGGCGGGGCCGGAACCACGCCCACGCCCTGCGCGCATACGTCCTGGAAACGAGATCCCGATGAGCCTGACGGGTACGCCCTTCTTCCTCTTCTCGATCCTGCTGCTGATCGTCGCCCTCGTGCTGCCGTTCGCGCTGTGGGGTCGAGTGGCCGGACCGGCCCTGATACGCGGTCTGGCACGGCTGTTGATGTTGTTGTTCGCCCAGGTGATGGCCATCACCGTGGTCTTCGTCATGGTCAACAACGCCAACAACCTCTACGACAGTTGGGGCGACCTGCTCGGTACCGGCAACCACATCGACCAGGCCCGCAACCTCGGCCCGGACGGCCTGGGCGGCAAGAACCTCAACGACGAGCCCAAGGTTCACCAGCAGTTCCGGCCCGCCGACGACCCGGTGATGGGCCCCGGCGTCCAGATGACCGACCTCAAGGGCCAGGTCTCGGGCGTCAACGGCGAGGTGTACGTGTGGCTGCCGCCGCAGTACAACGACCCCGCCTACCAGCACAAGAAGTTCCCGGTGGTCGAGCTGCTGCCGGGCTACCCCGGGTCCGCCAAGTCCTGGTTCGGCTCGCTCAAGGTCAACGAGCAGCTGGGGTCGTTGATGCAGAGCGGGGCGATCAAGCCGTTCATCCTGGTGGCGCCGCGGACCAACGTCCTGCCCAACGCCGACAGCGGGTGCGTCAACATCCCCGGCACGGTCAACGCCGACAGCTGGCTGACCGTCGACGTCCGCCAGATGATCGTCGACAACTTCCGGGCCGGCGACAAGCCGGACTCCTGGGGCCTGGCCGGCTACTCGGCGGGCGCGCACTGCGCCACCAAGCTGGCGCTGGCCCACCCGGACCGGTACCGCGCCGCGGTCGGCATGTCCGGCTACAACGACCCGGCGATAGAGCGCGATTCGCTCGCCGGCAAGGACCCCAAGCTGCGCGTCGAGACCAACCCGCTGCACCTCCTCAAGGCCGCCAACGCGGCCGGCAAGCCGCCCCGCACCGCGCTGTACATCTCGGGCGCGAGTGGCGACGGCTACCAGGCCGGGATCGGCCTCAAGCAGCTCGCCAAGAACCCGACGACGGTGACGGTCCAGCAGATCTCGTCCGGTGCGGGCGGTCACACGGTGCCGGTGTGGAAGCACCAAGTGCCGGAGATCTTCCGGTGGTTCGGGCTGTTCCTGCGGGGGTAACCGGCCGGGTGGCCGGCGGAGTTCACCGTTCGGGTGAACCTCCGCCGGAACCTGCGGAAGCGGGCACAGAGCCGCGCCCGGGAGCGTTGTGCGAGTGACGGAGAGCGCGCACGACGGAATCGGGGGTGGCGGATGCGGAGCGACGACGGTGGGCGCCGCGGCGGGGCGTCGACGCCGAGGGGGCGCACCTCGCCCCGGGCGGGCCGAAGACGGCCGGGTGGCCGGCGCCCGTGACCGCGGAAGCGTCTCGGCGGGAGCGGCCCGGTGCGCCTATCCCGGACGGGTCGCGCCCGCGAAGGGCAGTCGGTCGATCGGGGCGATCTCGACGGGGGCGCCGGCGTGCGGGGCGTGGATCATCTCGCCGCCGCCGATGTACATCCCGACGTGGCTGATGTCGTTGAAGAAGAACACCAGGTCGCCGGGTTGGAGATCGCTGCTGGAGACCCGGGTGCCGACCTTGACCTGGTCCCAGGTCGTCCGCGGCAGGTCGACGCCGGCCGCCCGCCACGCGGCCTGCGTCAGCCCCGAGCAGTCATAGGAGCTGGGCCCGGTGGCGCCCCAGACGTACGGCTTGCCGATCTGGGTGCGGGCGAAGGCGATCGCCTTGCCGGCCTTGGTGGAGTACGTGCCGCCGTCGGACGTGCCGCCGCCGGAGCTCTGCCCGGAGCCGCTGCCACCGGGCTGCTGCTGCCGCTGCTGGGCCTCCTTGCGGGCCTGCTCGGCGGCCTTGCGCTGGGCCTCGGCCTCCTTCTGGCGCTCCAGTTCGGCCAGCCGCGCCTTCTCCTGGGCGGTCAACCGGGACAGCAGCTGGCGCGCCTCGGCCAGTTTGGCCTGAACGTTTCTCTTGTTCTCCTTCAGGGACGTCTGCGACTGCTGGAGGCTCTCCAGGCTGCTGGTGGCCTGGGCCCGCTGGCGGGTGGCGGCCGCGGCCTGTGCCTGGTAGTCGGTGATCGCCTGCTTCTGCTGGGCGGTCAACTGCTCCATCAGGTGGTTGCGGTCGACGAACTGTTGAGGGTCCTTGGCGAGCATCAGCTGGGCGGTCGGGTTGATCCCCCCGCTCTGGTACTGCGCCGAGGCGAACGCGCCCAGCCGGCGCCGGGACTCGTTCATCTTGTCCGCGCGCCGGGCCGCCTCGTCGAGCAGGCGGTTGACCGTGCGCTGTTGGCCGTCGGCCTTCTCCTTGGCGCCGTTGTACTTCTGGGTGGCGACCTCGGCCTGCTGGTAGAGGTCGTCGACCTTCGTCTTGACCTCTTCGATGGAGGGCTGGGGCGCCTTGGGGGCCGCGTTCGCGGTCTGCGAGAGCAGGGTGACCGAGGCGAGGGCGGCGGTGGTGAGCCCGGTCGCCGTACGACGGCCGCCGGGGGTGGCGAGTATGGGGGTGCGCGGCTTGCGATGGGACGCCAAGGCCGGCGACTCCTTCCGTGGACCGCCTACCGGGTTAGCTGTCGGGTTCGGGCGGTCTGCTGACGGAAGGCTTGCCCTACGGCTGCTGCGACCGCCTGGCGGCGGGCGCACCGGTCGATTCACCCCGGTGGTGCTGGTGGGTCCCCGGCTCCGGGTGCCTCGCGGCGGGACCGGACTCGGCGGGGGCGGCCCGTGCGAACGCTGTCGTCCGCGGGGACTGCGGGCTGCCCGAGCGAGACCGTAGCCAACTCGTGTGGCCCCTGTGAAGGCTGGTGTTCGATATGCCCGAAACCTTTTCGTGACCTGAACGCGAGCGGTGCCGGTTTGCGGGCAGAACGGACACGGTAGCGCCCGCGGCGGAGCGGTGCCGGCCAATCCGGTACTCCGGGACCGGTTGTCAGTGCGGCGGCCTAGACTCGGTGGGCGATGAGCAGCCTCTTTGACGACAGCTTCCTGGCGGATCTCGGCCCCCCGGACGAGGAGCCCCCGCCGCCGCCCGAGGACGAGCCCGGCCCGGCCCCGGAGGAGGTCCCCGCCGACCTCTTCGGCGGGCGGTTCGACGCGCCCGTCTCCAGGGAGTCGTACTACCGCGACGGCGCCGCCCGCCCGGCCATCGACCCGGCGGCGCTCCTGGAAGGGCTCAACGACCAGCAGAAGGCCGCCGTGGCGCACAGCGGCGGCCCGCTGCTGATCGTCGCCGGCGCCGGCTCGGGCAAGACCCGGGTGCTCACCCACCGCATCGCCCACCTGCTCGCCGAGCGCCACGTCCACCCCGGCCAGATCCTCGCGATCACCTTCACCAACAAGGCCGCGGGCGAGATGAAGGAGCGCGTCGAGGAGCTGATCGGCCCGCGGGCCAACGCCATGTGGGTCTCCACGTTCCACAGCGCCTGCGTGCGGATCCTGCGCCGGGAGTCCAAGCGGCTCGGCTTCACGTCGTCCTTCTCGATCTACGACGCGGCCGACTCCAAGCGCCTGATGGCCCTGGTCTGCCGCGACCTCGACCTCGACCCCAAGCGCTTCCCGCCCAAGTCCTTCAGCGCGAAGGTCTCCAACCTCAAGAACGAGCTCATCGACGAGGAGAGCTTCGCCGGCACGGCCGCCGACGGGTTCGAGAAGACGCTGTCCCAGGCGTACGCGATGTACCAGGCGCGGCTGCGCGAGGCCAACGCCCTGGACTTCGACGACATCATCATGACGACGGTCCACCTGCTCCAGGCGTTCCCGGACGTCGCCGAGCACTACCGCCGCCGCTTCCGCCACGTCCTCGTCGACGAGTACCAGGACACCAACCACGCCCAGTACACCCTCGTCCGCGAGCTGGTCGGCCCCTCCCCCACGCTCGGCTCCGCTCGCGCGGGGGGACCCCCATCGGTCGACACCCCCGCCGCCGAGCTGTGCGTGGTCGGTGACGCCGACCAGTCGATCTACGCCTTCCGCGGCGCCACGATCCGCAACATCCTCCAGTTCGAGGAGGACTACCCGGACGCCACCACGATCCTGCTGGAGCAGAACTACCGCTCCTCGCAGACCATCCTCTCCGCGGCCAACGCCGTCATCGAGCGCAACGAGAACCGCCGCCCGAAGAACCTCTGGACGGACGCCGGCGCCGGCCCCAAGATCACCGGCTATGTCGCCGACACCGAGCACGACGAGGCCCAGTTCGTCGCCGACGAGATCGACCGGCTCACCGACGCCGGCGACGCCAAGGCCGGCGACGTCGCGGTCTTCTACCGCACCAACGCCCAGTCCCGGGTCTTCGAGGAGATCTTCATCCGGGTCGGGCTGCCCTACAAGGTCGTCGGCGGCGTGCGCTTCTACGAGCGTAAGGAGGTCCGCGACATCCTCGCCTACCTCCGGGTGCTCGCCAACCCCGAGGACGCCGTCCCGCTGCGCCGCATCCTCAACGTCCCCAAGCGCGGCATCGGCGACCGCGCCGAGGCGATGATCGAGGCCCTGGCGCTGCGCGAGAAGATCACCTTCCCGCAGGCCCTGCGCCGCGTCGACGAGGCCTACGGCATGGCCGCCCGTTCCGCCAACGCCGTCAAGCGGTTCAACGCCCTGATGGAGGAGCTGCGCACGATCGTGGAGTCCGGGGCCGGCCCGGCCACGATCCTGGAGGCGGTCCTGGAGCGCACCGGCTACCTCGCCGAGCTCCAGTCCTCCACCGACCCCCAGGACGAGACCCGGATCGAGAACCTCCAGGAACTCGCCTCCGTGGCCCTGGAGTTCGAGCAGGAGCGCGGCGAGGGCGCAGCGCCGGCGGTCGATGCCGAGGCGGGCGACGTCGAGGCGGGCGACGTCGAGGCGGCCGCCGCGGGCCCCGGCACGCTCGCCGAGTTCCTGGAGCAGGTCGCCCTGGTCGCCGACTCCGACCAGATCCCGGACGAGGACGAGGAGGGCGCCGGCGTCATCACGCTGATGACCCTGCACACCGCCAAGGGCCTGGAGTTCCCGGTGGTCTTCCTGACCGGCATGGAGGACGGCGTCTTCCCGCACATGCGGGCGCTCGGCCAGACCAAGGAGCTGGAGGAGGAGCGCCGGCTCGCCTACGTCGGCATCACCCGCGCCCGCGAGCGGCTCTACGTCACCCGCTCCACGATGCGCAGCGCCTGGGGCCAGCCCTCGTACAACCCGGCCTCGCGCTTCCTGGAGGAGATCCCGGACTCGTTCCTGGAGTGGAAGCGCACCGGCCCCGCGACGCCGTCGGCGTCCATGGGCGGGCTGTCGTCGGGCGGTTCCTCGGGCGGCGGCTTCGGCGGCGGTATCGGGGCGTCGTTGTCGTCGACGCGGTCCAAGGGGCCGAGCGGCTTCGCGACCCGGCGCACCGCCGACCGCCCGGTGGTCTCGCTGGCCGTCGGTGACCGCGTCACCCACGACAGCTTCGGCCTCGGCACGGTCGTCGGCGTCAAGGGCAGTGGCGACAACGCCGAGGCCACCATCGACTTCGGCGGCGAGAAGCCCAAGCGGCTGCTGCTGCGGTACGCGCCGGTCGAGAAGCTCTGAGCCGCGGGGAGGCCCCGGCGCCCGCCCGGGGCCTCCCTCTGGAGCGACGACGAAGGACGGCAAAAGGACGGCAAAGGGGGCCCGCCGCGGTGTGCGGCGGGCCCCCTTTCCGGTGCGTGTGCGGCGCGGGGTTCAGTTCGGGTTGAGGCCGTGGGCGCGCAGCCACGGCAGCGGGTCGATCGCCGCACCGCCGCCGGGCCGCACCTCGAAGTGCAGGTGCGGGCCGGTGGAGTTGCCGGAGTTGCCGGAGTAGGCGATGGCGTCGCCCGCCTTGACCGACCCGGAGCGGATCTTGGTGCTGCTCAGGTGGCAGTACCAGGTCTCGGTGCCGTCGGGTGAGGTGAGGATCGCCATGTTGCCGTAGGCGGAGTTCCACTGGGTGCGGATGGTGCCGTCGGTGGCGGCCACGACCGTGGTGCCGTAGCTGACCGGGAAGTCGATGCCGGTGTGCACCGACATCCAGTTGACCCCGGCCTGGCCGAAGAGCGCGCTCAGACCGTGCTGGGTGACCGGCAGGACGAACTTGGGGCGCAGCGCCTCCTTGCGGGCGGCCTCTTCCTCCTTGCGCTTGCGCTCGTCGGCCTGCCGCTGCTTCAGATCCAGCCGTTCCTGGGTGCGGCTGGCCCGTTCGCGGAAGTCCTGGGCGCTGGCGCTGAGTCCGGCGAGTTGGCTGTCCAGCTTCTTGTTGGCGGCCGTCGTCCGCTTCGCGGCACCGGCGTCCGGCGCGGCCTGGGTCGTCTTGCCGTCCTGGTCGTCCCCGCCGAACTGGCTGACCGAGGCCGCGGCCGCCGCGCAGACGCCCATCGCGGCGACCGAGGGCACCGCGACGGTCAGCAGCGCCGAGCGCTTGGCCTGGCGGCGCCGGCCGCGATTGCCGCCGCGGACCGCCTTGCCGGCCGGGGGACCGCTCACCCGCCGGCCGGTGGGGGCGTCGTCGTCCGGGACGACGGTGACGGGCATCGCCTGGGTCATCGCGTCGGCGATCGCCGCCGAACCGCTCGCCGCGGTACGGGTGTCGGGCGCGCTGTCGGCGCCGTCGGTCTCCGCGGTGTGCGGGACGAGGGGGGCGTCCCACAGGAGGGTGTCCTCCGCGGGCGGGCCCGCCTGGGCCGGGATGCCGGGTGCCGGGTCGGGCGTCCGGTCGGTGTAGTCGGCGTAGTCCGTGGTGGACCAGACCGCGGTGGCCTCGTGGCCGACGGGCTCCTGGACGGCGGTGGCGGCGGCCGCGAAGGCGGCGGAGTCGTAGCCCGCGGCCCCGTAGCCGGTGTCGTACCCCGCGGTGTCGTGCCCCGCGGTGTCGTGCCCGGTCGTGGCGTAACTGCCGGTGGCGTAACCACCGGTGAGGCCGTCGCCAGTGTCGTACGCGGCGCCGGGGTCGTAGCCGCCGCCGTACGCATCGCCGCCGTAGCCGTCGGTGGCGAAGCCCCCGGTGGGGTAAGTGGTGGTGGCGTAGGAGCCGGTGTCGTAGGTGTCGCCCGCGTACGCGGCGGGGGCCTGGCTGCCGGTGTCGTAAGTGCCGGGGTCGTACGCGGTGCCGCTGTGGTGGGCCGCGGCGTCGTAGCCCCCGCCGGGCCCGTAGGCCGCGCTGTCGTAGCCGCTGCCGTAACCGGAGTTGTCGTACCCGGTGGCGCCGGTGTCGTAGCCGGGGGCGTCGTACCCGGTGTGGGCGTACGGGTCGTAGCCGGTGCTGCCGTAGCCCGCGTCGTATCCGGCGTTGTCATACCCGGTGGTGGGGTAACTGCCGGTCGCATAGGCGTCGGTGGGGTGGCCGCCGGGGGCGTAGGCGCCGTGCCCGTAGCCGCCGGGGTGCGCGCCGAAGAGGGGGTCGTCGTCGCCGTATGCCGAGGGTGCGTAGGAGGCATCGGAAGCGGGGGCGGTCGGAAGCTGAGCCCCCGACGGGTGACGGTCGTCCACCAACTTCTCTTTCGCCTCGGCTGCAGGAGAATTAGCGGCGACTGTACCCGGCGGTACGCGACGGCGACAATCTTCCCGAGGTTTCGGGCTCGGCGGGGCCGGGCAATTGGCCCGCTTTCGGCAACGTCCATGCGCGTTCTTGGCGCCCCGTTCGAGGGTCGTTCGACGAGGCGGCCGGCACGCGGCGCCCAGGGGACGCACGGGCGTCGGGAACGTTGCCGTCCGGGGGACCGGTCGCGACCCGGCCCGGGTCCGGGCGCACCTCGCCGCTCAGGCCACCGACACCGCGCCCTGGGTGGCCTCGTCCGCCGCCGTGGTGGCCAGCGCCGCCCGGATGCCGGCCGCGACGGTGGCGTCGACCGGCAGCGCGAGGTGGCCGACGCCGATGACGCGGACGTTCTCCGCCCACAGGTCCGGGTGCTCGATCCGGGCGGTGGCGGCCGGCACCATCACCTGGTCCTGCTGGCTCCAGAAGGCCACGAAGCGCGTCCGACACCGCGGTGCCGGCAACGCCAACTCCGCGACCACCGCGGAGTCCGGGCGCATCTGCCGGACGATCGGATGCGCCGACATGAGCGGCGCGACGCGGGTGCCGGCGTGCGGGGTGCCGAGCGTGACCAGCGTCCGGACGCGGGCGTCGCCGCCGCACCGCTGTACGTAGTAGCGGGCGATCAGGCCGCCGAGGCTGTGGCCGACGACGTCCACCCGGCGGTGTCCGGTCCGGGCGCAGACCTCCTCCACGTGGCGGCCCAGCAGCTCGGCGGCCCGCCGCAGATCGCAGGTCAGCGGGGAGTAGTTGAGCGCTTCGACGTGGCGCCAGCCGTGGCGGTGCAGGGAGCGGCGCAGGGGGACGAAGACCGAGCGGTTGTCGACGAACCCGTGCAGCAGGAGCACCGGCGGGTGCGCGCGGCCCTCGGTGGGCAGACGAGCCGCGGAACCGTCGGCACCGGTCCCGGCCGGCGCCGGCAGCGGTCGTTCCTGGGCCATCCCGGTGGGATAGCGGAGGAGGTGGGTGACGAGTACGCCCAGCTCCACGAGCGTGCTGCGCAGGAGAAGGGGTGCGGAGAGAACAGGCAGGGCCCCCATGGCCGACCTCCCGAACGGCATGCGGAAGGCGGCGACGACCCCCGAATGCCCTTGTGGGGAAGCCGTGCACGGCGGCGGCGCTGCGGCGGCTCGCGCGCCGGCCCGGCTGCGGCTCCCCGGGCGCCCGGCTCGCGTGCCTCGCCGGCCGTCCCTGGCGGCGGTGCGGCACGCGGGACGCGGCGCGTGGCGAATGTGTCCCAGGTGCAGATGTCCCGTGTGTGATTTCCCCCTCGCCGGATGTCACGAAACGGTTGGGTACGGGATGCTGTAGATAACGTTCGTTCACGCTCGTGGCCGCCGGATCGCGGTGGCGCGACCGGATGTCGGCTCGGCGGCACCGCCCTGGCGGTGCCGCGCATGGCTTGGAGGCAGTGATGAGTGTGGCGCGGCAAGACGGGGTGCAGGCGGAGGGTCAGGGCACGGGCCGGTCGGGTCCGATCCGGGTCGTCGTCGCCAAGCCGGGGCTGGACGGACACGACCGGGGCGCCAAGGTCATCGCCCGGGCGCTGCGCGACGCCGGCATGGAGGTGATCTACACCGGGCTGCACCAGACGCCGGAGCAGATCGTCGACACCGCCATCCAGGAGGACGCCGACGCGATCGGGCTGTCCATCCTCTCCGGGGCGCACAACACCCTCTTCGCGAAGGTGCTCGCCCTGCTGGAGGAACGGGACGCGGCGGACATCAAGGTCTTCGGCGGCGGCATCATCCCGGAGGCCGACATCGCACCGCTGAAGGAGCAGGGCGTCGCGGAGATCTTCACGCCGGGGGCGACCACCGCCTCGATCGTGGAGTGGGTCAACGCGAACGTCCGCCCGCTGGCCGTCTGAACCCTCCGGCCACCGGGAGTCGGACGTCCGCGGCGCGCGCCGGCCCGGGGCTGCGGGCCGGCGGCCGTGCGTCATGACGGCGCTCCGGTCCGCAGCTCGGCGTGCATGGTGGCGCGCAGGCGGAGCGTGCCGACCAGGCGCAGGAACGCCTCGGACCAGTAGCCGCTGGAGCCCGGGGAGGCGCCCTCGGGCTCGTCGGTGACGGCCGTCAGCATGTCCAGCCGGCCGGCTTCCGCCGGGTCCAGGCAGCGCTCGGCCAGGCCCATCACGCCGCTGAAGCTCCACGGGTAGCTGCCGGCGTCGCGGGCGATGTCCAGCGCGTCGACCACCGCCCGGCCCAGCGGTGCGGACCAGGGGACCGCGCAGACGCCCAGCATCCGGAACGCGTCCGAGAGGCCGTGGACGGCGATGAACTCGGCCACCCACAGGGCCCGTTCGTCGTGCGGGAGCACGGTCAGCAGCTTCGTCAGGTCCCGGGCGGAGCCGGCCGGCGCCATCTCCGGCGCGGCCAGGACCGGGTCGCCGGGCGCGCCCAGCAGTGCCCGTGCCCACTGCGGGTGCCGCTGGCGGACCGCGGCCCGGCACCAGGCGTCGTGCAGCTCCGTCCGCCACTCGCCGGCCACCGGGAGCGCGACGATCTCCGCCGGGGTGCGGCCGTCGAACCGTCCGCTCCAGCGGTCCAGCGGCGTGGCCTCCACCAACTGGCCCAGCCACCAAGCCCGTTCCCCACGTCCCGAGGGGGGCTTGGCGGCGACGCCGTCCCGCTGCATCCCGGCGTCGCAGGCGCGCGGCGGGTCGACGGCCAGCATTGCGTGGTGTCCGGCGCCCTCGGCGGCCGGGGCCAGCCGGACGCAGACCAGGCTGCGCTCGGCCATCCGTGCCGCGAGCGCGGAGCCGGGCAGGGCGGAGAGGAGCTCCGCGGCGGTGCTGCGGACGGTGCGGCTGCGGTCGGACAGGGCCCCTTCCAGGAACGGTTCGTCGGTCGGTGCGAGGGCCTCGCCGAGGGAGTCCACGAACATCAGGCGGTCCTCGGCGCGTTCGGCCGCCCAGGTGGACGTCAGCAGCTCCAGTCCGGCCTGCGGATCGCGGCGGCGCACCGCGGTCAACAGCGCCACCCGCTCCGCGAACAGGCCCTCCTCCCACCGCCGGCGGACCGCCTCGGGGGCGTCGTCGCCCGGCAGGGCCAGCGGGCCGCCGACGCCCCGGAGCGCGAACCGCCAGGAGTCGTTCAGCCGCGCCAACCACAGGCCGCGGGGGCCCGCCAGGGCGAGCGCGGCGGGCCGCAGGTCCGTGCGCGACCGGGCGGCGTCCAGGAGCGCGGGGAGCAACGTCTCCGGGGCGCGGTAGCCCTGCTCGCCGGCGGCCGCCAACCATTGGGGCAACAGCTCGGTGAGGTCGGGGTCGGTGCCGCGCCGGCCGGTG
>LIQL01000061.1 GCA_001418405.1 Streptomyces diastatochromogenes | reverse complement strand
GAAGAGGCTGAAAGGGCTGAAGAGGCTGAAAGGGCTGAAGAGGCTGAAAAGGCCGAAGCAGCCCAGCAAGTCGGAGAAGATGGCGGGCAGGCCGGGGAAGCCGCGCAAGGGGATGCGCACGGGGGTGCGGAGACCGCCGAGGAGCTGCTGTACGACGTCATCCGGCGGCTGCGGCCGCTGCAACGGACGATCGTGCGCGCGGCGGAGCGCACGCTGGACGGCACCGGCCTGACCGCCGGCGAACGCACCCTCCTCGACGCGCTGCGCACCCACGGGCCGCGCACCGTGCCGCAGTTGGCGCGCTCCCTCGACCTGGACCGCCAGCCGGTGCAGCGCTGGGTGAACCACGCGGCGGAGCTGGGCCTGGTCGTGACGACCGCCAACCCCGCGCACCGCCGCTCGTCGCTGATCCGGCTCACCGACGAGGGCACGGCGATGATGCGCGGGGTCCAGGAGGCCGAGGCGGGGGAACTCCGCCGCGGGCTCGCCGACCTGTCCGCCGGGGAGGTCCGCACGGCGCTGCGGGTGCTGGACCGGATCGGTGAGGAATTCCGGCACTTGGCGGACGGCTCGCGCGTTCCCCCGGAGGAAAGCGGCGATCCCGAAGAGCGGGACACCGCCGCCCCGGTCACCGCACAGGTCCCCATACCGTCTCGAACGGGCCACCGACCAGCGGCGCCCACCCGTCCGACCGACCGCCCGACGCGCACAGAACGGCCCGCAGAATGACCCACGACTTCCAGGCATGGTCCGAGATCGACAACGACACCGTGCCGGTCGACGACGGCGAGCTGTTCTACGAGTCGGCCGGCTCCGGCCCCGCGGTGGTGCTCCTGCACGACGGGATGCTCGACCAGCACATGTGGGACGAGCAGTTCGCCTGGCTGGTCAACTCCGGGCTGCGGGTGGTCCGCTACGACTTCCGCGGCCACGGCCTGTCCTCCACGGTGGCCGGCGACTGGGCCAACCACGACGACCTGGTGACCCTGCTGGACGCACTCGACATACCGAGCGCCGTCCTCGTCGGCCTCTCACACGGCGCCCGGGTGGCGCTGGACACCGCGCTCACCCACCCCGACCGGGTCACGGCCCTCTTCCTCGCCTCTCCCGGCATCAGCGGTCGCGCCTTCACCGACCCCTTCCTGCTGGAGCACATCCGGGAGCAGGTCGCCGCGATCGACGAACCGGACGGCGTCGAGCGGTTCGTGGAGCACTTCCTGCGGATGTGGGTGGACGGGCCGCACCGCACGCCGTCCGTCGTGCACCCCGGCTTCCGGGAGCGGATGCGCGCCTCCGCGTCCGCCAATGTCGAGGTGCACGCCGACGGTGCGGGCGCGGGCATGCCCCTGGAGGTCGGTGCCTTCGAGCGCCTGGGCGAGATCCGGGTGCCGACCACCGTCCTCGACGGCGACCTCGACTCCTCCGACATCTCGGCGAACGCGCACGCCATAGCGCTGGCGGTTCCCGGCGCCCGCCGGATACGCGTGCCCGCCGCAGGCCACATGGTCAACTTGGAGAACACCCCGCTCTTCGACCACGAACTGCACGCGTTCCTCTCCGCCCTGGCCCTGTGATCCGAGCCGCCGGCACCCGGTGGCGGCCCGCACCGGCCACCGGGCGTGGCCGGTTCTCACCGGTGCCCGCTACAGTGACCGGGCCGTGGTGCTCGGGAAGACCGGTGCTGGACCTCGTGTCCGAAGCCGGCGCGGCCCTCGCCACTGTGATCGGGGAGTTTCCGCCCCTCTGCGTGCGCGCCCAGCGCGCGCACGGCGCCACTGACCGCAGCCTGCGGCCGGGAAGGCGGGGCGGACGCGGGCACCCGTAAGCCAGGAGACCGGCCACGGCATCTCACGAAATCATCCACGAGGTGCTGGAGCGTGATGGCCGGATGGCCCTGTCCACTGATACCCCGGACGATTCCCCTTCGTCCCGCAAGTCCCCCCTCCTCGGCATACCCGGCTCCCCCGGGTCGTTCCGCTGGCAACGTCGCGACACGGTCCGCACCGCGGGTCTGATGGCCGTGATCGCGGCACTGCACGTCGTCGCCTTCGGCGTGCTCTTCCTCCTGGTCGTGCCGGGCCACTACACCGTCGGCAGCCAGGTGTTCGGTGCCGGGCTCGGCATCACCGCCTACACCCTGGGCATGCGGCACGCCTTCGACGCCGACCACATCGCGGCGATCGACAACACCACCCGCAAGCTGATGGCCGACGGCAAGCGGCCCGTCTCGGTGGGCTTCTGGTTCGCCCTCGGCCACTCCAGCGTGGTGGTCGTGATGGCCGCGCTGGTGGCGGGCGGCGCCCAACTCGCCGGCACGCTGATGAGCGACGGCTCCCGCGCGCACCAGACGCTCGGCCTCGTCGGCACGACCGTCTCCGGCACCTTCCTGTACCTCATCGCCGCCCTCAACCTGGTCGCCCTGCTCGGCATCCTGAAGGTGTTCCGGGCGATGCGGGCCGGCACGTACGACGAGCGGGAGCTGGAAGCCCGGTTGGATTCCCGCGGCTTCATGAACCGCATCCTGGGCCGGCTCACCAAGTCCATCAGCCGCCCCGGCCAGATGTACCCGCTGGGCTTCCTCTTCGGGATCGGCTTCGACACCGCGACCGAGGTGACGCTGATGGTGATGGCGGGCAGCGGCGCCGCGGCGGGCCTGCCCTGGTACGCGATCCTCTGCCTGCCGCTGCTGTTCGCCGCCGGGATGAGCCTGTTCGACACTCTCGACGGCACGTTCATGAACTTCGCGTACCAGTGGGCGTTCGCCAACCCGGTGCGCAAGGTCTACTACAACCTCACCATCACCGGGCTGTCGATCGCGGTCGCGTTCCTCATCGGCACCATCGAGCTGGTGACCGTCCTGCACGACAAGCTCGGCCTCGACGACCCGCTGACCGGCGGGATCTCCTCGCTCGACCTGAACAACGTGGGCTTCGTCATCGTCGGCCTGTTCGTCGTGGTGTGGGCGGCGGCGCTGGCGTACTGGCGGCTGGGCGGCGTCGAGAAGCGCTGGGTCGCCCGCGCCGAGGACCCGCCGGCCACCGCGGACGCCCTCCCGGCGCCCCGCGCGCAGGGGCCCGACGCCCCCTAGTCCCGGCCCCCGCGCCCGAGGAACGCCACGACCGCGTGGCGCGGCCGTCCCCACTGCCCGTAGGGGACGGTCGCGCCACGCGGTCGGTGCGCGGGCTGGCCGCGCCTCAGGTGGCGGAGCCGGCCGCCGCGCCGGTCAGCAGGTCCGGGCCCCAGCGCTCCAGCGCCGCCGCCAGGTCGAGCGGCCGCAGCCGGTCCGCCTCGTCCGCGCCCGGCCAGTCCGCCCGGGGCACCCGCCACATCACCTCGAACTCGTTGCCGTCCGGGTCCCGGGCGTAGAGCGACTTCGAGACCAGGTGATCGGTGGCGCCGACCAGCGCACCCCGCTCCCGCAGCCGCGCCGCGATCGCCGCGAGGTCACCGAGGGTCCCGACCTCCCAGGCCAGGTGGTAGAGCCCGATCCGGCCGTTCTCCGGCCCCGGGGCATCGGGGCCCACCGCGAACAGGCCCAGGTCGTGGTCGTTGTCCGAACCGGGCGCGCTCAGGAAAGCCGCCCGCCCCGGAATCTCCACGTCCACCGTGAACCCCAGCACCTCGGTGTAGAACGCCACCGACCGTGCCACCTCGCGGATGTACAACACCGCATGGTTCAGCCGCCGAACCGCCATCACGCCTCCACTCTTCCGTCACGCCGCACGTCGCTCCCCCACCGTTCCCCCGTCGTTGCCCGCCGCCACGGCCCGGACCGCGCCCGTGCCCCGGCGGCCCCCCGCGTCACTTCCGGATCAGCAGCGTGGCCGCCGCGAGCACCACGCTCAGGACGAGCGCTCCCACCCCGTAGGCCAGCCGGTGCGCGCGCAGGCCCGGCAGGAAGCGGTCGACGGCGTAGCGGCCGGGCCCGGTCAGCGCCAGCGCGGCCGCGCCGGTGGCGAGCAGCAGCTCGTACTCCAC
>LIQL01000609.1 GCA_001418405.1 Streptomyces diastatochromogenes | reverse complement strand
CCTGCCGCGGCGCCGCGCCCTGCCGCGCCGCGCCGCCGCCGTCGCGTGGGCGCTTCCCCCTGCCCTGGCGCCCCTGCGCCGGGCACCTCGTTCCTGGAGACGGACCCTTCATGCCCCATGACTTCAACCAGCACGTCATCGACGAGTTCCGGGCCAACGCCGGCCGGGTCGGCGGCCCCTTCGAGGGCGGTCGGCTGATCCTGCTGACCACCACCGGTGCCCGGAGCGGCACCCGGCACACCACCCCGGTCGGGTACCTCCCCGACGGCGAACGGATCCTCGTGATCGCCTCGGCCGGCGGCGCACCGCACCACCCGGACTGGTTCCACAACCTCCGCGCCCGCCCCCGCGTCACCGTCGAGACCGGGGTCTTCACCTACGAGGCGGCGGCCGAGGTGCTGGCCGGTGAGGAGCGCGACCGGGTCTTCGCCCGCGCCGTGGACGCCGACCCGGGCTGGGCCGACTACCAGGCGAAGACCCGACGCACCATCCCGGTGGTGGCCCTGACGTCGGTCGAGGCCGGTCCGCCGCGCTTCGCCGGCGCGACGCCGGGGCAGACGATCGCCCTCGTCCACGGCGCCTTCCGTCGCGAAATCGCCACCCTCCGCAAGGAGTTCGCCGCCTCGGGCAGCGTGCTCGGCGCCCAACTGCGGATCAACTGCCTGACCCTGTGCCAGGGGTTGCACAACCATCACACCGGCGAGGACCGCGGGATGTTCCCCGCGCTCCGCCGGCACCGGCCGGACCTCGCCCCGGTGCTGGACCGGCTGGACGAGGAGCACCGGGCCCTCGCGGCGCTCCTGGACGCACTGCAAAGGGTGCTGGCCGAGCCGTCCGCGGCCCCGGGCGACGTCCGCGCCGAGGTCGAGCGCCTCACGGACGAACTGGAGGCCCATCTCACGTACGAGGAGGAGCAGTTGGTCCCGGTGCTCGACGCGATGGCGGGCTGAGCGCGGGCGGTGGCCGCCGGGTCATATCCGGCGGCCGTGCCCCTCCCAGTAGGGGTCCCGCAGCTGCCGCTTGAAGAGTTTGCCGGACTCGTCGCGCGGCAGCAGTTCCTCGAACACCACCGCCCGGGGCACCTTGTACGCGGCGAGCCGCTCGGCGACGTGCGCCCGGACCTCCGCGGCGGTCAGCAGCACCCCGGCCTCGGTCTCCAGGTGCGCGGCGAGGGCCTCGCCGAACTCCTCGTCGGGGATGCCGAACACCGCCGCGTCCCGCACCCCGTCCAGCGCGAGCAGGCACCCCTCGATCTCCGCCGGGTAGATGTTGACGCCGCCGGAGATGACCAGGTCGTTGCGGCGGTCGCTGAGGTAGAGGAAGCCGTCCTCGTCGAGGTGGCCGATGTCGCCGATGCTGACGTGCCCGGGCCGGCCGGGCGCCTCCATGGCGGCCCGCCGGTCCGGGTCGCCGAGGTAGCTGAAGCGGGGCCAGTTCTCGGCGGGCCGGACGTAGATCTCGCCGGTGGCGCCGGGCGGCAGCGGCTCCCCGTCGGGTCCGAGGACGAGGACCTCGCAGGTGCCCTGGGCGCGGCCGACGGTTCCGGGGTGTGCGAGCCACTCCGCGCTGTCGCACCAGGTCACCGCGCCGGTCTCGCTGCCGCCGTAGTACTCGCGCAGCACCGGTCCCAGCCAGTCGATCATGGCGTGTTTGATGTGCGGCGGGCAGGGCGCGGCGGCGTGCACCACCGAGGTGAGGGAGGACAGGTCGTAGCGCTCCCGGACCTCCTTGGGCAGCCGCAGCAGCCGGACGAACATGGTGGGCACCACCTGGGCCTGCTCGATGCGGTGCCGTTCCACCAGCCGCAGGAACTCCTCCGCGTCGAACCGCGGCATCAGCGTGACGTCCAGGCCGGCGGCGAGTGCGAGGACCGCGTGCTGGCTGGGCGAGGCGTGGTAGAGCGGGGCCGGGATCAGGGTCCGGCCTCCGGGGGCGACCGCGAAGTACTCCAAGAAGCTCGCGACCGCTTCGGCGAGCCGTTCCGGGCCGACCGGTTCCCGCAGGACGCCCTTGGGACGGCCGGTCGTTCCGGAGCTGTAGATGACGGTGGGCGGTCGGGCCGCGACGGGCCGGGCCAGCGGCGCCCGGCCGGCCAGCCAGTCGTCGAGGACGGGGTGCCGGCCGGTGACGGGCGGGGCGGTGGTCCCGCAGGCGGCCGCCACACCGGGCGGCACCGCGACCTCGACGACCTGCACCCCGTCGGGCAGGACCGCGCCCACCGCGTCGAGCAGGTCGGTGTGGGCGAAGACCACCGCACTGCCGCTGTCGGCCAGCACGTGGCGCAGGTCGTCCGCGCGGAAGTGCCAGTTGACGGGGACGGCGCAGGCGCCGAGCTGGGCGGCGGCGGTGGTGATCTCCAGGTGGGCGGGCTCGTTGCGGAGGACCACGGCGACCCGGTCGCCGGGCCCGACTCCCAGCTCCGCCAGGCCCGTTGCGATCCGTGCGGCGCGGTCGAAGAACTCCGGGTAGCCGCGTTCGTGGCCCGCGCAGCGGATGGCGGGGGCGCGGGCGGCGGACGGTGCGACGGTTTCCATGGTGCCTCCAGCAGGGAGCGGCCAGGACCGGCGCACACCGGTCCGGCCCATTGAACAGCCACCCGCCGGGTGCCCACCAGAGCGCAGCGCGCCATCCCCGTGCGGCCGGCGCGGTGCTCCGATCGCCCCGCACCGGGCGCCGTCGCCGGTGGCCGCTCCTATCCTCGGGACCATGGCCAACAATGACGTCCTGCGCGCCCACGACGAGGCGTTGACGCTGTTCGGCGCCCGCGTCCACGCCGTCCGGGACGACCAGTGGGAGGCGCCCACCCCGTGCACCCAGTGGTCGGTGTTCGACCTGGTCAACCACCTCACGGCGGAGCAGCTGTGGGTGCCGCGCCTGGTGCGGGACGGGGCGACCATCGCCGAGGTGGACGGGGACTTCGACGGGGACCAGCTCGGCGAGGACCCGGTCGGCGCGTGGGACCGGGCCTCGGCCGCGGCCCGGTCGGCGTTCGCCGCGCCGGGGGCCCTGCACCGCTCGGTCCACCTGTCCTACGGCACCACGCCGGCGGACGCGTACTGCACCCAACTGACCGCCGACGCCGTGGTGCACGCCTGGGACCTGTCCCGGGCGATCGGTGCCGACGAGCGGGTACCGGCGCACCTGGTGACCGCGGCGCTGCGCGAGGTCGAGCCGTACGCGGAGGCCCTGGCGGGGTCGGGGTTGTTCGCCGCGCCGGTGGAACCCCCGGCGGACGCGGACGACCTGACCCGGCTGCTCTGCCTGCTCGGCCGTCGGCCCTGATCGGCGGATCTCCGGTGACGCCCGCCGGCCCCGCCCCCCCGGTGGGGGCGGGGCCGGCGGGCCGTCCGCGGCGGGGTCAGTCGATGCCGCGGACGATGTGCGTTTCGACGGGATCCTCCTCGCAGCCGGCCAGGCGCACCGGAGCGCAGCGGTCCCAGGCTTCGAGGTTGCGGACTTCCTTGATACGCCCGGGGCGCTCGCCCTGCTTCAGACGGGGCTGCTTGTGTTGAGCCTTGTGCACTGCCACCACGCACTCCTTCATCGAGGTATTGGTTCCGACGCGGTGGCGCCTTGCTTCACAGACCGGGAGGTCGGCCAGGGTGTGTGGCGTTCCCGCGACGGGCCAATGGTGTTGGCGTCTCCCAGGAGGGTCGTCCGTCGCCTTCCAGAATATCGACGCCACGGGAGTGCCGCTCGACTTTTTGCGGCGATAACGGCAGGTCTCGGGGACACGGGCCGGCCGCCCGGCGCGAGGGCCCACGCCAGGGCGCACGAACACGCATCGTCATTCACCCGAACGGCCGTCAACCCCTCTTCCGCGCCGCGTTCGCGGGACACCGGTTGCCGGGCGCCGCCCCTTCCGTAGGGTGGAAAGGTCGTCCCGATCCCCGCCGGGTGCCCGTCCGCGCGCCGCGTCCCCGCGACGGCGGCCGCGGTGCTACCCATGGGCGGGTGGAATGGTTCTCGGATCCGGGCTCATGGCTGGGGCGGCTGGTCTTCCAGCGGCTGCTCGCGGTGCTCTACCTGGTCGCGTTCCTCGCCGCGGCCCGCCAGTTCCGGGCGCTCCTGGGGGCCCGCGGCATGCTGCCGATCCCGGAGTTCACCGCGCGGGTGCCGTTCCGGCTGTCCCCCTCGGTCTTCCAGCTGCACTACTCGGACCGCTTCTTCGCGCTCTGGTCCGGCGGCGGGGCGGCGCTGGCGGCGGCGGTCGCGGCGGGGGCGGCGGACGCGGTGCCGCTGTGGGCGGCGATGGTGCTGTGGGCCGTGCTGTGGGCGATGTACCTGTCGATCGTCAACGTCGGGCAGACCTGGTACGGGTTCGGTTGGGAGACGCTGCTGCTGGAGGCGGGGGCGCTGGCGGTGTTCCTCGGCAACGCCGACACCGCTCCCCCGGTGCTGATCATGTGGCTGCTGCGCTGGCTGCTCTTCCGGGTGGAGTTCGGCGCCGGGCTGATCAAGATGCGCGGGGACCGCTGCTGGCGCGAGCTGACCTGCCTCTACTACCACCACGAGACCCAGCCGATGCCGGGCCCGCTCAGCTGGTTCTTCCACCACCTGCCGAAACCGCTGCACCGGGTCGAGACGGCCGCCAACCACGTCGCCCAACTCGTCCTGCCGGTACTGCTGTTCACGCCGCAACCGGTGGCCGGGTGGGCGGCCCTGGGGATGGCCGCCACCCAGCTGTGGCTGGTGCTGTCCGGCAACTTCGCCTGGCTGAACTGGGTCACCATCGCGCTGGCCCTGTCCGCCGCCGCCCCGCTGTGGGCCGGCCCCCCGCCGGCACCGGGTGCGCCGCCGGTGTGGTTCGTGGTGGTGGTGACCGCGGCCGCCGTCGGCGTGCTCGCGCTCAGCTACCGCCCGGCCCGCAACCTGCTGTCCCGGGGCCAGCTGATGAACACCTCGTACGAGCCGCTGCACCTGGTCAACTCCTACGGCGCGTTCGGCAGCATCACCCGGGTGCGCCGGGAGATCGTCGTCGAGGGCACCGCGGACGCCGTGTCCGGGCCCGAAACGACGTGGCACGCCTACGAGTTCCACGGCAAGCCCGGCGAACCGGGCCGCCTGCCACGCCAGTTCGCCCCCTACCACCTGCGGCTCGACTGGTTGATGTGGTTCGCGGCGCTCTCGCCGGCCTACGCCCGTTCCTGGTTCGTGCCGTTCGCGGCGCGACTGCTGGAGAACGACCGGGACACCCTGCGGCTGCTGCGCCGCAACCCCTTCCCCGACCTGCCGCCCGCCCGGGTGCGGGCCCGGGTCTTCCGCTACCGCTTCACGACCTGGCGGGAACTGCGGGAGACCGGCGAGTGGTGGCACCGGAGCGCTGAGCGGGAGTTCCTGCCGCCGGTGTCGCGGTCAACTCTGTCCGGAAGGCGATGACCATCTCGCGGGCGTGACGCAGTCCGATCCGCTTGAAGTCGCTTTCCAGGACGTCGAGTTCGGCGAGGGTGCCGGCGGGCGCGCGGCCCAGTCGGGCGCGGGACTTGGCCAGGCCCAGCCGGGAGAGCGCCTCGCCACGCGGCTCCTGCATCGCGCGGAACTCGTCCAGGGCGAGGGTGTAGGTGTCGCGGGCCTCGGCGTAGCGGCCGGCGCGGTAGAGGACGTTGCCGCGCATCTTGTGGTTGTAGGCGAGCGCACCGGCCAGGTCCATGGTGCGGCAGATGGCCTCCGCCTCGGACAGCAGGGTCAGCGCCCGGTCCGGCTCGCCGCGGACGGAGAGCACGTCGGCCACCCCGCGCAACGACCAGGCCCGGCCGCGGAAGTCGTCCGCGGCGGCGGCGATCCGGGCGGACTCCTCGAAGAGTTCCAGCGCCTTGCGGTGGTCGCCGGTGTTGCGGTGCATCTGGGCTATGCCGGACATCGCCCAGACCATGTGCCGGGCCTCGCCGTGCGCCCGGGCCTGTTCCAGGAGCTGTTCGTGCAGTTCGGCGACGGCGGCGTAGTCGCCCTGGATGCGGCCGGTCTCGGCGAGGCCGGCCAGGGAGTAGCCGTGCGCGAGGCGGTCGCCGCCGGTCTGCGCCAGCGCCACCGCGTGGGTGAGCAGCCGCCGGGCCAGCGCCAGGGTGCCGCACTGGCGGGCGAGGGTGCCGCCGCTCCACAGGGCCCAGGCCATGGCGGCCGGATCGCCGGCGGTCCGGCCGCCATGGCCTGGGC
>LIQL01000608.1 GCA_001418405.1 Streptomyces diastatochromogenes | reverse complement strand
CGCCACCACGACCTGTTCCGCGGCGGCCAGGACGAGGCGCTGGCCCTCCGTCTTGCCCGCGACCCGCAGCGGGAGGAGGGAGGTGGCCAGCCGGTCGTCGGGGAGCGGGGCACGGGTCACCGGCGTCGCGCCTGCCGTGTGCCAGGCCGCCTGGACGGCGGAGCGGGTCGGATCGGTGAGGGCGGTGGTCAGCAACGTCGTGCCGCAGCCGGTCAACCGCTCCCCCACGATGCGGAGTTCGGGTTCGGCCTGAACGGCGAGGTCGAGGTGGACCGGGCCCACCGAGCCGTCGACCGTGCAGCCGATGCGGAAGCCGCGCCGCCCCTGGCCATCGGGGCGGGCATCGGCCGGCACACAGGCGGAGGCCCCGCCCGCCACCACCCCCACGGCACGTTCCAACGGGTCACCGCTGCCGAGCCGGGCGAGGATCTCGTAGGCCTGCAGCACACTGGACTTGCCGCTGCCACTGTCGCCGCTGAGCAACGTCAACGGGCCGAGCGGCAGGGTGACGCCACGATGCGTCTTGAAGGCGGACAGTCGTAATTCGATGACCGCCGGACGCGCACTGTCGGTATCCATGCGGGGACGCTATGCAGTCGACCGCCCGGAGAACCGTTACGCCCAACTGCTCTTCCTACGAATGGGGGACGCCGCCCGCCGCCGGCTCGGCGACCTCGGTACCGGCCGGCGCCAGGAGGAACACGTTGGTGTCCACCCGGTGCATGCCACTTCCCAGCCCGAAGACGACTCCGCTGGCGAAGTCCAGGATGCGCTTGGCGACGTCGGTGTCCGCGCTGCTGAGGTCCAAAAGGACCGGCAACTGCGCCATGAGGTACTCGGCCACTTCCCTCGCGTCCGCGAAGGTCTGAACGCGGATGACGATGAACCGCCGCGTCTCCTCCGTCGGTTCGTCGTCCGGGAGGGCCCGATGGTCGGGCCAGGAGGGCCATTCGTTGCCGCCGCGTAGCGGTACGACTTCGGCGAGCCCTTCCCACTGCTCGTCGGTGGCATCGGGGCCGTTCACCGAATCACCTCACCCAGAGGAGCGCTGGCTTTCTGCGGTATGTGCATCGCACGATTCTAGAGATAAACCTACAAAGGTCGCCGACTGCGACACACGCGGCGGCGCAGCCCCGTCCCATCCTGCCTCATAGCCCTGACCAGTGCTGACACCTGGACAGATCTGCCGGGTCGAGTTTCTGTATGCCTGTTCATCCTCTCTTGTGACGACAGCCGGGCACCCCGCCCACCGGACGACCCACAAGTGCCTGACGTGCACTCACATTTGGGCACGACAGCCAGCGCTGACCACCCGAGAGCCACTGGCGAAGGCCACCCGCGCGCCCACCCCACCGCAACCCCGGACGTGGGGTTCATCACGGGAACGACGCCACAGAGGAAATGCCGCCCCCGAGCGACACGATCCCGTCCGGCGTACGAACGGCGAGCCGCCGGCGCCCCGCCCCGGGACCCAAGTGCGTTGCGACCACGCACCACTGACGGCGGCAGCGGCGCCGGAGAGGAGCAGAGGCAGGGGCAGAGCCAGGGGCGATGACGGCGCGAGGGACACGCTTGCAAGCGCCACCCCACCGACCCGCCCCGCCCC
>LIQL01000607.1:1819-2016 GCA_001418405.1 Streptomyces diastatochromogenes | reverse complement strand
GCGGCGCAGGGCCGGGCGTTCGGGTTGGACCGGGGGCTGCCGTTCCCGTTGGCCGACGTGGCGCGCACCGGGTGCGTGCTGCTGGTCGGCTCCAATCTGGCGGAGACCATGCCGCCGGCGCTGCGCTACCTGACCGAGCTGAAGGAGAACGGCGGCCGGTTGATCGTCGTCGATCCGCGCCGCACCCGCACCGCCGA
>LIQL01000607.1:0-1795 GCA_001418405.1 Streptomyces diastatochromogenes | reverse complement strand
GCCGGCGGCCCGGGCCGCGGCGATGGCGCACTGGCCGGAACTGGTCGAGCGCCTCACGGGGGTGCCGGTGCCGCAACTGCGCGAGGCCGTCGCGCTGTTCTGCGACGCGCCGTCCTCGATGGTGCTGACGGCGCGCGGCCCGGAACAGCAGGCGAAGGGCACCGACACCGTCGGGGCCTGGATCAACCTGTGCCTGGCCACCGGGCGGGCGGGCCGGGAGCTGTCCGGCTACGGCTGCCTGACCGGTCAGGGCAACGGTCAGGGCGGCCGGGAACACGGCCAGAAGGCCGACCAGTTGCCCGGCTACCGGCGGCTGGACGATCCGGCGGCCCGCCGCCACGTGGCGGGCGTGTGGGGGGTGGATCCGGACGCGCTCCCCGGGCCGGGACGCAGCGCGTACGAGTTGCTGGACGCGCTGGGCGGGGACGTCCGGGCGCTGCTGCTGATGGGCTCCAATCCGGTGGTGTCGGCACCGGGCGCCGCCCATGTGGAGGAGCGCATAAAGGCGTTGGGCTTCCTGGTGGTGGCGGACGTGGTGCGGTCCGAGACGGCGGAGCTGGCGGACGTGGTGCTGCCGGTCGCCCAGTGGGCGGAGGAGACCGGGACGACGACGAACCTGGAGGGCCGGGTGCTGCTGCGCCGCCGGGCCCTGGACCCGCCGCCCGGGGTCCGCACGGACCTGGAGGTGCTCGGCGGGCTCGCGGCCCGGCTGGGGCACCGGACGGGGTTCCCGGCCGACCCGGAGGAGGTCTTCGAGGAGCTGCGGCGGGCGTCGGCGGGCGGCCCGGCGGACTACTCGGGGATCAGCTACGCGCGGATCGCGGCGGAGGACGGGGTGTTCTGGCCGTGCCCCGCACCCCCGACGCGGGCCGTGACGGGGGCGCAGGCGGCCCGCGGGGAGCCGGCCGGGGTCCCGGACCATCCCGGCACGCCCCGACTGTTCCTGGACCGGTTCGCGACGCCCGACGGCCGGGCCCGGTTCGTGCCCGTCACGCACCGCCCGGCGGACGAGGAGACCGACGCCGGGTATCCGGTGGTACTGACCACCGGGCGGGTGCTGGCCCAGTACCAGTCGGGCGCGCAGACCCGCCGGGTGACCGCGCTGAACGCCGCCGAGCCCGGCCCCTTCGTCGAGCTCCACCCGCGGCTCGCGGACCGGTTGGGCGTCGCCGACGGCGAACCGGTGGCGGTGGTCTCGCGGCGCGGCCGGGCGGTGGCGCCGGCCCGGGTGAGCCGGGCGATCCGCCCGGACACGGTGTTCATGCCGTTCCACTGGCCGGGCGAGGGCCGGGCCAACACCCTGACCAACCCGGCGCTCGACCCGGTGTCCCGGATGCCGGAGTTCAAGGTGTGCGCCGTCCGGATCGAGCGGCTGGACGGGTAGCGGCGCGCGGCCCGTCGGTCAGCTGGCGTCGAGCTCCTTCAGGTAGGCGGCGCGGGTCTCCTCGTCCAGGAAGGACGCCAGGAAGGAGTTGCGGGCGAGCGTGCGCAGCGTCTCCTCGTCCAGGTCGAGGGCGTCCCGCACGGCGGTGAAGTTGTCGTCGGCGTACCCGCCGAAGTAGGCCGGGTCGTCGGAGTTGATGGTGACCAGCAGCCCGGCGTCCAGCATGGCGGGCAGGGGGTGGTCGGCGAGGTCGTCGACCGGGTCGACGTCGTGGCCGGGCAGCGGGGTGTCGAGGGTGGCGCCGAGCTCGTCGCCGAAGACCTGGTGGCGCAGCCGCTGGGCGGCCCGGACCAGGTCGGGGGTGTCGGCGATCAGCGCGGTGTAGTCGGGGGCGGCGGCCGGGGCGGCGGC
>LIQL01000606.1 GCA_001418405.1 Streptomyces diastatochromogenes | reverse complement strand
CCCGGCACCGCACCCCACAAGCCCCGCGCCGCGGACGACGCCCCGCGCAGCGGCAACGCGCCGCAGGCGCAAACAGAAACCCCCACGGCGGGAAAGCCGGAGACGTACGACGACGCCCCGCGCAGCGGCAACGCGCCGCAGGCGCAAAACGCCAACCCGCACGGCGGGGAACCCCACAACGTGGGAAGAAGCCCGCGCCGCCAGGCGCAACGCAGCGGAGACGGGCGAAATCCCGCTCAGCGGGAACCCGCTCTCCCCGGGTGCCCGTCGCCGCGCTTAGCCTCCCGGAACAGACCTACCGCCCCGTGGAGGACCACATGCTCACGGACCGCCAACGGAAGCTCGCGGCAGGGCAGTTGCGCGACGCCGAGCGCGCCGGCCGGCCCATCGCCCCGCTCACCGAGGAATTCTCCGACCTCGGCGCCGACGACGCCTACGAGATCCAGCTGCTCAACATCCAGGAGCGGATTCGGGCGGGTGCCGTCGTCACCGGCCACAAGGTCGGGCTCTCGTCCGAGGTCATGCAGCGCATGATGGGCGTCGACGAGCCCGATTACGGCCACCTGCTGGACGACATGGAGCTGCACCCCGGCACCCCCGTCCCGCTCGCCCGGTACTGCGCCCCGCGCATCGAGGTCGAGGTCGGCTTCGTGTTGGGCGACGACCTGCCGGGCGAGGAATGCACCGTCGACGACGTTCTCGCCGCGACCGAACGGGTCGTGCCCGCACTGGAGTTGATTGACAGTCGGATCCGTGACTGGCGGATCACGCTGCCCGACACCGTCGCCGACAACGCCTCCTCGGCCGGCTACGCCATCGGTGAGGGCCGCGACCCGCGCGAGCTGGACCTGAAGGCCGTCGACGCGGTGCTGCACCGCGGCACCGAGCGGATCACGGAGGGCCGCAGCGACGCCGTGCTGGGCGATCCGACCCTGGCCGTCGCCTGGCTCGCCCGGACCGTCGCCCGCTTCGGTGTGCCCCTGAAGAAGGGCCACCTGGTCCTGCCGGGCTCCTGCACCCGGGCCGTCGACGTCGCCCCCGGGGCGACGTTCACCGCCGACTTCACCGGGCTCGGCCCGGTTTCGCTCTCCTTCGTCTGAGGCCCCGCCGACCGGGCGGCCCCGCGGCTCGGCCCGGTCACCGGTGGGTTCCCAGTTCCCCTCAGCCCCTTCACCCGAGAGGTGATGATGACCCGCACGACCAAGGCCACCGCGGCCATCGTCGGTTCCGGCAACATCGGTACCGACCTGCTGTACAAGCTTCAGCGCTCCCCGCTGATCGAGCCCCGCTGGATGATCGGTGTCGACCCGGACAGCGAAGGGCTCGCCCGGGCCCGCCGCGCCGGCATCGAGGCCAGTCATGAGGGCGTGGACTGGCTCCTGGCCCAGGGCGAGACCCCGGACCTGGTATTCGAGGCCACCTCCGCCGGCGTCCACCGCGCCAACGCCCCCCGTTACGCCGAGCGCGGCATCAAGGCCGTCGACCTGACTCCGGCCGCGGTCGGCCCCGCCGTCGTCCCGCCCGCCAATCTCACCGCGCATCTCGACGCCGACAACGTCAACATGATCACTTGCGGGGGTCAGGCCACCATCCCCATGGTGTACGCGGTCTCCCGGGTCGTCCCGGTCCCCTATGCGGAGATCGTCGCCTCGGTGGCCTCCGTCTCGGCCGGGCCCGGCACCCGCGCCAACATCGACGAGTTCACCCGTACCACCGCCCGCGGCATCGAGCGGATCGGCGGTGCCGGGCGGGGCAAGGCGATCATCATCCTCAACCCCGCCGAGCCGCCGGTCATCATGCGCGACACCGTCTTCTGCTCGATCCCCGAGGACGCCGACCGGGACGCCATCGCCCAGTCCGTCAAGGAGGTCGCCGAGCAGGTCGCCGGTTACGTCCCCGGCTACCGGCTGCGCGCCGAGCCGCAGTTCGACGATCCGTCGGTGGTCAACGGGGGGATGGCCCGGGTGGCCGTCTTCCTGGAGGTCGAGGGTGCGGGCGACTTCCTGCCGCCGTACGCCGGCAACCTCGACATCATGACCGCCGCCGCCACCAAGGTCGGCGAGGAGTTCGCGAAGGGCATGCAGGCATGAAGAGCTATTCCGACACCCTCGACATCCGCGTCACCGACTCCTCGCTGCGCGACGGCTCGCACGCCAAGCGGCACCAGTTCACCGTCGAGGACGTCCGGTCCGTCGTCGCTGCGCTGGACGACGCCGGCGTGCCGGTCATCGAGGTCACCCACGGCGACGGGCTCGGCGGTTCCTCGTTCACCTACGGCTTCTCCAAGACGCCCGAGCAGGATCTGATCAAGACCGCCGTGGAGACCGCCCGGCAGGCGAAGATCGCGTTCCTGATGCTGCCCGGCCTCGGCGTCAAGGACGACATCCGCGCCGCGCACGGCAACGGTGCGACCGTCTGCCGGATCGCCACGCACTGCACCGAGGCCGACATCTCCGTCCAGCACTTCGGGCTGGCGCGGGACATGGGGCTGGAGACCGTCGGGTTCCTGATGATGGCGCACTCCACCACCCCCGAGGCGCTCGCCCGGCAGGGCCGCATCATGGCGGACGCCGGCTGCCAGTGCGTCTACGTCGTCGACTCGGCCGGCGCCATGGTGATGGACGACGTCACCCAGCGCGTCCAGGCACTGGTCGCCGAGCTCGGCGAGGACGCCCAGGTCGGCTTCCACGGCCACGAGAACCTGGCCCTGGGCACCGGCAACTCCATCGCCGCGATCCAGGCCGGCGCCCGCCAGATCGACGGTTCCACCCGCCGGCTGGGCGCCGGCGCCGGCAACACCGCCGTCGAGGCGCTGGTCGCGGTCTGCGCCAAGATGGGGATCCGCACCGGCATCGACGTCCTGAAGATCATCGACGCGGCGGAGGACGTGGTCCGCCCGGTGATGGACGAGGAGTGCCAACTCGACCGGCTGGCCCTCCTCATGGGCCACGCGGGGGTCTACTCCAGCTTCCTCAAGCACGCCTTCCGGCAGGGCGAGCGGTACGGCGTGTCCGCCGCGCAGATCCTGCTGCGCGCCGGCGAACGCCGGCTCGTCGGCGGCCAGGAGGACCAGCTCATCGACATCGCCGTCGAACTCGCGGCGCAGAAGTAGCAGGGAGAGAACGATGACCGCACTCAACGACGAGGCCCGTGTCATCGAGGCGGCCGAGCCGCCCACCCGGTTCGCCCGGGGCTGGCACTGCCTGGGCCTGGCCGAGACCTTCAAGGACGGCCAACCGCACGAGATCGAGGCGTTCGGCACCAAGCTCGTGGTCTTCCAGGGCGCGGACGACGGTGCACTGCACGTCCTCAACGCCTACTGTCCCCACATGGGCGGCAACCTCGCCCGGGGCAGCGTCAAGGGCGACACCGTCGCCTGTCCGTTCCACGACTGGCGCTGGTCCGGCAACGGCCGCTGCGCCGGCATCCCGTACGCCCGCCGGGTCCCGCCGCGGGCCCGCACCCGGGCCTGGACCGCCCTGGAGCGCAATCAGCAGCTCTACGTCTGGAACGACCCCGAGGGCAACCCGCCGCCGCCCGAGGTCACCATCCCGGAGATCGAGGGCGCCGGTCATCCCGACTGGTCCGCCTGGTCGTGGAACACGCTGCGGGTCGACAACTCCAACTGCCGCGAGATCGTCGACAACGTCGTGGACATGGCGCACTTCTACTACATCCACTACTCGTTCCCGACGTACTTCAAGAACGTCTTCGACGGGCACATCGCCACCCAGTACATGGAGTCGTCCCCGCGCGGCGACATCGAGGTGACCACCCCGGCCTCGGCCGGCGACCTCCGCTCCGACGCCTCGTACTTCGGCCCGTCCTACATGATCGACAAGCTGTGGACGGACGTGGGCGCCGGGGTCGACATGGAGTCGGTCCTCATCAACTGCCACTACCCGGTCGACGCCAACAGCTTCGTGCTGATGTACGGCGCGATCGTCAAGAAGCTGCCCGGCATGACCGACGAGGAGGCCGCCGAGGCCGCCCGGATGGCGTCCGAGGGGCTGAAGGTCGGCTTCGAGCAGGACGTGGAGATCTGGCGGAACAAGACCCGGATCGACAACCCCCTGCTGACCGAGGAGGACGGTCCGGTCTACCAACTCCGCCGCTGGTACGAGCAGTTCTACGTCGATGCCGCCGACGTCAAGGACGAGATGGTGCGCCGGTTCGAGTTCGAGATCGACACCGAACGGGCCAACACGGCCTGGCGCGCCGAGGTCGCCGACAACCTCGCCCGCCGCGCGGCCGGGGCGTGACGGTGCGGCCCGTGATCTGCGGGACCTGCGGCAACCAGGTCCTCTGCGAGAAGTTCAGCGCCGCCCACACCCAGGTGCAGTGGACCGAGGGCGCGGCCGACAGTTGCCCGCGGATCGGCGCGCGGGTGGCGGCCGGCGAAGCGAGCGCCCGGGTCCGCTCGTGCGACGCGCTGCGCGCCAGCATCGTCCGCGCGGTCGAGGACGGCACGTTGGTGGTGGCCGACAAGGACGGCAACCCTGTGCCGGACGCGACCGCGCGACCGGTGGTGGCCGATGCCTGAACCGCGCACCCACCGGCTGCGGATCGCCGAGGTGATCGAGGAGACCGCCGACGCCCGCTCGCTGGTCTTCGAACCACAGCAGCAACTCCCTTACGCACCAGGGCAGTTCCTGACCTTCAAGCTGCCGGGGCGGGACGGCGGGGCGGCGGCCCGCTGCTACTCCCTGGCCAGCTCCCCGCACACCGGCGAACCGATGAAGGTCACCGTCAAGCGGGTGCCGGGCGGCCACGGTTCCAACTGGCTGTGCGACCACGCCCGGCCCGGCACGGAACTGGAGGTGCTGCCGCCGGCCGGCACCTTCACCCCGCCCGGCCTCGACACCGACCTGCTGCTCGTCGCCGGCGGCAGCGGCATCACCCCGGTGATGTCGGTCCTGAAGTCGGCGCTCACCGAGGGCACCGCCCGGCACGTCCTGCTCTACGCCAACCGCGCCGAGTCCGCCGTCATCTTCCGCGGCGAGCTGCGCGAACTGGCCGAGGACTACCCGGACCGGCTGGTGGTGCTGCACTGGTTGGAGAGCCTCCAGGGGCTGCCGGACCCGGCCCGGCTGGCCGCGGTGCTCGCGCCGCACGTCGGCCGCGAGACGTACCTGTGCGGTCCGCAGCCGCTGATGGACTCCGCCGAACAGGCCCTGCGCTCCCTGGGCGCGCCCAGGGAGCGGCTGCATCGGGAGCGGTTCTTCTCGCTCAGCGGGGCCGCGGCGTTCGAGGCGCCGGAGCCGACCGGGGCGGCCGACGCGGCCGGGCCGGTCGACCGGGACGACGCGGCTGCCGCGACCGCCCACGTCGAGCTCGACGGCGAGACCCACCAGGTCCGTTGGCCGGCCGGCACCCCCTTGCTGGACGCCCTGCTGACCGCCGGGGTCGACGCGCCGTACTCCTGTCGCGAGGGCGCCTGCGCGGCCTGCACCTGTCGGGTCGTCAGCGGCGAGGTGTCGATGGCCCACAACGAGGTGCTGGACGCGGAGGACCTGGCCGAGGGCTACGTCCTGGCCTGCCAGGCGGTCGCGGCCGGCGGCGAGGTGAAGATCAGCTACAGCTGACCGGTGCGGGCGGCGGGGGCGGCGGGCACGGTGCCCGCCGCCCCCGCCGTGCGTTCCCCGCCGTTCCCGCGCGCCGCGGGGGCCGTGCCCTCACATCCACTCGCTGTCCCGCATCCAGGCCAGGGTGTTGGTCATCGCCGCGGGCGACATGGCCGGCCCCAGGTGCGGCACCTGAGCGGGGCGGCGCGGCCGGACGGTGCGCCGACCCGGCCCGAACAGCGATCGCCACACCGTTCGCGCGCAGTCCGCGACGGCCGGGGCGAGCCGGTCCAGTTCCCGGTGGGCGCCGTTGCCGGAGAGCGAGATCGCGGCGATCGCCCGGCCCGAACCGCGCAACGGCACGGCCACGCACGACACCCCCCGGTACGCCTCCTCATGGTCGTAGGCGACGCCGCGGGACCGGGCCGTCGCCAGTTCGGCGCGCAGTGCCTCCGGCCGGCAGATGGTCCGCGGCGTCCGGGGCCGCAGTCCGCGCCGGACCACCTGCTCCACCACCGCGTCGTCGCTGAACGCCAGGATCGCCTTGCCGGAGGCGGTGCAGTACGCCGGCTGCCGGCCGCCGACCCGCGAGGGCACCGCGGTGTCGGCCGCCCCGCCGATCCGTTCCACGTGGACCACCTCGGCCTCGTCCAGCACCGCCAGGTGCACCAGGTGGCCGGTCGTCTCGTGCAGTTCGTGCAGGTGGGGCAGGGCGGCCCGGCGCAGCCGGTGGTGGTGTGAGGCCAGTGCGCCCAGCTCCAGCACCCCCATGCCGAGCCGGTAGCCGCGGCCCTCCCGTTCCAGCCAGCGCAACCCCTGCAACTGCTCCAGGATCCGGTGCGCCGACGAGCGCGGCACCCCCGAACGCTCCACCACCTCGGTGAGGGTGAGCCGGGCCTCGGTACTGCTGAACGCGTTCATCACCCGCGCGGCCTTCTCCAACAGCGACAGTGGTCCACAGTCGCCCCCGGCGCTCTGTTCCGGCATCGGCACACCTCCCACAACAGCGGCGAAACCCCAGGTCCGGGCCGAAGCGGAGGCCCCCTATCGGGTTCTCGCGGATTGTTGCGAACGTTGCCAGCCCTCCCGCTGAGTGGGAAGAGGGTATTTCGTTTCGGAATAGTAAAGCGTAGGTTCCTGCCACCCCTGCCGCGGGACGGCGCGGCAGGGCCCTACCTCAGATCGAATCGAGAGGGGATGCGCATGCGCGACGAAGACGTCCTCGCAGCGGTCCGCGAACTCGCCCCCACCCTGCGTGAACGCGCCGCCGAGGCGGAGGAGCTGCGCCGGGTGCCGGACGCCTCCATCAAGGACCTCGCCGAGACCGGTTTCTTCCAGCTCCTCCAACCGCGGGCGTACGGCGGACTCGCCGCCGACCCGCTGGTGTTCTACCGGGCCGTCAAGGAGATCGCCCGGGCCTGCGGCTCCACCGGCTGGGTCGCCTCGGTCATCGGCGTCCACCCCTGGCAGGTGGCGCTCTTCGACCCGCGGGCCCAGGACGAGGTCTGGGGCGACGACCCGCACACCCGCATCAGTTCCTCCTACGCGCCCACCAGTCAGGTCACCCCGGTCCCCGGCGGCTTCAAGGTCTCCGGCCGCTGGCACTTCTCGTCCGGCTGCGACCACGCCGACTGGGCGCTGCTCGGCGGACTGGTCACCGACGGCGACGGCAAGCCCGTCGAGATCTACACCTTCCTCATACCCCGCGCCGACTACCGCATCATCGACGTCTGGGACACCGTCGGGCTGCGCGGCACCGGCAGCAACGACATCGTCATCGACGAGGTCTTCGTCCCCGAGCACCGCGCCCTCGGCTTCGGCCCGGTCAGCGCGCGGGACTGTCCCGGCCACGCCGTCAACCCCGAACCGCTCTACCGGATGCCCTACGCCGCGGTGTTCACCACCACCATCTCCACCCCCATCGTCGGCATCGCCGAAGGCGCCTACGAGGGCTACGTCGCCGCCACCCGGGAACGCTTCCGGGTCTCCTACGGCCAGAAGGTCGTCGAGGACCCCTTCGCCCAGGTCCGGATCGCCCGAGCGGCCAGCGACATCGACGCCGCCTGGCTCCAACTAAGCCGCAACATCAGCGAGTTGTACGACCTCGCGGTGCGCGGCGAGGAGCTGCCGATGGCCCTGCGCACCCGCGCCCGCCGCGACCAGGTACTCGCCACCGAACGCGCGGTGGCCGCCGTGGACCTGCTGATGGAGAACTCCGGCGGCAAGGCCATGCGCACCGGCCCCAACGTCGTCCAGCGCGCCTGGCGCGACGCGCACACCGGCCGCGGCCACGCGGCCAACGACCCGGAACGCGCCCTCGTCCTCTTCGGCCAAGGCGCCCTCGGCCTCGACATTCAGGACACGATGCTGTGACCACCGACGCGAAGCTCACCTACGAGAGCACCTCGAAGACCGCCAAGGCCGGGGAGCTCACCCTCCACTACAACGAGGCCGGCGACCCGACCGCGCCTGTCGTGATCATGCTGCACGGCGGCGGCCCCGGCGCCTCCGGCTGGTCCAACTTCGGCCGCAACCTGCCCGTCTTCGCCGCGCACTTCCGCACGCTGCTGATCGACCAGCCCTGCTACGGCGCCTCTGACAAGCCCGAGCTGACCAAGGACTTCTTCTCCTTCGCGGCCGACGCCGTCGCCGCCCTCATGGACCAACTCGGCCTGGAAAAGGCCCACTTCATCGGCAACTCGCTCGGTGGTGGAACCGCCACCCGGATGGCCCTCGACCACCCGGAGAAGGTCGACAAGCTCCTCCTCATGGGACCCGGCGGCATCTCCGTCAACCTCTTCGCCCCCGACCCCACCGAAGGCATCAAGAAGCTCTTCGCCTTCAACGGCACCGCCCAGCCCACCCGCGCCATGATGCGCGACTTCCTCACCACCCTCGCCTACGACCCCGCCCTGGTCACCGACGAGTTCGTCGAGGAACGCTACGCCCGCGCCACCGACCCCGAGGCCAAACTCGGCAACGACCGGATGGCCGCCTCGTTCGCCAAGTGGCCCGCCGACACCATGCTCTGGCGCGAGGCCCACCGCATCACCCACCCCACCCTGCTCACCTGGGGCCGCGAGGACCGGGTCAACCCGCTCGACGGCGCCCTGGTCGCCCTCAAGACCATCCCGCACGCCCGACTGCACGTCTTCCCGCACTGCGGCCACTGGGCGCAGACCGAGAAGTTCGACGAGTTCAACCGCCTCGCCCTCGACTTCTTCCGCCACTGACGCCACCCGGCACCGAAAGGCACGGCCATGGACATCCGCTCTCTGGGCTACCTGCGCATCGAGACCGCCCGGCTCGCCGAGTGGCGCACCTACACCCTCGACATCCTCGGCATGGTCGAGGCCGAGGGCAGCACCGACGAGGTGCTGCACGTCCGCATCGACGACCGCATCCGCCGCTTCTCCTTCGAAGCCGGTGAACAGGACCGGCTGCTGGCCGCCGGCTTCGAGGTCGCAGGCCGAGCGGCGCTCGCCGAAGCCGCCGCCGAACTGGAGGCCGCCGGCGTCGCCGTCAAGCACGCCGACCAGGCCACCCTCGACGACCGCCGCGTGCAGGGCCTCATCCACTGCACGGACCCGGCCGGCAACCCCCTGGAGATCTACTGGGGCCAGGCCCAGGACCACACCCCGCTCGGCACCCCGTACGGCAACCGCTTCGTGACCGGCGACCACCTCGGCCTCGGCCACGTCGTCCTGCCGGCCCCCGACATGGACGCCGCCGTCTCCTTCTACGAGGACCTGCTCGGCTTCCAACTGCGCGACCGGATGAAACTCCCCCCGATCGCCGTCCCGACCGGCGAACCCGGCCGCGACCACTACTGGATGAACTTCCTCAGCCCCAACGCCCGCCACCACAGCCTCGGCCTCTACCCCGGCGCCCTGCCGCCCGGCATCGTGCACTTCATGGTCGAGCTGGAGACCCTCGACGACGTCGGCTTCTGCCTGGACCGGATGCACAAGGCCGGCATCCCCATCGCCTCCTCCCTGGGCCGCCACTCCAACGACCACATGGTCTCCTTCTACGCCCAGGCACCCGGTGGCTTCCAGGTCGAGTACGGCTGGGACGGCCTCCTCGTCGACCCCGCCACCTGGGCCACCAAGGAGATCACCGCCGACAGCTTCTGGGGCCACCAGTGGAACGGCTGATCGAACCCACCACGTTCCGGGACGTCCTCGGCCGGTTCGCCAGCGGCATCACCATGGTCGCCACCCTCGACGCCGACGGCGCGCCCGCCGGACTGGCCTGCCAGTCCTTCGCCTCGCTCTCCCTCGACCCCCCGCTGATCCTGCTCTGCATCGGCAAGCACTCCACCAGTTGGCCGCGGATCGCGGCCGCCGGCCGCTTCGCCGTCAGCGTCCTCGCCGAGGAGCACCGCGCG
Source organism: Streptomyces diastatochromogenes (assembly GCA_001418405.1). Classification (GTDB taxonomy): domain Bacteria; phylum Actinomycetota; class Actinomycetes; order Streptomycetales; family Streptomycetaceae; genus Streptomyces; species Streptomyces albulus_C. The sequence continues at coordinate 776 of LIQL01000606.1, read as the reverse complement.
GCGTGCGCCAGCCTCGCCGCGTCCGGCACCGACAAGTTCGCCGGGCTGTCCTGGCGGCCCGGCCCGCACGGCACCGTCCACCTGGACGGCGCGCTGGCCACCGTGGACTGCGCGCTGGACGCGGTCCACGAGGCCGGCGACCACCTCCTCGTCACCGGCCGGGTCCTGGACCTGGCCGCCCGCGAGGACGGCGCGCCCCTGCTGTACTTCCGCGGCGGCTACGCAACGGGAGCCTTCGCATGACCCACTCCCTCTTCCAGAAGATGGGGGCACCACCGATCGACGTGGCCCGGGTGACCTCCGCGCCACCCGTGCGCACCGAGGTCACCTGGGACGACCGCGACGTGCGGCTCTACCACCTCGCGCTCGGCGCGGGCGTCCCGGAGACCGACGAACGCGAACTGGCCTACGTCTACGAGCGGCACGCCCGCGGCCTGGCGGTACTGCCCACCTTCGGCACCGTCGCCGGCGGCACCGGCGGCATCGGCTTCCAGGTCTTCGACCTGCCCGGCGTCCACCTCGACCTGGCCCAGGCACTGCACGGCGGCCAGGAGATCACCGTCCACCGCCCGCTGCCCGCCGCCGCCCGCGCCACCGCCGTCACCCACGTCCCCGCGGTGTACGACAAGGGCCGGGCCGCCGTCCTCGTCCAGGAGTCCACCCTCCTCGACGACGACGAACGGCCCCTGCTCACCCAGCGCAACCACATCTTCGTGCAGGGCGCCGGCGGCTTCGGCGGCGACCGCGGTCCCAGCGACCCCACCCCCGTCCCGGAC
>LIQL01000605.1:362-5468 GCA_001418405.1 Streptomyces diastatochromogenes | reverse complement strand
CGCACCGCCCGCACCAGTTGCTCCGGGTCGGAGTCCTTGAGCAGGAAGCCGGCCGCGCCCTCCCGCAGCGCCGCCGTCAGGTACTCCTGGGCGTCGAAGGTGGTGAGCATCGCCCCGGCCGGCGGCTCGGGCGCGGCCGGCCTCGCCGCCGACGAGCAGCGCATCAACGAAGCCTGCGGCCGGTACTCCGGCGCGCTGCTGCCCTGGCTCGGCACGCCGAACGTCGCCCGGGACATGGACGTGCTGCGGTCCGCGGTCGGCGACCGCAAGCTCAACTACCTCGGGTTCTCCTACGGGACCCGGCTCGGCGCGAACTACGCCCACCTCTTTCCGCGCAACGCCGGCCGGTTGGTCCTGGACAGCGTCGAGGACCCGACCAAGAACACCTGGCAGACCGCGGTCGCCCAGGCGGGCGGCTTCCAGCGGGTGCTCGACGACTTCGCCGCCGACTGCGTCCGCACCAGCGGCTGCCCGCTCGGGTCGAACGCCACTGGCGCCGACCGCCAACTCACCGATTGGTACCAGAAACTGACGGACCATCCGATCTCCGCGCAGGGCACGGACGTGGACGGCACGACCTACGTCTACGCGCTGCGGGCGGCGCTCTACAGCCGCGACAGCTGGCCCTCGCTGCGGGACGCCCTGGCGCAGCTGCGCCGCGGGGACGCCACCGGCATCCTCCAGCTGAGCGGTGGCGGCAGCGGCGGCAGCGGCACCGGTCGGCTCGGCGGCCGCCCCGTACGCGGCCCGACCACGGCGCTGCCCGCCCAGGACCAACTGGCCCTCCGGGCGATCAGCTGCCGGGACACCTCCGAACGCTACGGGCCCGCCGACTACCCGCGCGCCGTGCGCGAACTCACCAAGGCCTCCCCGCTCTTCGGCCCGGACATCGCCCCGACGCTGCTGGACTGCTACGGCTGGCCGGTCCCGGGCGACGACTCCTCCCGCGAGGTGGCCGCGCACGACGCGCCGCCCGCCCTGCTCGTCGCCACCACCCGCGACCCCGCCACGCCGTACGAGGGCGCCGCGCACATGGCCCGGGCGCTGGGCAACTCCAGCGTGGTGCTGACCTACCACGGCGAGGGCCACGCCGCGTACACCTCCGGCAATCCGTGCGTGCGACAGAAGGTGGACGGGTTCCTGCTGGACGGCGTGCTGCCGGTGGGGGGCAGCGGCTGCCGCTGAGCGGCCCCGCGGGGCTCAGCCCGCCTTCCGCCCGCGGCCGGTGGTCTGCTTGGCCGCCGCCTTCCCGCGCGCCGTCCCCGCGGTCTTCTCCGCACCCTTCCCGCTGCCCGTGGCCTTCGTGCCGGCGCCCTTCGTGCCGGTGCGCTTGGCCGCCGCGGACTTCTTCGCCGCCGTCCCGCCCTTCGCGGTGCCGGCCGCGGCCCGTTTCGCGGGCTGCCGCTCGGCGGTCTCCCGGGCTGCGGTGGACTTCCGGGACGCGGTCTTCGTCGCCGTGCGGCCGGCCGGCCGCGCCCCGCCGCCCGACCCGGCCGTGCCGTCGGCGCCCTGCGTCCCCTCGGTCTCGCCGCGGGCCCGCTGTGCCGCCCGCACGCTGTCCTGGAGCGCCGCCATCAGGTCGTGCACCTGTCCCACCGGCCGCTCCTCGCCCGCCTCGAACGCCGGCTCGCGGTGTGCGAGCTTGGCCGCCACGATCTCCTCCAGGGCCTCGCGGTAGTGGTCGTGCACGTCGTCCTCGGACAGCTCACCGAAGGAGTCCATCAGCGTCTCGGCGGCCCGCACCTCGTTGGCGGCGACCTTCACCTCCCCTTCCGGGAGGACGCCGGTCATCGGGCGGATCTGGTGCGGCCACAGCAGGACCTGCATCACCAGCACGTCCGCCACCGGCCGGATCATCGCCAGGGTCTCCCGGCCGTGCAGGGCGATCTTGCCCAGCCCCACCCGTTGGTGCCGCTCCATCGTGTCCCGCAGCAGGGCGTACGGCTTCGCCGCCGCCGGCCCGTCGGCGCCCAGGTAGTAGCCCTTGCCCATCTGGAGCGGATCGATGTCGCCGCCCGCCACGAAGGCCAGGATGGTGAGGGTCTTGGCGGTCGGCAGCGGCAGCGCGTCCAGGTCGTCGTCGGTCAGCGGGACGACGGCGTCGTCGTCGGTGCGGTAGCCGCGGCCGATCTCGTCGGGTGAGACCTCGGTGCCTTCGAGGGAGCAGACGGGCTGGTTGCGCACCCGTCCGCCGTCGGCCGTGTGGATCCGCACGAAGCTGACCGCGGCGGTGGGGTCGGTGGCGTTGTAGGCGGCCACCGGGATCGTGACCAGGCCGAAGCTGAGGGAGAACTTCGCGGTGGGGCGCATGGGGGGAGCCGCCTTCGTGGTGCGGTTCGGTGCCGTTCCATGCTAGGAGGACGGCGCGCCGGCCACCTCCCGAGCCGGTCCGCACGGGCCGTGCCGGCGCTCGGCACCGGCGACCGCGCTACCGACCTGACGTCACGTCATCTGCGGAGCGGGTGCCCGAACGGGCCGCCGATGGTGCTCACCCGCCGGTCCAGGTCCATTCCGCGACCTCCGGCAGGTCCGTGCCGTGCTCCCGGATCCAGGCGTGGTGGCGGATCCGGGCGTCCGTCATCGCCTGCCGCAGCGCCACCGCGCGCACGCCCAGCCCCGGCACCCGGTCCACCGCGTCCAGTACCAGCCGGAACCGGTCGAGGTCGTTGCGGACGACCATGTCGAAGGGCGTCGTGGTGGTGCCCTCCTCCTTGTAGCCGTGGACGTGCAGGTGCTGGTGGCCGGCGCGGCGGTAGCAGAGCCGGTGGATCAGCCAGGGATAGCCGTGGTACGCGAAGATGACCGGCTTGTCCCGGGTGAACAGGGCGTCGAACTCGGAGTCCGGCATTCCGTGCGGATGGACCTCGGCGGGCAGCAGCCGGGCGAGGTCGACGACGTTGACCACCCGCACCGCGAGCTCCGGCAGGTGGTGCCGCAGCAGGTCGGCGGCGGCCAGCGTCTCCAGGGTCGGCACGTCTCCCGCACAGGCCAGCACCACGTCCGGTGCGCGGTCGCCGTTCTCGGTGCCCGCCCACTCCCAGGCGCCGGCGCCGCGGGCGCAGTGCACCCGGGCCTGGTCCAGGGTGAGCCAGTCGAAGCAGGGTTGCTTGCCGGCGACGATCACGTTGACGTGGTCGCGGCTGCGCAGCGCGTGGTCGGCCACGGTCAGCAGGGTGTTGGCGTCCGGCGGCAGGTAGACCCGGACGACCTCGGGGCTCTTGTTGAGGACGTGGTCGACGAAGCCCGGGTCCTGGTGCGAGAAGCCGTTGTGGTCCTGCCGCCAGACGTGCGAGGTGAGCAGGTAGTTGAGGGAGGCGACCGGCCGCCGCCAGGGCAGTTGGCGCGCGGTCTTCAACCACTTGATGTGCTGGTTGACCATCGAGTCCACGATGTGCGCGAACGCCTCGTAGCTGGCGAACAGCCCGTGCCGCCCGGTGAGCAGGTAGCCCTCCAGCCACCCCTGGCAGAGGTGTTCGGAGAGCACCTCCATCACCCGGCCGTCGCGGGCCAGGTACTCGTCGGTGGGGAGCGTGGCGGCCTGCCACGCCTTGCCGGTGGCCTCGTAGACGGCGTCCAGCCGGTTCGAGGCGGTCTCGTCCGGGCCGACGAGCCGGAAGTCGCGGCGCTCGGCCGTCGCCGTCATGACGTCGGCCAACAGCCCGCCGAGCACCCGGGTCGGTTCGTGCAGCACGGTGCCGGGCTTGTCGACCTCGACCCCGTGCCGCTGGAGCGGCGGCAGTGGCAGGTCGCGCAGCAGCAGCCCGCCGTTGGCGTGCGGTGAGGCACCCAGCCGCCGCCGGCCCCCGGGCACGCACGCCAACACCTGCGGGCGCGGCCGCCCCGCCTCGTCGAACAGCTCCTCCGGACGGTACGAGCGCATCCATCGCTCCAGCTGGTGCCGGTGGTCGGCGTGTTCGCGGACCCCGGGGAGGGGGACCTGGTGGGCGCGCCAGGTGCCCTCGACGGGGTGCCCGTCCACTTCGCGCGGACCGGTCCAGCCCTTGGGGGTGCGCAGGACGATCGCCGGCCAGTGCGGGCGTCGGGCGTCGCCGTCGGCGCGGGCCCGGCGGTGGATCGCCGCGATCCGGTCCAGCGCCCGGTCCATGGCCGCGGCCAGCGCCTGGTGCACCGCCGCCGGGTCGTCGCCGGTGACGTGCAGCGGCTCGTGTCCGTAGCCGCGCAGCAGCGCGTCGAGTTCGTCCTCGGGGATGCGGGCCAGCACCGTCGGATTGGCGATCTTGTAGCCGTTGAGGTGGAGGATCGGCAGCACCGTCCCGTCGTGCACCGGGTCCAGGAACTTGGTGGCGTGCCAGGACGCGGCGAGCGGCCCGGTCTCCGCCTCGCCGTCGCCGATCACGCAGGCGACCAGCAGCTCCGGGTTGTCGAAGGCCGCCCCGTAGGCGTGGGTGAGGGAGTACCCCAGTTCGCCGCCCTCGTGGACGGAGCCCGGGGTCTCGGGCGCGACGTGGCTGGGCACCCCGCCCGGGAACGAGAACTGCCGGAACAGCTCCGCCATCCCGGCCCGGTCCCGGGTCACGTCCGGGTACGTCTCGGTGTACGTGCCGTCCAGCCAGGAGTTGGCCAGCACCGCCGGGCCGCCGTGCCCCGGTCCCCAGACGCACAGCGCGTCCAGGTCGCGGGCCTTGATCACCCGGTTGAGGTGGGTGTGCACGAGGTTCAGGCCGGGGGAGGTGCCCCAGTGGCCGAGCAGCCGGGGCTTGATGTGCTCCGGGCGCAGCGGCTCGGTCAGCAGCGGATTGGCCATCAGGTAGATCTGCCCGACGGCGAGGTAGTTGGCGGCCCGCCAGTGCGCGTCGAGGGCGCTCAGCTCGGCCGCGTCGAGCGGGGCGGCCGCGTCCGCCGCGCCGGCCGCCGAGGGGGCCGTGGTCGTCCGGGTCCGGGTGTGTGCCACAGTCAGCTCCTCATGTCGCGCGGTGCCGCCGCGGAGCGGGCTAGCCGTTGCGCCGGTCGGCGGTCCGCGGTACGGCCCGGCCGGCCGCGAGGTAGCGCTCCGCCGCGAGGATCGCCTCGTGGACGGTGCGCCGGCCCATCAGCACGCACAGCGTGTAGGCCAGGTCCTCCAGCTGGCGGCGGGCCGCCGGATCG
>LIQL01000605.1:0-327 GCA_001418405.1 Streptomyces diastatochromogenes | reverse complement strand
TCCCACCTTGCGCCGGCGGTGCGGCGGCTGCAACCGGACGGCCCGCCTCCGGCCGGGCGGCGCTCAGTCGGGCGGCTCGGGCGGTTCGGGGTGCGCGGCGGGGCGGTTGCCGGGCGGTTCCTCAGGCGGCTCCCCGGCCGGCTCCTCGGGCTCCGTCGACGGCTCCCGCTCGGGGTCCGGCGTCCCCGGGTCGCGCGGTACCGGGTGGGGCGTGCTGGGTACGGGCCCCGGCCCGTCACCCGTCGTTCCTCCGGCCATGCTGGCGGCCCTCCCTCCTGGTGGTTCCATCCTGCGCCGGTCCGCTGCCCGCCGCCCCTTTGCTCAAAC
>LIQL01000604.1 GCA_001418405.1 Streptomyces diastatochromogenes | reverse complement strand
CTGCTGGACGGTAGAAAGGGCGGAATCCGGACGATGGGCAGGACGACGCACGACGGTGCGCCGGAGGACGACACCGGCACGGACTGTCCGCGCCCCGGGCCGCCGACCCCGCCCGCCCCGCCCCCGGCCAGCGCCTACCGCGACTACTTCGTGATGCTGCTGGACCGCATCCCCACACCGATCGCGGTGTGCCGGGCGGACGGTCAGGTGCTGATCGCCAATCCGGCGATGGCGGCGCAGTGGGGCGCGGTCCCCGGTCAGCTGCGCGGCCGCAACCTGCTCGACCTGTTCCGGCCCCGGGACCCCGCGCAGATCGCCCGGATCATGGACGCGCTGCGGCTGGGCCGGCGGTCCCGCTACCCGGTCGAGGTGCGGTGGCGGACCGGGCCCGACGAGCCCGAGCGGCAGGGGCAGCTGACGATCGATCCGGTCGGCGACCCGTCCGCGGCACAGCCGTCGCTGCTGGCCCTGCTGCGCGAGGACACCGGATCCACCGCCGCACCGCCGGCCGTGCCGCGCGCCGCCACCAGCCCCGTAGAGGCCCGGATCCTGGCGCTGGCCGCCGGCGGGGCGACCACCGCCGCGATCGGCAGCGCACTGGGACTGACCGTCGACGGCGTGAACTACCACCTCACCCGGCTGGCCCGCCGCTGGCGCGTCCAGGGCCGCACCGCACTGGTGGCCAAGGCGTACGTGCTCGGGGTGCTCGCCGCGGACCGCTGGCCGCCCGCGCCCGCGGCGCCCGACGACGGCGCGCGATCGCCCGGCCCCTGAGTTCGACCGCCCGGGCGTGCGGATAACCTCCCTGGTGTGGAGGACAACGCAGCCGCGCCGTTCGAGCGCGGAACGGACGGCCCGAAGGTCATCGTCGTCGGCGTCGACGGCTCCGACTCGTCCTGGCGGGCCGCGGCGTACGCGGCCGGGCTGGCCAGGCGGCAGGGGTCGAAGCTGGTGATGGTCTACGTCCAGCCGGTGCTGGCGACCGGGGCCGCGTTGGGCGCACCGGTCATGGACACCACCAACGAGGTCGCCGAGGAGCTGATGGCCGAGATCCGCAAGGCCACCGAGCGACTCGACGGGATATTCCACCTGCGGTGGGAGTTCCACACGCTGCGCGGGGACCCGTACAACGGCATGGTGCAGATGGCCGACGAGCTCAAGGCGGACGCGGTGGTGGTCGGCGCCTCGGAGTCCGCGGGCCACCGCATCATGGGCTCGGTCGCGGTCCGGCTGGTCAAGGCCGGCCGCTGGCCCGTCACTGTGGTGCCCTAGCGTCCTTGGTCGGACGTGCTCCGGCGGAGGTTCTCCGGCAGGGGGATTTCGGGGCCGGGCCCGTACTCGGGCGAGTGCGGGCCCGGTGGTGCACGGGCTGCGGGCGTCACACCTGCCGGTCCCCTCGCCAGGTGACGGACGTGATCGCGGCCAGACCACCGTTCGCCAGGCCCTTGTAGGTCACCCTCCGGGCAGGGCCGACCTCGTGGGCGACGCGTCGTGCCAGCTCCGCCCCTTCGTGGAACAGCCGCTCCCACTCGGCGTCGTACTTGCCGTCCACCCGGTCCCGCACGTCCAGGTTCAGCGTGACGTCGATGGTCTTCGCCCACCCGTACAGAGCGGCGACGAGACCGTCGGACAGGGTCAGTCCGGCGGCGGGATCGTCGGGAAAGAAGTCCCCGAACCCCTCCGCGCGCAGCGGACCGAACGCGAACTCGCCCTCCACCGTGAGGTCAACCGGGTGCGGCGGTGTGCTGTGGCTGTCGCGGTACCAGTGCAGGCGGTCGCAGCCCCAGCACGCCCACTTCGCCGATTTCTGGCCCTCGTCCCAGTAGCGCACCGCCCACGACGGCCCGAGGTGCCGTGCCAGTCGCTGGGCGATCGCCAGCCCCTGCTTGACGTGTTCGCGCAGGTCCGGGCGGGAGGCGAAGCCCTCCGGCGGGCGGGACGCCGACCAGGAGCGCAGTGCGTCGGCCAGATCCGCCGAGAGGCCCAACCGGTCGTCGTCCAACGCCATGGTGCGGGTGAAGGAACCGAGGTCCTCGTAGGCCCAGGGCCCCTCCGCCTCGTACAGCGCGGACGACTCACCGCGGGCCTGCACGAGCACGTAGTGCGGTTCCTCGTAGGTCATGCGGGTCATGCGGGACTGGCTCCGATCACGAATCCGTTGTCGCCCAGGCTAAGGGCCACACGCCGGCTGTCGCCGTGGAACCCCCGATCCGCCCCCTGTGCGAACTCCCCCGCGCGCCCGAAACGCCATGCACCAGGCCCACGTTGACGTCACCACTCGCCAGTCAGTGGACGGCAAGCCTGGCGTACTCCCTCACCTTCGACCGCGTCCGCCCCTGCTCAACTCCCCTCCGTCCTCCCGGAACGTGAACGCGGGGGCGAACCCCCGTTACCCTGCCCACGTGAACGGTACGGATGGGGTGCGGAGTGTTCCCGACTGGCGGGTGCTCATCGTCGGGGGCGCATCGGGGATGGGGAAGACCGGTGTCGGCCGGGCACTGGCACGACGCTACGACGTCCCCGTCGTGGAGGTCGACGACATCGTGGAGGCCCTCCTCGCGGTGACACGGCCCGAGCACCTGCCGGAGGTCCACTTCTGGCGCACCCACCCGGAAGCCGCCCGTCAGGCGCCCGAGTCGGTGGTCGAGCGGCAGATCGCGATCGCCGNNCGGCGATCGAGGCGGTGGTGGCCAACCACGTGGGCACCGACACCCCGGTGATCCTGGAAGGGGACTACGTCCTGCCCGGACCCGCGACACCCGGAGGACCGGTCCGTGCCGTCTTCCTCCACGAGGACGACGAGGCCCAGGTGACTGCCAACTACCTGCGCCGGGAACCAGAGGCCGGACCGCAGCGCCATCGCGCACGCGTCAGCGTCCTGTACGGCCGGTGGCTCGCCGCGCAGGCACGGGCCGCCGGCGCGCCGGTCGTCGCCCCTCGTCCATGGAAGGACCTGGCCGACCGCGCCGCCGAGACGGTGGAAACGCGCGACGCCACGGCCGCCGGCCACGCACCATAGGAACGGTGGCCCCTCCTCAAAGACCAGCCCCGGGTCGCCATCGACGTCAAGGACCGAGATGTTGACGTTGCCCCGGATCGCCTCCCGCCCACGCCGCGAGCCTCGGCAGCCTCGCGGGCCCGACTTCCGGCTTCCCCAGTCGTCCGTCGCAACGTCAGCGGCGGTCATCTCGCGCTCAATGCGTCTCACCGCCATCCGGCGCAGGGCGCGGCGCCGCGGCAGGGCCCGTTCCGGCAATCCGATCCCGGACTCGGCAAGTGCTTGCTCGAACGCGTCGCGCATACCGCGGGCATCCGCGTTGCGAGCCCAACCGGCGAGTTCGCACCATGTCGAGGAGACCAGTCCTGCTGCGAGCGACTCGGCAGCGATCATCGGCAAGTACTCCGGGCAGACGTCCGCTGTGTTCTCCTGAACCCGGAGGCCGAACGGGAGCCGGCTCCCCCACCCGGCCGTTGAGATCACGCGGTTGGGGTGCGGTACGTGACTGCAGACCGACGTCGGCGGAATTCGATCACGTCACGCCTTTCGGAATTCCTGATCCTTACTGGAACCCCTGTGCGAAATTTCCTTCACCTGCCCTCTTCGCGGCGTGGCCGAATTGACGGGCCTACCGAGCGACACGAAGCGACTCCTGCGTACTCTCAACTTGCCTACACGTGCGGGCAATTGACCCGACAACTGCTTGGGGGGACAAGTGGGAAAGACTCGACGCATTTTCGCAGGAGCTGCCGTCGCGACGCTGTGCGCAGGGCAACTCGTGCTGAGCGAGGGAGCCGCGTGGGCCAAGGGCGCCAATCCCTGGGGCTGCGGCGCCAACGTGGACCATCCACACAAGTCGCACCAGAACCATCGCACCGTCAACGTACACGCAGACCTGAAGTGCTCCACGGGCAAAGTCCCGCGCTTTTCGATCCACGTCACCCTCTACCGGTCCCGTTGGTGGGGTTGGGAGAAGATCGGAAAGACCGGATACGTCAGCGGGCACAACAAGTACAAGGCCCGCGCCGTGGCAAACTGGGAGCCGCACGGGGCGTGCCACCACTACAAAGCCGTCGGTGAGTTCATGATTGCCGGCTGATCCAAGAAGATCACGTCCACCGTGTTCAACTACAACAAAGAGAAAATCGAAGGAAAAGGCGAACTGTGCGTGAAGTGACCGAAGAGCGGATGCTGTGGCTGCTGCATTCGGACACAAGCTCTCACCACCCGCAGTTGACGTTGGTCGCCATCGACGGAGCCGACGCGAGCCGGGCGGAACGAACAGCCCGTACTGCCTTCGAGCGCACTCCGGCGCCACGGTCCTGGCTGGAGTCCTCGCCCCTCGTACGAAGACGTCTGGTGGGAGCCTGCCGGACGGTCCCGACGATCGAGCTCATCCACCTCGCGGACGTCGAACCGGCCCACCTACCGGAGGAATCCTTCCGGTTGTGCCTGTCGCAGATCGCGGAGGAAGGCCCCGGCGGGCGATTCGTGGTCGCGCTGACGACGGTCCCCCAGGACACCCGTGCAACGGCCGCAGAGGCCGCACGCGGCGTATTGCGGGACCGTATCGACGGGTTCGCCAGCCCGGAGCAGTGGGTCGGGCTGCGCGCGCTCGCAGCCTTGACCAACGTGGTCTGCCGGGAAACGGCCACCGTCGACCTCCCCGACGACGAAGACCTGCTTGCCGTCTACGACCGATACACGGTGGGAGAGCTCACCTCTGCGTCTGACTGACGCACAGACGAGGAAGCGCTGGACGAACGACGTGCCGCCTGGCCCGAGATCCGGACGGCCGGGCCACCCGACTGACTCTGCGGGCTTCGGCCCAGGCCGTTTCCGATGGCTCGTGGATGGTGTCGCAGAGCCATCGGAGACGGCCTAGGGCAGTTCGCGGCGGACCAGGACCTGGGCGAACGGCTCTCCAGTTGTCTGGGCGTAGACCATTCGCTCCCGCACTTCCCTGAGGGTACGAGGGCGGTATCCCGGGCCTCCGCAGCAACTCTTGTGGAAACGTACTCCGGCGTGCAACAGCACGGAGAGAGCGCGCCATGCGGAGGCGTCCCGCCTCTTGGGCGCCGCGAAGGCCGAGCCGACGTGGATCAGTGGTTCCGCACAGCGTGGACAGACCCGGACGTGAGCGCAGTGGCCGGGGTGTGGCTGCTTGTACGAAGCCCGGCAGGGCAGGCACACGTACGAGGTCTTTCCGGGCGGCATGCGGCAAGAGTAGATCGACCGAAGGACCGGCACGACGGAATTTCGGCGTGCCGCATGCGTTCGTCCGCGGACCCGCTGACTCCTACTCTCCGTGTGCTGCGTCGATGGCGTCAGCATCAAGACGCTGACATCGGCCCTGCTTCGCCCGGACCGCCCCCGTACACCCCCGGTCCCGGCCCGCTGGTGGGGTGGGCCGGGGTGAGGCACGGTGGAAGGTGGACGGGGGGAGCGCCGCCCCGATGAGGGAGAGATCGTGACCGACCGCACGTACCGCGTGACCGAGATCGTGGGGACGTCCCAGCAGAGTGTGGACGCCGCCATCCAGAACGGCATCAGGCGCGCCTCAGGCACGCTGCGCAATCTCGACTGGTTCGAGATCACGCAGGTCCGCGGCCACATCATCGAGGGGCGGATCGATCACTACCAGGTCGGTCTGAAGGTCGGTTTCCGGTTGGAGGAGGCGGGCTGAAGCCCCGGGGGCCGAATGGCTGCCCGCCGCCGCGTCGCCTTCGTACCGCGCCGCCGGCGGTCCATGATGATCCGCCGTCGAACCACGACGGGCACGTACCGAGCGTACGGAAGGATCACGCATGGCACGCCTGCTGCGCGCGGGTCAGGGCGTCTGGCGCCGCAAACCCATCGAGCGCATCGAGGAGCCGGAGGGCACGGCGGGCCAGCAGCTCACCCGTGAGCTGGGGCTGTGGCAGCTGACCGCGATCGGCGTCGGCGGCATCATCGGCGCCGGCATCTTCACGCTCGCCGGCACCGTCGCCCATGAGAAGGCCGGCCCCGCGGTCCTGGTCTCGTTCCTCATCGCGGGCGTGGCCAGCGCCGCGGCGGCGTTCTCCTACGCCGAGTTCGCCGGGCTGATCCCGAAGGCCGGCTCCGCCTACACCTACGGCTACGCGGTGTTGGGCGAGCTCGCCGGCTGGTTCATCGGCTGGGACCTGCTGCTGGAGTACACCGCGATCGTGGCGGTGGTCGCGATCGGCATCTCCGGCTACTTCGCGTTCCTGCTCGGCGAGATGGGGCTGAAGCTGCCGCTGTGGATGCTGGGCGCGCCGGGCACCGGCCCGGGGCACCGGGTGGACCTCTTCGCTTCGGTGCTCTGCCTGTTGATCGCCTACCTGTTGACGCTGGGCATCAAGAACGCGGCCCGCTTCGAGACGATCGTGGTCGGGCTGAAGGTGCTGGTGGTGCTGGTCGTCATCGGTGTCGGCTTCTTCCACCTCGACACCGCCAACTACCGGCCGTTCTTCCCGTTCGGGGTGACCGGCGCGTTCACCGGGGCGGCCACCGTCTTCTTCGCGGTGTTCGGCTACGACGCGATGAGCACCGCGGCCGAGGAGTCCAAGGACGCCCAACGCCACATGCCCCGGGCGATCATGTACTCGCTGGCCATCTCGATGGTGCTGTACGTGCTCGCCTGCCTGGTGCTGACGGGCATGCAGAACTACCGGCACATCGACCCGGAGAGCGGCTTCTCCACGGCCTTCAAGTCGGTCGGGCTGGACGCGTTGGCGGACGTGATCGCGGTCGGCGCGATCATCGGCATCCTGACCGTGATGTTCACCTTCATGCTGGGGGTGACCCGGGTGTGGTTCGCCATGAGCCGGGACGGGCTGCTGCCCAAGTGGTTCGCCAAGACCAGCGCCACCCACCACGTGCCGGTGCGCGTCACCTGGATCGTCGGCGCGGCGTCCGCGCTGATCGCCGGCTTCCTGCCGATCGGGGAGGCCGCCGAACTGACCAACATCGGCATCCTGCTGGCCTTCGTGGTGGTGTGCGTCTCGGTGATCGTGCTCCGCTACAAGCGCCCCGACCTGCCGCGCACCTTCCGCACGCCGGGCATGCCGGTGGTGCCGGCGCTCGGGGTGTGCTTCTCGCTGTGGCTGATCACCTTCCTGGCGTGGCAGACCTGGGTGCGGTTCGCGGTGTGGTTCGTGATCGGCCTGGTCATCTACTTCTCGTACTCCTACCGCAAGTCGGAGTTGGCGACGGCGGACCGGACGGCTCCGGGCCCGCGGTGACGGCCCGTACGACCGCCTCCCCGGCGTCCGTCCGGCGGTAGAGCACGCTGCGCCCGGCCCGGCGGCGGGCGATCAGACCGGCGTCGCGCAGCACTTGGAGGTGCCGGCCGACCGAACCCAGGCCCTGGCCGGTCAGGGCCACCAGCTGGGTGGTGCTCTTCGGCGCGCCCAGCAGCACCAGCACCGCCGCCCGGCCGCCGCCCAACAGGGCCGTCAGCGCGCCCGGGACCGGCGGGCGATCCGGCTCGGCCAGCGCGCCGGAACACGGGTAGACCACCGCGGAGCACGGCGGCGTGCGTCCGTCGGTGTTCCAGGAGAGCCAGGACTGCTGCGGGGTGACCGGGACGAACAGCAGCCGGGCACCGCCCAGTTGGCGTGCCGGATGGTCGTGCGCGCTGATCTGTAGGCGGTTCGCGCCGAGCCAGCGCAGGCCGGGGCGCATCCCGTCCAGCGCCGCGACCCAGCCGCCGCTGCCGAGCCGGGCGGTGCGCGCCAGCACGTCGGCCTCCAGCACCCGGCGGCGGTGCGGCCAGTCCGGCAGCACGGTGCGCCGCCAGACCCAGTCCAGCAGCACGGCGGCGCGTTCCGGCAGGTCGGCGCGGTGGCGCAGGGCGGCCGGGAGCGGGGCGCCGGCCAGGGCCTCGACGAGGTCGGCGCGGGCGGTGGCCGGCGGGGTGTCGCGGATCCGGGCGAGTTCGGCGGGGAAGTCCTGGTCGGCGTCGCCGGTCGGGGCGGGCGTCAGGAACGTCGCGTTCCAGGTGGGGCGCAGGGCGCAGCGCACCAGGAGGGCGGTGGGCGGGTCGGCGGCCAGACGGGCGCGGTAGGCGGGCAGGTGGGCGTCGAGCCAGGCGCGTTCGCCCGGGTGCGCGGCGGTGCCGCGGTGCAGCGTCTTCAGGGCCGCGGTGGTCTCGGCCAGCGGCGAGAGGGCGAACCGGCCCGCGGCGAGGGTGTCCGCCGTGATCTCCCACCAGCCCACGCCACCGCCCCCGTTCCGTGCTCCCACCGTGCGCGCCCTGCGCGGGCCCCGCACGGGTTTCGCAGGTCCGCGAAACTGTACGCCGCGCGCCCCGGCGGCCCGGACACTCCCGCCATGCGCAGCTATCGCGAACTCTTCCGCACTCCGGAGTTCCGTCCGCTCCTGATCGCCTCCACCGGGCAGGTGGCCGGTCAGACGGTCGGCGGCCTGGCCCTCGGCACGCTGGTGTACGGGACGACCGGCTCCCCGCTGTTGTCGTCGCTCGCCATGTTCGGCCCGTCCTTGGCGCAGGTGGTCGGCGCGGCCACGCTGCTGTCGGCGGCCGACCGGCTCCCGTCGCGCGCCGCGCTGAGTGCCCTGGGGCTGCTGCTGGGCGCGGGCACTGCCGTCCAGGCCGTCCCCGGTCTGCCGGTGGCCGCGTCGTTCGCCGTGCTGATGGCGCTGGGGGTGCTCTCGTCGCTGGGCGGCGGGGTGCGCTACGGGCTGCTCGGCGAACTACTGACGCGGGACGGGTACCTGCTGGGCCGCTCGGTGTTCGCCATGGCGTCCGGGGTGGTGCAGATCTTCGGCTTCGCGGCGGGCGGGGCGCTGGTGGCGGCGGTGTCGCCGCGCGGGGCGCTGCTGGTCGCGGCCGGGCTGCACGCCGCCGGTGCGGTAGCGGCCCACCGCGGACTGGCCCGGCGACCGCCGCGCGCCGCCGGCCGCCCCTCGCCGGCCGCGACCTGGCGCACCAACGCGGTGCTGTGGGCCGACCGGCGGCGGCGCCGCGTCTACCTCGCGCTGTGGGTGCCGGGCGGCCTGATCGTCGGCGCCGAGTCGCTCTACGTGCCGTACGCGCCCGCGCTGGCGGCGCCGCTCTTCGCCTGTGGTGCGCTCGGCATGCTGGCCGGGGACACGGTCGTCGGCCGGTTCGTGCCGCGCCGCCGGGCGGACCGCCTGGTGGTGCCGCTGAGCCTGCTGCTGGCCGGCCCGTACCTGGTCTTCGCGATGCGGCCGCCGGCGGCCGTGACGGTGGCGGCGGTGCTGCTCGCCACCGTCGGCTACGCCTCGGGCCTGCTGCTCCAGGACCGGCTGATGGCGCTGACCCCCGAGGAGCTGAGCGGTCACGCCCTCGGGCTGCACTCGGCCGGCATGCTCACGCTCCAGGGGGTGGGCGCCGCCCTGGCCGGTGCGCTGGCCGAGTGGACGGCACCGGGGCGGGCCATCGCGACGCTGGCCGGGGCGTCGCTGGCGGTGACGGCGGTGCTGGCGCCCGGACTGCGGGCGCAACCGGCAGCACCCCGCACGACGACCGGGGCGGGTGCCGCGCACGACGCCTGACGCCGGACGGGGTCGGCCGCGCCGCCCCGTCCGCCGCCGCACCGCGCGCCACCGCTGCCCGACGATCCGGCGTGCAGGTATCCCCAGGCCAGTTCGGCCGCGTCCAGTGCGACGTCGTACCGGACGGACGCGAGGGGGCAGGGGCGCGGGAACGGCCTGGTCCGGGCCGGTCGTAGGCGGTTCTGACGGCTGCACGGCACCACCGTGGGCGAGCGGGGGTGGCGCATCGGGCGCCCTTGACGCGCCGTGGTCGGGGCCCAAGAATGACCCCGCCTTGACAACGTTGTCGGCCCTCCTGGAGGTCTGCCCATGCCCTGGACCAGACGCAACCGGCCGCGCACCGCGG
>LIQL01000603.1 GCA_001418405.1 Streptomyces diastatochromogenes | reverse complement strand
GCCGTGGCCCTGCCCATCGCGTGCCGCCCTTCCGTCGCGCTCGGTCCTCTCCGGCGGCGCTCCGCGGTCCCCCGCGGCGCCCACCCACCCCTATCCGCTTCAACAGTTTGATGAACGTCCTGTTAACGACCCCGCGGCGAACAAGCCGAAACCAGCCGCCCGTTGGCCGAGATGCCGATTCGCCTCCCCTGTATGCGAGGAGGCCGCGCCGCATACCGAACGATCACCGGGCCGCCCGCGTCCCCCACGATCCCCGCCCGGGGGCACCTGCGCCGCGTGACGCCCTGGCCGACCCAACTCGGCGGCACCGGATCGATCCCGGCGCGTACCGCTTCCGGACCAACCCGCCAGCCCCAGAACTCCCCTCAAGATCGCAGGCGAGCCCGGCACAATCCGCAGCAGCCGCCCCGCAAGGCGGGCTGACGGCGCTCGATCTCCCACCGTCACGACCGGCCAATGACACTCGCCCTCCTTCCCCCACCCTACCCACTGTCAACTCCTCTCCATTTGAGCCAACTTGGCAACAACCGGACCCGATCGCCGACCGAGAGGTTGTCGTGTCCGCGACGAACTCGTTTACTTCGGACAGCAACGGAAACCCAAGGAGGCGTATCAGTCCGATGATCAAGCGAATAGCCGCCCTGGCGGCGCTCGTCCCGGCCATGTTGGGCACCTCAGCCGGCGCCCCTTCGGCGCACCCCGCGGCGCACGCGACCACCTCCGTGGTCACCTTGACCTACGACGCCAGTGGTGCCGGTCAGTGGGCGGGCGCGATCAAGCAAGCCGTGCAGAACTGGAACGACGCCGTGCACAACGTGCACTTGGAGCCGGCGAGTTCCCCCGGCTCGGCCGACTACGTCTACGAGGCGACCAGCGGGTGGCCACAGACCACGTTGGGGCCGATCTTCCCCGGCGGCAACGGTGACGTGCAGCTGGGCCAGCAGGCGGTCGACGAGGGCTACGACACGACCCGGATCACGGCGCACGAAACCGGGCACATCCTCGGGCTGCCCGACGACTACAGCGGGCCCTGCTCAGAGCTCATGTCCGGCCACGGCCCCGGCACGTCCTGCACGAACGCCAAGCCGAACGCGGCCGAGGCGGCCCAGGTCGACAAGAACTACGCCGCCGGCACACCAGCCGTACGCCCGCAACACCACCAGGTGGTGATCGACATCTGGTCCGGCCGGACGCACACCGACCCACGCTGACTGGCCAGCGAGTCAGACCCACTCAACACCGGCGGCCTACGCCGGCCTACAGGGCCGTAGACCGGCGTAGAGCAACAGCAAGACGCGCGGAGCGACGGCGAAACGGCCTGTCTGCTCCATGATCACCTGCAGAACGGAACGGCCACACCCCGACTGGGAAGTCGTCCTCGACCACGACCGGGCCGAGGCCGAAGCCTCACGCCGCCGACTCGTGCAACTCCTGTCCCAGGACGATGCCTTCGGCTTCGGCGTGCACTTCGCCGACCAGCAACTCGGAACCGCGGACGCCGGCCACTGGCGCCCTTGGGACGACACGACGGACAACCGGTAAGCCTCCCACCCGCTGCGGCCTCGACATGAAGCACGTCGAACACCAACTCCTGGTCGTCATCGACGTCGTCGAACTGCGGCTCCCGCACCGGGCTACGACGGCCGTGCTGGGCTACGCAACGACGGTCGAGCGCCCGTTCCTCGCACCGCAGGCAGCCCCGGCCCGAGGCCGGCAAGCGCCCCCATTCGTCGGCGCGAGGCGGTCGCACCGGCGCCATCTGGTGGCACGATGGCAGCATGTCAGCAGCGCTGCCGCGGACGATCCGCGCCGTGGATTCCGATCAGCTGCTCCTGCTGGAGGAGGAAGCGTCGCGGCTGAGGTTCAGCCAGCGCCTCCCGGCCGATTGGCTGCGGGAGCATATCCAGGCGGCCTCAGCGCACTACTTGTTCCCGGTGATGGAGCACTGGCTCGCCCACCGTCCGGATGCGTCACCGCAGTGGCGGTGCGAGTTGTTGCTCATGGTCCGGACCGGCGAGATGGAAAGGTCCGAGGCCCGTCAAGGCGTGCCCAGGCACCGAGGCGTACGGTCTCGCCGCGCGGCGTGACGGGCAGGCACAAGGAGCCAGCCGCCGCGGTCCGTGGACACCAGGCCAGCAGCCACACCGAACTCTGGATGCCCTAGTCCAAAACGCCCTCTGATCTCGACCTCCCGGCGGCATGCTGGCCCCAGCGCTGGCCTTGACGCCGGTGTCAAGGTCTAGCGTCTCGGGTGAACCAGGGAGGAGCCACCATGCGGATCGGGGAGCTGGCCGAGCATGCCGGGGTGAGCACTCGGTCGTTGCGCTACTACGAGGCGCAGGGGCTGCTGCGAGCCCGGCGGGCTGCCAACGGCTATCGCGACTACGGGGACGAGGACCTGCGGATCGTTCGGGAGATCCGCTCGCTGCTGGATCTCGGCTTCGGGCTGGAGGAGATTCGGCCCTTCGTGGAGTGTTTGCGCGACGGTCACGAGACCGGCGATCGCTGTGCGGACTCCATCGCTGTCTACCGCCACAAGATCGCCGAGCTGGACGCGTGTATCGCCCACCTGAGCGAGGTGCGTCAGCGGGTCTCCGGACAACTGCAACGGGCCATCGAGGTCCGGACCACCGATCCGCGCTGCGAGTTCTCCCCTTGCGTTTCCGAATGATCCAGCCCGGCCCGCCCAAGAGCAAAGGACACCACCTGTGAACACCACCGAAACCGCCGTCATCACCGTCACCGACGAGACCTTCGACCAGCTGGTACTGCACAGCACACGGCCCGTCCTCCTCAAGTTCTGGGCATCCTGGTGCGGCCCTTGCCGACAGCTCGCGCCGGTCCTCGAACACATCGCCCGCGAGGAGGCGGATCGCCTGACCGTCGCCAAGCTCAACACCGACGAGAACCCCGCCACGATGATTGCCTGCAACGTTCTCGCCGCTCCCACCTTGCAGGTCTACCGCGGTGGCGAGCTGGTGAAGGAAATGGTAGGCGCGCGACCGAAGCGGCGGCTGATGCATGAACTGGAGGACGTCCTGGCGCACGATCAACTGTAGGGCCGGTCGGTGGTCATAGGCGACCAGTGACAAAGTTACTTGCGCGCCAGTCAAGTTGTTGCGCCAGACGACGGCCGCCATGGCGAGGATGCGCCGGTCGACACGGGCGACGACACAAGCCAGGCCCGGCGCGTGGGAACAGCCGAACGCCGCGAGAACCACTGACCAAGCGACCTACGGCCCAGCCAACCGGTTCAGGCAGGACACGTCCGCCACCGTCGCCAGCGGCCGAGCCCCACCGTGGCGCTCAGCGGTCCTGCCCACCAGTCCCGCGGCTCCGGGGCGTTCTCGGGTCGCCGAGCGAGCCGAGGGAAACGCCGGTGGCCGTCCGGACGTCGAGCGATGTGCCACTCGGCCGAGGCGTACGACGGTGCGCACTCGGCATCGCGTTCGCACTGAACACCGGGCGTCCCCGGCGCGATCCGCCCCGCAACTCGGGGCGGATCGCCGCCAAGGGCTACGACCACCTCCGTCGCCGTCACCACCCGCACCAGCACCAGCACGGGCCCAAGGTCCGCAGCGCGCGTCGTGGGACCGAGGACGAGACCTCGCTCGGCCGCCACCGCTGGCTCGTCGAACGCACCGTATCCTGGCTGCTGCGGTGCGCACTTCTCGGACTGCGCTCGACCGCACACAGCCACTGTGCGCCGGCTGCTCACCTCGGGCTGTGCACGGATTGCCTGGCGTCGACTCGTGCGGCAAGAGTCGTGCGACCAGGATTGTCGACGTCGCCGCGGGCCGTCGCCCGCGCGAGTTGCCATGGGCCTCGGCCTACGGTGTGAGGGGAGACTCTGATGGGTTCGTTCGATGTACCGCTGGACGACGAACGCACCCAGCTCGATGCATTCATCGAGGAATACCGCAACGCCATCGAGTTGACTCTCGACGGTCTCACCGAAGAACAGGCCCGCCGCCAACTCGTCCCGTCGGCAACGACGTTGCTCGGTCTGCTCAAGCACGTCACGTGGATGCAGCGGGTGTGGTTCGAAGAGTGCGTCGGCGGCACGTCCCGCCGCGAGCTCGGCCTGGTACCGAGTCCGGACGCATCCTTCCAGCTCTCCGGCGACGACACCGTCGCCTCGGTCACGGCAGCGCACCGGGAAGCCTGCGCCACGGCCCGGACGACGATCGCGGGCCTGCCACTGGACGCCGTCGTGACGGGCCATCGGACCGGGCCGCGCACGCTTCGCTGGGTGTACCTGCAAGTTCTGCGAGAGCTGGCCCACCATTGCGGACACGCCGACATCCTGCGCGAACAGGTACTCGCTGACTGAGTCCTGAGACCACGTCTGCCGAGGTGAACGCACGGCGCCCGCCGCGGCCGGTCGCCGGCCAGCGGGCCCGGATCTCGGTGGCGTCAAGGCGCAACTCGCTGCCCTCGGCCTGGGCGTAGGCGAACACGCCGCCCAGAGTTCGCCGGCACGGATCGGGCCGGTGCCTTGAACCGCACGGCTCCGCCCGCCCAGGCACGGTCGGATCTGGCCGACGACCCGGCTGATGGCGGAACGGTCGACACCAAACACCGTTGCGGCAGTATGTCGCGTCTCTTTCGGCGGGATCCCGATCGGCGCACAGAACGCGCCAGCCCGATCTCGGCCAGGAGCACCTGTGCCAGCCTTCGCTTCCCCCCAATTTCGCGTCTCTGACCTCGATGGATGCGACTCGGCAGAGATGCGCGCAGCCGGGATGAGACCGCTCCGAGGCGATGAAATAGGCCAATTCAACAGCGCCTTAGTCCACTGATTCAAGCCGCGATTCTTTACATTCACATTGCACTCACATTAAGTCGATTGACCTGTTGCGCGGCCAGCAGATGTAGTGGGAGCGAAGCAAACTCAAGCGGAAATGCGAAGAAGGGCCGCCACCCATTTCCCGAGGACCCGGAAGGGAAGAAATGTCTATTACGAGACGGGCGACTTTTCGCGAGCTCACCCATGAGGACATTCTTGCACTCATCGAAGGTACGGTATTAGCCGTACATATACCGGGGTTCGCCCCCGCCGAGGTCGTGACATCCGCACGCGATCACCTGGTCGACCACCCGGACAAGGGTGGCCTGAGTCAGGACACAACGTTCCAGCGCATAGGCTTCGCCTACTCCGAGATCAGCGATGACGCGTCCCGCGAGCGTTATCACTCGGAAGCCCGGGACAACATCCAAAGAATGCGAGATCTATTCTCCCCCTACGCGTCGCCGAGTGACACTCTCCGCCTCCTCCTCGAAGAGACCTGGAACCCCGGGGCAAGCCTGCTGAGCGTTGAAGGGCGGAAGGCGTTCATCGGCATCTGCCGGTTCCAGGACCAGGGAGTGGATCTCAATCCGCATACCGACGCCCTGGAACGCAACCTTCCCTCGACGGACGCACATGAGCTGGTCGCACAGCTCTCGGCCAACATCTACATCAACATCCCGCACACCGGCGGCGAACTCGAACTGTGGGGCACCGAACCTGGCGAGCACGCCTACAACGAGCTCAAGGGGGAACGGGTCTGGGGCCTCGAACGCGATCAGTTGGGCCCGCCGAAGGCGGTCATCAAGCCTGCGCCGGGCGATCTGCTGCTCCTCAACCCGCGCCAGATCCATGCGGTACGGCCGTCCAGCGACGAGCCCCGCATCACCTTGGGCCATTTCATCGGCTACCACGGTGCCGACCGGCCGCTCACCCTGTGGAGCTGAGGCAGGAATGAACTCCTACCTCGTCGACGGACGTACGAAGGCGAATTTCGGGGAGGCCGCCAAGAAACTCACCCTCGCCGGCACGCGAGCCATTCTACTGGTGAGTGTCGGCCAGCGCTATCACGAGGGTGACAAGCTCAGAGCCACAGTGGAGCTGGTGAACCGCAGCGAATTCAAGCAGTTGACCATCGCGGTGGCCGACACCTTGCAGCGCTCCAACTATATTGACGCATCTCCCGAGCAGGCATACGCACGTTCCCTGCGCGAGGGGGACGAATGGCTTGAACGCAACGACAAGATCCTGGGCCAGCTTTCTGTGCCCAACGAGGTGCTCCGGTGGGACGAAGCACTGAAGGACCCCGACTACCCTCAATTCAGGCAGCGCATCGAACGCGCATACGCGGAGATCGCAGAGTACCGCCAGGCGGTAGATTCCACCATCAAGAAGTTCATTGACCGACTCACGGCACGTACCCCGGAAGCGGACACCGAGAAGGCATTCAAAGGATGCCTGGAATACCTCATAGAGGAGTGCCCCATCATCATGCCGATGTGGGCACACCAGGGCTACGACCACGTCATCTACCCACAGCCGATGACGGCCGCCATGGCTGAATCCCAACGGCTGTTCGTCACGACGGAATACCCCGGAAAGGGAGGCTGGTTGTCCTTGAGGTTCAAGAAGCGGGCCGCCGCTGCTGACCAACTTGCCTAGAGCTCCACGATCATCACCATCCGGTACAGAGGACACGACACTGTGACGCCATCGACCACCACCCCCAAGTCAGCGACGAAAGCCCCATCGGACCGCAGGTGGTGGGCCTTCGCCGGGGTGAGCCTGATCAGCTTCCTCGGCTGCATCGATCTCACCATCGTGAACACGGCCGCCCCGCAGATCCAGAAGGATCTCGGTGCGTCCGTCACCGATCTCCAGCTCATCGTCAACATGTTCATCGTCGCCTTATCCATGTTCATGGTGACCATGGGGCGGCTAGCCGACTCCTACGGCCGGCGTCGTGTCCTCTACATCGGCACGGTCGTCTTCGGACTCGCCTCGCTCGGCGCCGGCTTCGCCCCCACCACCGGCTGGCTCATCGCCTTCCGGTTCCTGCAGGGCGCCGCCGGGGCGATCCTCTACACCTCCACCGGCGCCATCGTCCAGAACGCCTTCCCCGAATCCCAGCGCGGCCGGGCCATCGGTGCCCTGTACGGGGTCAACGGTGTCGGTCTGGCCATCGGGCCCATGCTCGGCGGGGTGCTCGTCTCCGCCGCCGGCTGGCACTGGGTGTTCTGGCTCAACGTACCGCTCGTCGCACTCGCACTGTCGCTGTGTTCGTTCAGCGTCCGTGAGTCCCGCAACGAGGAAGCCACCACCGGCGTGGACTGGCCCGGCCTCATCCTCATCAGCCTCGGCATCCCCGCCGTCGTGCTCGCTTTCACACTCGGCGGCACATGGGGCTGGACAAGCCTTCCCACGCTGGGACTTCTCGCCTTCGCTCTGATCGTGCTCATCGCCTTCTACCTCGTGGAGAAGCGCGCCGCGGACCCCATCATCCGCTTCAGCCTCTTCAAGCACCGTGCCTTCCTCGCCGCGATCGTCTCGGACTTCGCACTCGCCTCCTTCTACGCCACCGTGCTCTTCCTGCTGCCCCTCTACCTCGACGAAGTACGCGGCTACGACGGATACGCCACCGGTGCCCTCCTGCTGCCCTGCACGGCGGTGATGGCGGTGCTGTCCCCCTTCGTGGGGCGGCTGACCGACCGCTACGGCCCCCGGAAGATCCTCATCGCGGGCTTCACCGCATTCACCGTCTCGGCCCTGCTCTTCACCCAACTCACCGCCGACACCTCCCTCTTCCTCATCGTGGTGGCGCTGGTCGCGATGGGACTGGCCTGGGGCAGCGTGCTCGGCCCCGCCACCGTCTCCGCCCTGTCCTCGGTACCGGAACGTCAGGCAGGACTCGCCATGGGCTCCTCCTGGACGTTCCACAACCTCGGCGGAGCCATCGGCCTGGCAGCAGGCATCGTCCTCTACCGGGTACAGGCCGAATCCCACCTCACCGACACGCTGTCGGCCAAGGGCGTGGCCATCGGCCCCTGGACCCGGGACGCCGTGGCCGACCCGGAGCGCGCCGCTGAACTCCTCAAGGAGCACACCTCCCTCAACGCACACGACATCACCGACGTCTTCAACCAGATGTTCGCGCACGGCACCCAGTCGGCAATGTGGATGCTCGTCGGCACCTCCGCGGCCGCCCTGATCATCCTCGGCCTACTGAGCCTCACCGACCGCCGCCAAGCCGCCTGAAACGCAGAGGGGAGCGGCCTCATCCGGCCACTCCCCTCGTCGCCTTCCAGGACGTTCCGCACACTCACCAGGAGCCCGCAGTGACGCCGGACAGCAACTCGGCCACTGCGACGGCCAACTGACCGCCAGTCTCTCCAGGTGACGGGACGACATCCGCCCTTGCGGGGACGACTGAGCAGGTTCAACGATCAGCACCCCGAAAGTCGACTGTCACGACGGGCCTGTCTCGGCACCCTGACACAGAGCCCCGGCCAACCTCCGCTCAGGGTCCGGGTCAGAAGTCGACCGCCGGCCACCGTCATCGGAGTAGCGTGATGTCCGCGCGAGAGGAGTAGGACTTGGCGGATCTCCAGTGGGCCAGGGCCACGGGCCAACCTCGCGAGGCAACCGGCTATGCCGGCCAGGACATCCCCCGAAGCGTCGAGGCGGTCCGAGAACGCTTGCGGGCCGACCGGCGGCAGGAGTTCGATCAGGAACTCGGTGCCCTCGATGGTGGCGGCGCGTTCGCGGCATGGCTCAACCACCGGTGGACCCAGGCCCCTAGCCGACGCCGCCCTCGACGACGAGGCCAGGGAGGCTGCGATTGGGTTCGCCGACGTCGCCGTCGCCCTGCATGTCCGCGCCGAAGGCGGGCCCACCTACACGTCTGATGAGGTCGAGCAGATGATCACGAGGAAGGCTTCGTGAGCCATACCGTCATCTGGGAACGGGCCGCCTCCGAGGGACTGAAACGGTTACGCGCCAAGTACGGCGACACGGTCAAGCCGTTCGTCGGCGCCGTCAACGCGCTCGCAGACAACCCCGAACCGCGCTCCAGCAACAGACTCGGCGGCACCCACCTGCGATGCGTACGGGTCGGGGAGTTCCGTGCCACCTACGAATTCGACGGAGCCCACCTCGCCGTGAAAGTCCTGACCGCCGGCGCCACGCCTGCCTAACGCCGGGAACCCGAGCGCGGTAGCCGGTCTCCCGCGCCTGAGTCCAACCTCGAAGCCGGCACATCAGAGCCAGCACCAGCCGACTCACGAAGGCGGAAGCACCACGTGCGGGCTCCGCAGCTCTGGACAACCACAGTCAGCGCAACGGACCAAAACCCGATGGAACTCACCCATGGGTGTGGGGACGAGCGCCTGATGGTGGGAACGCAGCCGGAGCGGGCTCCCCGGCAGGCGCGGGGACGGCCACTAACGGGACAGCGGTTGGCTTGGCTCCTTCTCGTAGGCGTGTCGGGCACGTCATAGGGTGTGCGGGCACGATGTACGAGGGCTTGCGCAAGGCCACGTACGAAAACGATCGACCGTATCGAGGGGGCGTCGTGGGTGACATACAGGTGGACACGGCGAAGGTCCGTGGCACCGGCGATGACATGAAGGCGCTGTCGAGCGACACCCAGCGGCGCTTGTCGCATGTCCTTGACAGCTCTGAAGAGGTTTACTTCGACGCCATGTTTTGGAAGAGCGGTAACGCTGTCATGTCGTGCCGCACTGCTTGGCAAGATCACATGATCGAGCTCGCCAAGCAGATGGGCGAACTGGGGCAGCGTTTGCAAGACTCCGCCGACGGCTACGATGCTGCCGACCAGGAAGCCGTTACGCGGCTGAGGGCCGGTATGCGGGACCTGGGAAGGAACTGACACCGTGGTCTCGTACTCGGAACTCATCAGTGCCCATCCGCAGAAATGGAAAGAAGCCGCGGACGACTGGGCAGCACTGGCGAAGTATGCTTTGAATGCGGCGCACGATGTACGCGAGCAAGGCGTCAAGCCTCTTGCCGATAATTGGGCCGACGAAGTCGGCGCAGCTGCGGCCGGCGATTTCGTGACGTTGGCGAACCAACTCGAGTCGGCGTACGACCTGCTGCTCAGCGTCAAGATGGTCATGGAAGGCATGCATACTAGCCTTGAAACGGCGATGAGCATCGCGCACCAGATAGCCGATCTCTCACGAGCTCATGACCTTCCTCTAGGCGAGGACGGCATGCCGCTGGAGTGTCCCAGCGCGAACGCCGAAGCTGGCCAGCAGCAGGCATACCGCGAAATCGTCGCACTGCGGGATCAAGCGGTTCAGCAGGCGACTGAAGCGGACGAGAAGACAGCGGCCGAGCTGTACCGTCTGGCAGGTACGGTCAGTATCAATGATCCGGATAAGGCTCTCAAAGAGCAGAACCGCGCATCGCACGTCGAAATGGACATGCTCGCCGCCGACATCCCGAAGGGAGGCACTGACCCCTCCGTGGTACGGGCCTGGTGGAACGGCCTAAGCGAGAAGCAGCAGCATGACTTGATGCGTGCCGAGCCGGTAAAGATCGCTCATCTCGACGGAATTCCTGAGAACATCAAACGTGAATTGCGTGGCACAGATGGGAAATTCGACCGCGTGAAGATGGTGGAGTACGCGCTGGAGAACTGGGACAAGAAGGACCCGATCCAGTTCGACAACAACTGCACCAACTTCGTGTCCCAAGCACTTGACCACGCAGGCATGGAGCACAAAATCGACTTCTGGTCGGGCGCCCGAGGCGACGATACGTGGGGAAACACCGGCGGCATCGGCATCGACACAATCGACGCGAGCATGTACTACTCAAAGACTTGGGCTGGAGCCGAGAATCAGCAGAACTTCATGCTCAAGCACGGCGGGGAGGAAGTGCCACGATCCGAGGCACGGCCCGGTGACATCATCTACTACGAGCAGCAGGGCCCCAACGACAAGATCGAGCAGGGCAACACCCACCACGCCGCCGTGGTCACGGCCGTGATGCCGGACGGCGAGATCAAGTACACACAACACCAGGACTCGTACCAGAACGTGAGTCTGCAAGGGAGACTCCCGACGACGGAAAAGGCCGAAGGACAGCAGCGCATCCGCATCGTCCGCCCGCACCCGGATTGGTACTGACGTGAGTACCGCAGCCACACCACAACGCGTCCAGCGCGGCCAACGTCCGTCGGGACGTTGGCAGACGATGATCCTCTCCGTGCCGCTGCTCTCGGCAGCCGCCGTCGTCAGCTTCTTTGTGTCAGTCTCACTCTCCAACGGGCACCACGAATTCCAGTCGACGGCATGCCGGTACACGCTTCTGCCCTGGACTCACTTCGCCGTCGCCTACGGCGGCCTGGCGGCGGCCGTCATGTCGGTGGCTGTCCATCTGCTGATGTTCCGGTCCGCACGGCATGCAGGGCAGAATCCCAACTGTGGTTGGCAGAGCACGGTTTCAACGATCTTCTTCATCATCGCCTGCCTCATGATCCTGCTGACGGCCGGCATGGTCGTCGTGGCACACATGGACGCTTCCCAGTCAGCTGCGAATATCGGAAAACCCATCTGCGAAGGCTGACCCTGTGGCCTGTGTCGATGGATACGTCCCACTGCTTGATCCGTTGACCCCGCGCTCGGCCCCGTTGCGCTCGCGGTGGTCGGCCTTGTCGAAGTTCGGCAGCCGACTGCCCTGAGCTCCGAGCCGCTCGCGGTTGCGGGACCCTGTCCGCCGAGACCGGGATCGTCGACCGGTGACGGCGCTGGCCGCACGGTGCGGGGCATGCAGCAGAACCACCCCCGCGCGCTCAGGGGCGCACTGTCCTGGATGAACTCCGAGCTACCCCCGCGCGCGTGGGGGTGTTCCCGCTCGCCCGTCCGGACCCCGACTTCTGGGCTAAGCCGGATGCCCCCGAGGCTCTTCCCCACGCACGTGGGGCTGTTCCGCCGGGTCTCGGCCACCCAGCACGGCTGCCCCGGCCGCGGCTGCCCCCGGTGCGAGGAGCGGCAGCTCGACCGTCGTGCGCAGCGCCGCACGGTCGCGGCGGCCGCCGGCGACGCTGCGATGCCCGAGCTCCGAGGCGGAGCAGCGGGCGGCCATCGAACGGCAGTCGCACCGGGACATGACCGCCAGGGCTTGGGTCCACGAGCTGGAGCGGGAACGAGCCGCGCCCTGGCAGGTAGTCGTCGCAGTCCGCATAGGAGCAGCGGCCGAGCGGCCCGAGGGCGGCGTCGACGTCTGTCTTCGCCACGCGGGTGGGGGTTCCGGCGTGGCCTGGTGTGAAAGAGCGATCCGGCAGTGTCCCCACGTGAGCGGGGCACCATGAACAAGTAATCACGTGATCTCACACAGTAGCCCCCGAGGTTGGCGAGCGTGGTATCGACTGCGTGCAAGCCAAGACGATCCCACATACGGGTACGTACCCGTACCCTAGGGGTGTGGAAGGGAGCCTAACGATGTCCGATGCAAACATCCGCATCCCCGAGGAAGCCAAAGACCGACTCGCCGCCATCGCGGCCGCCGAAGGCCTCTCACTGCGCGCCTACCTCGCGCGCCTGGCCGACACCCTACTCACGCCGGCCGAACGCGTCGAACGCGCGGAGAAGGCCAAGGCGGTACTGCAGGAGTGGAGCGGCTACGCCCCCACCTCGGCCGAGGAGCAAGGCCTCGACGACGAGCTCGACCGGCGTCTGGCCGAGGTGGCCGGCCGGTGACCGACGCCATGCACATCATCTTGGACGAGACCGCGATGGCCGCCGTCGGCAAAGGCAACGTGCTCGCCTCCCGGCTCATCCACCGCGCCCACGCCGAACCCGGCTGGCACCTGTACGCGCCGGCCTGTGCGTTAGTCGAAGCCGACCGCGCCCGCCCCGGAACCGCCGAGCACCTGGCGGCACTGCCTGGTATCACCGTCCTCGACCTCGACCTGTCCGCCTCGCTCGCGGTGGCCCGGCAGCCGTCGTGGGGTCCGGCCCATTGCCAGCACGCTGCCCAGCCCACCCCGGACCGACCCGACGGGGCCATCGTCGCCACCACCGACCCGCAGCGCTGGCACGGGCATCCCGTCCGAGTCCTCGATCTCACCCCGTGAACCCCCGGCCGCCGACACCATGCCCGCAAGGGGAGCATGTCCACGCCTGGCAAACTGCCGCCGCGGCTCGCGCTGCAGTCGCGGCCGCGCGACACGAGAACGACATCCCGGCCGTGCCGGTGGCTCGGGTGATGCCGCCCGCGCCCGGTCCGACCGCTGTCCCCCGGCCTCAGAGCAGGAACGCACCGACCTCGGCAAGGAGTTGGTCCTGGAAGACCTGCCCCGCGAACAGGCCAGACTGACAAACCGCGCCACCGCCGGCCGACCACCAGACCGGCCGATCTTCCGCCGACCGGCTCCCCGCACTCGGTATCGTCGACAGCGCACCACCCGCTTAGAGGTCCTAACAGAAGTGGTTGATCATGTGACTGTTGGCCTATCCGCTCGTTGCTCTGGCTGTGGGGAAACGTCAGTCGCGGCCGTGGATCGTGTCGGATGAACTGTGGGCGTTGGTCGAGCCGTTGCTGCCCAAGCCGGGGCCGAAGCTGGTCGAGGGGCGCCCGAGGGTGCCCGATCGGCAGGCGTTGTGCGGGATCCTGTTCGTGCTGCATACCGGCATCCAGTGGGAGTACCTGCCGCAAGAGTTGGGCTTTGGTTCGGGCATGACCTGCTGGCGGCGGCTGGCCGCGTGGAATGAGGCAGGGGTGTGGGACCGGCTGCATGTGCTGCTGTTGAAGAAGCTGCGGTCGGCCGGGAAGCTGGACTGGTCGCGGGCGGTGATCGACTCCTCCCATGTGCGGGCGGCCCGCAGGGGCCCAAAAGCGGTCCCAGCCCGGTCGATCGCGCGCGGCCGGGCAGCAAGCACCACGTCGTCACCGACGCCCAGGGCATCCCGCTCGCGGTGTCGCTGACCGGCGGCAACCGCAACGACGTCACCCAACTCCTGCCCCTGCTCGACAAGATCCCGGCCGTCGCCGGGGTGGTCGGCCGCCCCCGGCACCGGCCCGATGCGCTGTTTGCTGACCGCGGCTACGACCACGACAAGTACCGGCGCCTGCTGTGGCGGCGCGGAATCCGCCCCGTGATCGCGAGGCGAGGCCAGCCGCATGGTTCCGGCCTGGGCATCTTCCGGTATGTCGTCGAACGAACCATCTCCTGGTTCCACGGATTCCGTCGCCTGCGCATCCGGTGGGAACGACGAGACGACATCCATGAAGCCTTCCTCGCGCTCGCTACATGCCTCATCACCTACAGACACGTCCAACGCCTTTGTTAGGACCTCT
>LIQL01000602.1 GCA_001418405.1 Streptomyces diastatochromogenes | reverse complement strand
GGCACCCGCCAGTTCGTCCACGGCGACCCCGGCTTCGCGACCCTGGTCGCCCTCGCCCACCACGGCGAGGTCCTCGCCTCGTGGACGTACGCCCCGGCCCTCGACCAGATGGCCGTCGCCCGCCGCGGCGCCGGCGCCTGGCTCAACGGCGAGCGGCTGCACGCCGGCCACCCCGCCCCCGGCGCCACCCTCGAAGTCGCCACCTCCCACCCCGACTTCACCACCGACGACCAAAAGCGCGTGCTCGCCGGCCTCGACGCCCCCGGCATCGCCCCCCGCCCCTGCGGCTCCGCGGGCCTGGAGTACCTCCACATAGCCCTCGGCCGGCTCGACGCCACCGCCTTCAGCTGGCAGAACGCCTGGGACCACGCCGCCGGACTCCTCCTCGTCCACGAAGCGGGCGGCGCCAGCGGCACGGTCGCCGGCCAGCCCTTCCGCATCGAAGGCGGCAACGCCCTGCCCTTCACCGCGGCCCGGGACGCCCAAACGGCCCGGCGTATCCTCGGACTGCTGGCTGCCGCCAACTGACCCTCACCGACGAGGGTCGGACACGAGGGGAGTGGCGCAGGTGCCGACGATGCTCGATGCCGTCGTGATCGGAGCGGGACCCAACGGCCTGACGGCGGCGGTCGAACTCGCCCGCCGCGGCATGTCCGTAGCGGTCTTCGAAGCCCGCGACACCATCGGCGGCGGAGCCCGCACCGAGGAACTCACCCTCCCGGGCTTCCGCCACGACCCCTGCTCCGCGGTGCACCCACTGGGCGTGGGCTCACCCGCCTTCCGCGCCATGCCCCTGGAGCGGTACGGCCTGCAATGGCTCCACCCCGACCTGCCCATGGCGCACCCCTTCCCCGACGGCACCGCCGCCGTCCTCGCGCACTCCGTCGGCGAGACGGCCATGTCCTTCGGCCCCCGCGACGCCGGCACCTACCGCCGACTCGTCGCCCCCTTCACCGGCAAGTGGGACGCCATGGCCCACGACTTCCTGCGCACCCAGTGGCTGGGCCTGCCCCAGGCACCGGTCACCTACGCCCGCTTCGGCCTGGTCGGCATGCAGCCGGTCACCCTCCTCAACCGCCGCTTCCAGGACGAGAAGGCCCGCGCCCTGCTGGCCGGCCTCGCCGCCCACGCCATCGCCCCGCTCCGCGGCCTCGGCACCAGCGGCCTGGCCCTGATGTTCGCCCTGGCCGCCCACGCCAACGGCTGGCCGGTGCCCCGCGGCGGCTCCCAGGCCATCTCCGACGCCCTCGCCGGACTGCTCCGCGCCCACGGCGGCGCCGTCCACACCGACTTCGAGGTCAAGCGCCTGGACGACCTGCCGCCCGCCCGCGCCTACGTCTTCGACACCTCCCCGACCGCCCTCGCCCGGATCGCCGGCCTCGGCAACGCCTACCGCGACGTCACCTACGGCCCCAGCGTCTTCAAGATCGACTACGCGCTCTCCGGCCCCGCCCCCTGGACCGCCGAGGAAGCCCGGCGCGCCGGCACCGTCCACATCGGCCCCACCAGCGGCGAGATCTCCGCCGCCCTCAACGCCGCCAGCGAAGGCCGCGACCCCTCCGTCCCCTTCCTCATCACCGCCCAACCCAGCCTCATCGACCCCACCCGCGCCCCCGACGGCAACCACACCTTCTGGGCCTACGGCCACGTCCCGAACGGCTGGGAAGGCGACGCCACCGACGTCGTCGAGCGCCAGATCGAGCGCTTCGCCCCCGGCTTCCGCGACCTCGTCCTCGCCCGCGCCGTCGCCGGCCCCCCACAACTCGCCGCCCGCAACGCCAACTACGTCGGCGGCGACACCGCCACCGGCTCCGCCGCCGGCCTCCGCCTCCTCATCCGCCCCAAGCTCACCCGCGTCCCCTACGAGACCGCCCACCCCGCCGTCTTCCTCTGCTCCCAGGC
>LIQL01000601.1 GCA_001418405.1 Streptomyces diastatochromogenes | reverse complement strand
CCGCGGCGGCTCCAGCGCCCCCGCCCCCCACCCCCCGGAGGACCTCGTGACCCGGCCGCTGTCCATCGCCTACTCCCCGTGCCCGAACGACACCTTCGTCTTCGACGCCCTGGCGCACGGCCGGGTCCCGGGCGGACCGGAGCTGGCGGTCACCTTCGCCGACATCGACGTCACCAACGGCCTGGCCGAGCGCGGCGAACTGGACGTGCTGAAGGTGTCGTACGCGGTGCTGCCGTGGGTGCTGGAGGAGTACGCGCTGCTGCCCTGCGGCGGGGCGCTGGGGCGCGGCTGCGGCCCGCTGGTGCTGACCCGGGAGCCGGGCGGCGCGGCGGACCTGGCGGGCAAGACGGTGGCGGTGCCCAGCGAGCGGTCGACCGCGTACCTGCTGTTCCGGCTGTGGGTGGCGGCCGAGGTGCCGGGCGGCGTCGGCGAGGTCGTGGTGCTGCCGTTCCACGAGATCATGCCGGCCGTGCGGGACGGCAAGGTCGACGCCGGCCTGGTGATCCACGAGGCCCGCTTCACGTATCAGGACTACGGGCTGCACTGCCTGGCGGACATGGGCGAGCACTGGGAGCTGACCACCGGTCTGCCGATCCCGCTGGGGGCGATCATCGCCAAGCGGTCGCTGGGCGAGCCGGTGCTTCGCCGGCTGGCGGAGGCGATCCGCACGTCGGTCCGGATGGCCTGGGACGACCCGGAGGCGTCCCGGCCGTACGTCCTGGAGCACGCGCAGGAGATGGACCCGAAGGTGACGGACCAGCACATCGGGCTGTATGTCAACGAATTCACCGCCGACCTCGGCGAGGACGGCTACGCCGCGGTGCGCGGGCTGCTCACCCGCGCCGCGGCCGAGGGGCTCGTACCGCCCCTCGGCCCCGCCGCGCTGACGTTCGTCTGAGCGGTGCGGCTCAGACGTCGAGCTGGTCGGCGACCGCGCGCAACATCCCGGCGATCTTGGCGCCGTGCACCTTGTCGGGGTAGCGCCCGCGCTCCAGTTGCTGGGTGACGTTCTCCAGCAGGGTGGTGAGGTCCTGGACGATCGAGGCGAGTTCGTCGGGCTTGCGGCGCTGGGCCGCGGCGACCGAAGGGGTCGGGTCGAGGAGCACGACGCTCAGTGCCTGGTCACCGCGCTGGCCCGCGACGACACCGAATTCGACGCGCTGGCCGGGCTTGAGCATGTCCACGCCGTCAGGCAGCACCGACGAATGCACGAAGACGTCACCGCCGTCGTCGCGGGAGAGAAAGCCGAAGCCCTTCTCGCTGTTGAACCACTTGACCTTGCCGGTAGGCACGTCTGTCCTCGTCCTCGTACTCGTCGGAAAATGCGGGCTCTTCGCCGCGGGCACGTGGGGTGCCGCGGCGTGGGAAAAATGGTCTGGATAACAGTGCAGCGGGCCACCGAAGCCCGCCTCCCCCAAGGCTAATGGTCCGGGGCCCGGTGACAAGACGTCGCCAGGGGGATCCTCGGCGCCCCCGGCCCGGACTTACCCTGGTCAGGTGTCTGATGAAACGCCCCAGGCCGGGGATCTACTGGTCCGAATCGGCGCGATCGTGTTCCTAGTTGGCGCACTGGCCACTCTCGCCACGGTGCTCCCACTGTTCCTCGGAACGCACCCGCTGCCGTGGGAGTTCTACTGGATGTCCATGCTGATGGGCGCCGGTTTCCTGATCGCGGGCAGCGGAGTGGTGCGCTCCGTGCTCGCCCAGCGCCGTCAGTCGGAGGCGGCGGCCGCCCCGTCGCCGTCGGCGCCGCCCGCCGGGTAGCGCGCGGGATCCGCCGCGTAACGATCCAGCCACGCCGGGAAGGCCGTCAGGTCGTCGAGCACCACGTGGGCACCGGCCGCGCGCAGTTCGTCGGCGGCGCACGGCCCGGTGGCGACCGCGACCGACAGGGCACCGGCGGTCCGTGCGCCGCGCACGTCGCCGGTGTGGTCGCCGACGTAGAGCCGCGCGCCGTGCTCGCGCAGCGCCGTCGCCTTGGCCTCGGCCCACAGCGAGCCGACGACCGCGTCCGCGGCGATGCCCAGGTGGGTCAGGTGCAGCTTGGCGTTGGGCTCGTACTTGGCGGTGACGACGACGGCTCGGCCGCCGGCCGCGCGCACCGCGTCGACCGCCTCCCGCGCGCCCGGCATCGCCAGGGTGCCGGTGATCGCGTGCGTCGGGTACAGCTCGCGGTAGAGGTCGCAGATCTCCGCCACCCGCTCCGCCGGGAACCAGCGGCGGATCTCCTGCTCCAGCGGCGGCCCGAGCCGGGTGACCGCGGCGGCGGCGTCGATGTGCGTCCCGGTGCGCTCGGCCAGCGCCTCGTAGGCGGCCTTGATGCCGGGGCGGGAGTCGATCAGCGTCATGTCGAGGTCGAACCCGACGGTCAGGGGATGCGCAGCCATGCCTGCCATTCTGCCTGTGCCCCTGCGGAGCAAACCGGCCAGGACGTACCGTTAGCCTTGCCTTACCTAACCCGCGGCCGCCGTCCGGTGACCGCGGGTCCGCAACGACAGCTCCAGACCGCGCGAATGGACCCGACGCCCGTGATGCCATGCCCGTGACGCACCGGAAGCGGAGCCGCCGGCTCGGCCTGACCGCGCTGGCCGTGCTGGCGCTGTTGCTGGCCGTGGTGTTCTCGCTCGCCGTCGGCAGCCGCGCGTTCGCCCCGTCGGCGGTCCTCGATGCCCTCGTCCACGGCGGCTCCGACGACGCCGCGCAGGTCGTGCGGTACCTGCGGCTGCCGCGCACCCTGATCGGCCTGATGGTCGGCGCCGCGCTGGCGATGGCCGGCACGGTCATGCAGGGCATCACCCGCAACCCGATCGCCGACCCCGGCATCCTCGGCATCAGCCAGGGCGCCGCGGCCGCCGTGGTGGCCGCCATCGCCTTCGCCGGGGTGCACACCCTGAGCGGCTACGTGTGGTTCGCGTTCGCCGGGGCGGGGATCGCCGCCGTGGTCGTCTACGGCATCGCCGCCCGCGGCCGGGGTGGCGCCACCCCGGTCAAACTGGCGCTCTCCGGCGCCGCCATCAACGCGCTGCTGGTGTCGGCGTCGATGGCGATCTTGACCACCAAGGCCGCGGCACTGGACGAGTTCCGCTTCTGGCAGGTGGGGTCGCTCACCGGCCGGGACGCCGCGGTGGCCGCCCAGATCTGGCCGTTCCTGCTGGTCGGCACGGCACTGGTGCTGTCGGTGGCGCGCGGACTGGACGCCCTGGCGCTCGGCGAGGACGTCGCCCGGGGGCTGGGCCAGAAGGTCGCCACGGTGCGGATCGTGGGCGGGCTCGGCGCGACCGTGCTGACCGGCGCGGGCGTGGCGGCCGCCGGCCCGATCGCCTTCGTCGGCCTCGCCGTGCCGCACCTGGCCCGCGCCCTGGTGGGCGGCGAACACCGCTGGACGCTGCCGATGGCCGCGCTGCTCGGCCCGGTCGTGGTGCTGGTCTCGGACACCGTCGGGCGGGTGCTGTTCCCGCCGTCGGAGGTCCCGGCCGGTGTGATGACCGCCCTCATCGGCGTGCCGTTCCTGGTCACCCTGGTCCGGCGACGGGCGGTGGCGGCATGACGGCCACCGACGCCTCCCCCACCGCCCGCCCGCGCGCGGTCCGCCCCGCCGGGTACGCGCTGGTCCGGGCCGGCCGCGGCTCCTTCCTGCTGCACCGCCGCGCCACCGTGGTCGCCGTCGCGCTGGCCGCCGCGCTGGCCGTGGTGTGCGTGGCGTACCTGTGCGCCGGCGAGAGCTGGGTGGCGCCCACCGACGTGCTCAAGGTCCTGGCCGGCGAGCCGTCCCCGCAGGAACTGGTCGTCGGCACGCTGCGGCTGCCGCGGATGGTGGTCGGGCTGCTGGTCGGCGCGGCCTTCGGAGTGGCCGGCGGGCTGATCCAGACGGTGGCCCGCAATCCGCTCGCCAGCCCCGACATCATCGGCGTGACCCAGGGCGCCGGGGCGGTGACCGTCGGGGCGATGACCTTCGGCGTCACCTCGTTCGCGGTGCTGCCCTACGTCTCGGTGGCCGGCGGGCTGCTGGCGGCGCTGCTGGTCTACGTCTTCGCGTGGCGCGGCGGACTGCACGCCACCCGCTTCGTGCTGATCGGCATCGGCTTCGCGGTCGCGCTGCGCTCGGTCACCCAACTGTTCCTCACCAAGGGCGACTACCTCGTCGCCCAGCAGGCCCAGGTGTGGATGACCGGCTCGCTCAACGGACGCGGCTGGGCGGAGGCCGCCCCGCTGGGCTGGGCGCTGCTGGTGTCGCTGCCCGCCGTCCTGTGGGCGGCGCGCGCCCAGCGGACCGTCTCCCTCGACGACGACACCGCCACCGCGCTGGGCATCCGGCTCAACCGCACCCGGCTGGGGCTGGTGACGGTCGGCGTGGTGCTGGCGTCGATGGCGACCGGAGCGGCCGGGCCGGTCGACTTCGTGGCGCTGCTCGCCCCGCAGATCGCCCGCCGGCTGACCCGGACCGCGCAGATCCCACTGCTCTGCTCGGCGCTGCTGGGCTCCGTCATCGTCGTCCTCGGCGACCTGCTCGCCCGCAAGCTGCTCGCACCCACCGAGCTGCCGGTGGGCGTGCTGACCGCCGCGGTCGGCGCCCCGTATCTGATCTGGCTGATCGTCAGGGGCCACCGGGCCCGTGGCCGGGCCACAGGAGGACAAGCGTGACCGGTACCGGCACCCCGCGGCCGGCGGCCGGGGCGGACACCGCGGCCCAGGAGCCCGCCGCCCACGAACCCGCCGCCCGTCTGACGGCCCGCGGCCTGACCCTCTCCTACGAAGAACGCACCGTCGTCGAGGGCCTCGACCTGGACGTGCCGGACGGCGCCGTCACCGTCGTCGTCGGCCCCAACGCGTGCGGCAAGTCGACGCTGCTGCGCGCCCTGGGACGGCTGCTGCGACCGCGCCGCGGCGCGGTCCTGCTGGACGGCACGGACCTCGCCAAGATCCCCACCCGGAAGATCGCCCAGTCCCTCGGACTGCTGCCGCAGACCCCCGTCGCCCCCGAGGCGATCACCGTCGGCGACCTCGTCGCCCGCGGCCGACAGCCGCACCAGCGCTGGTGGCAGCAGTGGTCGGCCGAGGACGAACGGGCGGTCGTGGAGGCCATGGCGCGCACCGACGTGGCCACACTGGCGGACCGCCCCGTCGACGAGCTCTCCGGCGGCCAGCGCCAACGGGTCTGGATCGCCATGGCACTGGCCCAGGAGACCGAC
>LIQL01000600.1:6178-6496 GCA_001418405.1 Streptomyces diastatochromogenes | reverse complement strand
GTGGGGAGGACGGTCGTGGGACGGCTCGGACGACCTCACCATGCCCGAGATTGTCGGACAATCAATTGGAGGGGAGGTTAGCCAGCACCCACGGCCGGCACAAGGGTCCGTCCACAGGGAATCCCCCACACCCGACGCCCCAC
Organism: Streptomyces diastatochromogenes; assembly: GCA_001418405.1. Lineage (GTDB taxonomy): Bacteria > Actinomycetota > Actinomycetes > Streptomycetales > Streptomycetaceae > Streptomyces > Streptomyces albulus_C. The sequence continues at coordinate 6,353 of LIQL01000600.1, read as the reverse complement.
CGACCTCGCCGCACGTCAGACGCCTCCCCGCACCCACCCCACCAGCACGACCGCGCGGAGCGGGCGGCTAACCTGGAGGGCCGGACGTGGATCGCGGAGCGCACCGCAGCCGCGACCCCGAAGAATGTCCGACAAAACCTCGGGAGCTTTCATGCCTCGTCAGGGAGCGCGCCGG